>CAMLDJ010000161.1 GCA_946478755.1 uncultured Pedobacter sp. | reverse complement strand
ATAACCTACAACTTTACCTGGCAACTCGGGTCAGCCGCTGCAACGACGACGAATATGCACTTTCACGGAGCTGAGGATGGATCTGATACCAAAAGCTCCGTGGTGGTTATAGGAATTACCGGCTTTTCAACCACAAGTTCAGGAACCATATCGGGTGAAACGCGTGTGCTTACAGATGCTGCGGTAAACCAGCTGCTTGCCGGTAAATGGTATTTGAATGTTCACAGTTCAACCATTCCTGGTGGCGAAATAAGAGGAAACATCAAATTCTAAAGACCAATCATGTATGTCAATGAGGCCGTATCATTCAAAAATGATCGGCTTTTTTGTTCCTTCAGTAAACATATTCAAATACAGGACACCTCTCTATATATCTGCTATACCTCTTTTATACCTGGCCTGCTGCTTCGGTCATCATTCGGTGGTGACAGGGTGTTGGTTCGGTCTTGACTATCGCAACATTAACTGACGCTTGAATGATGTACGAAGTATATACGACTGACCAGGACAGGTATACCAGATGTATACCAAAGGTATAACGGAACCATGAGCTTGTATGTCACTAACTTCCCATTCCCAGGATATATTCACGGCCACAGCTTTTCATGCCATTATACATCACCGGCCTTGCTTACGGGCAATATAAGGAATAAATAGGTGAAAAGCCGACTCTTATTTTGTTTTATTTAGATTAATTTTAAATAACTTTTGTTTAGAACGGTTTTAAATAGTAGGTTTGCCTCCGTTCAAATATTAATCAAAAAAAAGCAAAATTAACTATGATGAAAAGTCTTACCAATTTCACTTTTCTACTTTTATGCACTGTAAGCGCATCATTCGCGCAGACAGGACACATCAGCGGTTCCGTGAAAACATCTGACGGGAAACCTGCCGAACTTGTTACGGTAAATATAAAGGGAACTGGCAAAACAGCCTTAACCAATAAAAAAGGAAATTATCAATTAAAAGGTATTAAAGCGGGTACGCATATGCTCATTGCAACATTCGTTGGCCTGGTGAAACAGCAACAGACTGTCGAAGTAAAATCAGGTGAAACAACAGCTGTTGATTTCATCCTGAATGAAAATGCTGATCAATTGCGTGAGGTGAACATATCTTTAAGGAATGCAAACAAAGTAAATGCAGTAGTCGCTAAAATGCCGTTAAAGAACCTGGAAAATCCACAGGTATATGGCTCAGTTCCGCAGGAAATATTAAAGCAACAGGTCATTAGCAATTATGATGATGCCATGAGGAACATACCTGGAATTTCAAGAACATGGGAATCTACAGGTAGAGGTGGCGATGGGGCTTCTTACTTTGCATTGCGTGGCTTTGAGGCGCAGCCGAGTCTGATCAACGGACTACCCGGCCTAACCAGCGGAAATTTGGATCCGGCCAGTGTAGAGGAAATCCAGGTCATGAAAGGCCCTTCGGGTACCTTATTTGGCGCTTCTTTTTATGGCTATGGCGGGATCATCAACACCATCACCAAGAAACCTTATTACAGTTTTGGTGGTGAAGTTGCTTATAATCTGGGTAGTTTCGGATTGAACAGGATTACCGCAGATGTAAACATGCCATTAAGTAAAACGGAAAAGATTGCTTTGCGCATTAATACGGCCTACCACACCGAAAATAGCTTCCAGGATGCCGGATTTAAAAAGTCATTCTATATCGCACCTACGCTTGCCTATGAAGTGAACGACAAGCTTTCGTTTCAGGTATTTACAGAGATCCTGCAGGAAAAAAGGGCAGTAGCGCCTGTATTTTTTAATACCAACAGAGACACTACACTTGTTTTTAAAAATCTGAAGGAGCTGAACCTGGATAGGAATCTCTCTTTTATAAGTGACGATCTGGCCATAAAAAACCCGAGATATAATTTGCAGGGACAGATGTTGTACAAATTATCGGACAAGTGGACTTCCCAAACCGTCATTTCAAGGGGTAATGTAAAATCAGATGGCTATTATTCTTATATCTGGGATGATGCACCATTAGATGAGGAAGGGATATACAGAGATAGTTATTTTGACCAGTACTTCCATAAAGAACAGCAGACTACGAAAACGACTGATATTCAGCAGAATTTTAATGGTGACTTTAAGATAGGAGATCTTAGGAACCGTTTCTTGTTAGGGCTGGATTATTTTAGTCGTACTGTGATCGACAACGGTTCTGGATGGGCTATGGTAAGACAGGTAACCCCTCAGAACAGCGAAGTGGAATTAGACAAAGACGGCAATAAAATTGAACCGGTATTTTTAACACAAGCTTTGGTAGATAAAGCACTAGCAGATGCTGGAGAGGGCAGTAATACCAAAATAAAGAACAGTGCGTACAGCGCTTATGCGTCAAACGTACTCAATTTTACCCCTGCATTGAGTGTGATGGCCAGCCTGAGGATGGACTATTTTGATTCAAAGGGTGATTTGAAGGATCCTGAAGATGATTATAATCAATTGACGTTTTCCCCTAAATTTGGCCTGGTTTATCAGCCCATTCTGGATAAGGTGTCCGTTTTTGCCAATTATATGAATGCTTTTTTTAATGTGGCCCCAAGGGAGGTTTTCGATGTAAACAAAGTGAGCCTCGGTGTAAAATCATTTAAGCCGGAACATGCAAACCAGTGGGAATTTGGTGTAAAGGCCAACTTGTTCTCTGATAAGCTGTTTGCAACTTTTTCTGTATATGACATCAAGGTAGCAAATCGGGTTTATGACACGCCATATTCTTCTGTTCAAGGTGGAAAAACCGGAAGCAAGGGGTTTGACCTGGATATAAACGCCAATCCATTACCTGGTTTAAATCTGATTGCCGGAGTGAGTCATTCCAAAATCCAGGTCCTTGATGGAAACACAGGTAATCCTACGGATTTTTACAATGAAGTAGGTAGAAGTCCGGGCGGGCAGGGACCTCAGGATCTGGCCAACCTGTGGGCAACCTACAAATTTTCAAACGGCAAACTGAAGGATTTTGGTCTGGGGCTTGGCGGAAATTATGCCGGTGTATATAAAGTAATAGATAATAGTTTAACAGGAGTTTTTGAACTTCCAAGTTATACCCTGCTGAATGCAAGCTTATTTTATAACTCAGACAAATACAGGTTTACCTTTAACATGAACAACCTGACCAATGAAGAATATTATATTGGTTACTGGTCTGTTAACCCACAGAAACCTAGAAACTTAGCTGCAAGTTTCGCTTATAAGTTTTAATCGGCAAAATGGTTACCTTATATATCATTAATCGTTTAATTTGCTTATGAAGGCGAGAACAATAAAAAAATGGTTTAATGTCCACAAGTGGACCAGCCTGATCTGTACAGTTTTTCTGCTCATGCTCTGCCTGACCGGTTTACCACTGATATTTTATGAGGAAATTGACCATTTACTGGGTAAGGAGGTTGAAATGCCCTCCGTTGCCCCCGGAACTCCAGAAGTATCAAAGGATGTGATCCTCGAAGAGGCGCTAAGAAATGTACCCGTAAAGGCGCTGAAGTATGTATCCTGGGATGTGAAAGATCATCCAGGTCAAATGTTTGTCGTGGTAGCGGATTCCAGTGAAGCACCAATTGAAGCAGACTATTACCTGACCATGAATGCCTATACGGGGAAGGTGATGGACAGCCCACCAAATGAAATGGACTTTATGCTCATTATGTATTACCTTCATGTAGAAATGTTGGCCGGAATACTGGGCAAGCTTTTTCTAGGATTCATGGGCTTTCTTTTCATTGTGGCCATTGTTTCGGGTGTAGTTTTATACGGGCCGATCATGAAGCGTTTCAATTTTGGGATGATCCGAACCAAGAAGTCATCGAGGCTAAGATGGTTGGATCTGCACAATCTGCTCGGTATTGTTACGCTGGCTTGGGCATCAGTTGTAGGGCTTACCGGAGTGATCAATACGTTGGTTGATCCTGCGCTGGACAAATGGAAGGCCAGCCAACTGGCCGAGATGGTTGCCGGATACAAAGATAAGCCTAAAGTAACCGGAACCTTAAGCTCTCTGGAGGCTGCCGTCAAAACAGCTAAGGCAGCTGCTCCCGGAATGGAAGTGTCTTTTGTGGCCTATCCAGGTACGCTCTATTCCAGCAAATATCATTATGGAGTATACCTGGTGGGAACAACCCCGTTAACTTCAAGGATCATCAAACCTGCGTTAATAGATGCCAAAACTGGTGAATTAACAGATATGAGAGATCTTCCATGGTACCTGAAGACAATTTTTATCTCGCAGCCCTTTCATTTCGGGGATTATGGCGGGATACCAATGAAGATCCTCTGGGCCATCTTTGATCTCGCTACCATTATTGTACTGGTTTCCGGAATCTATCTTTGGATTGCCAGGCGCAAGGCGAGATCAGCCCAGTTACAGAGACTAATAGGAGAACCAGAATCGCTAATCTTATCAACCGTTCAAGAAGATGCATGAACAATATAAGCTCTTTTTTAAAGTGTGGGGAATTCCCATTTTGCTTTCAATAATCACAATTTCAGGTCTGTTACTGGCCATAATGGGTGTTGGAATATGGCATGTTTTTTCCTGGATCACGCTGGCGATTCCTGTTTATGTCATGATCAGATATGGATTGCGGTATTTCAAATAACATATAGATGGAAAATAGCAGCAGCAGTCGAACATTTTTACACCCGGCTTGTTAATTATATCATAACTTAGGTATTTATGGCAAACTTTAAAGAAATTATTAATTCAGATAAGCCGGTACTGGTCGATTTTTCTGCAGAGTGGTGTGGCCCCTGTAAAATGATGGCCCCTATTTTACAACAGCTGAAAAGCATGATCGGCGAAAGTGCTACCATACTTAAAGTGGATGTAGATAAAAACCCTGAAGTTTCACGGCAGTTCAACATTCAGGGTGTACCCACACTTATTGTATTCAAAAATGGAGAAACGAAATGGAGGCAGAGCGGTGTGATACAGGCCGGTCAACTGAAAAGCGTTATTGATGGTTTTATTTGAAAACCAGTTGTCTGGCAAGTTCTGTTTCAGATTTGCCAATGGTATGCGGCCTCCCGGGATAGATCTTTAGGGTAACCGCTGCGCCCATTCTTTCCATTATCCCCTTTGTCATTTCTACCCTTGATACTGGTACATGTGCATCGGGATCTCCGGTAGTGATCAATACGGGTGTCTGTTTAAAGTTACCCTTATAATTTTGCATATTAATTTCTTTCCCAATCAGTCCTCCTGTAAAGGCAACGGCACCTCCATATTTTCCGGCATTTCTGCTGATATATTCCAGTAGTAGACAGGCCCCCTGAGAAAAACCAACAAAGTAGATCAGATCTTGATGGATGCGCGAATGCTCAATGTCAGCCACCAGTTCTTTGATGATACCGAGTGCCGAATCCAATGCCGGCTGATTCTCTTTAACGGGTGCCATAAAGCTGTAGGGATACCAGCTGCTGTTTGTGGCCTGAGGAGCAAAGAGCGCCGCATCTGTTATTTGCAGATGATTATTCAGGGAAAGGATGTCTTCTGCAGACGCACCCCTTCCGTGAATAAAGATGATGGCTCTTTTGGCCTCCTCTGCGGGAATGCCCGCGGTAACTATGTGTTTTTGATGAGAATACATGTTAAATTAATTTAGGTAAGATGCCTTCTATTTCTTCCCTCATGCTTTCATATTGCACAGGTAATTTTAAATTGCTGCCCAGTTCTTCCAGCGGCTCATCTACGGTAAAACCAGGATTGTCTGTAGCCAACTCAAAAAGTACACCTCCTGGTTCGCGAAAATACAATGAATAGAAGTAATTTCGGTCTATTTTGTCCGTGATGTTTAATCCCATTGCTACGATCTTGTTCCTGAAGTACATCAGCGTAGCTTCGTCTTTCACCCTAAAAGCAACATGGTGTACAGAGCCTCCCGCAACATGCCCAATGGCTTCTCCGGGAGCTTCAACCAGGTCTACAATGGCGGCATGTTCAACTGCATGGGTAACAAATCTGGACCTGTTTACTTCGGTTTCGGTCAGTTCATAACCAAATACCTGAGTTAAAACCGCTGCAGTATCTTCCATTTTATTGGTGGTAATGGTAACGTGGTGAAATCCGTGGATTGCATTGGCTTTATCAACTTCTTTGGTTGTCCACTGTGGCCTGGTATCCTTTTTCTTTGCCTCTGTCAGTTCAAATTTTAACCCATCAGGATCCAAAAAGGTAAGATAGCGTTCACCAAATTTACTTGCAGGCTTATTGTAAATGATGTTATGTTGTTCAAAACGGTTTTGCCAGAATTCTAAACTCCCAGCAGGGACACTGTAGCCGATTTCAGTAACCTGTTTGGTGCCTCTTCGTCCTGCCTGAATGCCTTCCCATGGGAAAAATGTTAAAATACTTCCAGGACTTCCTTTTTCGTCCCCGTAGTAAAAGTGATAGGTATGTGGATCATCAAAATTAACGGTTTTTTTGATCAGCCTTAAACCCAATATACGAGTGTAAAAATCATAATTTCTTTTGGCATTGCCTGCTATCGCAGTAATGTGGTGGATTCCTAAAATTTCGTTTTTCATAACCTTGTCGTTAAATTACACTACAAAATTACGGGGTACAACTGGTAAAAATCTTACCATAGATTAAGAAATGCTTAGCTTTAGGCTCAGATATTTACAGAATGATTAAGTTTCTTCTCTCCTCTATTTTATTGCTCACAACCACACTGGCTAATAGCCAGGACTCCATCAGCATCAGCATTTATCCTAAATACAATACTGTAGGTAGATTTCACCGCTTTTTGTTTGGAGAAAACTACCGCAAAGAATACGCGATGCCCGTAAAAGTACCCACAATTAAAATTTCGGTCATCAAAGGAGGATTGACCCCCACCCAACGCGGCGGTGGAAACCAGTCGCACTCGTTACGCCTGGTAGATGCCCAGGGTCGGGAGTGGGTACTGCGGAGTGTAGAGAAATTTCCTGAAATACTATTGCCAGCAATATTTCGGAAAACTTTTGCAGGAGAAGTAGTAAAAGATAATATGTCAGCACAAAACCCATTTTCTGCACTGGTAGTTCCTGAAATTGCGGAAGCAGTCGGGGTGCCACATAGCGACCCAATGATTGGATGGGTATTACCGGACGAGAAACTTGGTGAATATGCAAGTGTATTTCAGAACACGCTTTGCCTGCTGGAAGAAAGAGAACCCGCAGGAGATACCGACAACTCGGAAAAAATGATGCGTAAGCTAAATGACAATAGCGACAATACTTACAATGCCCCGATGTTTTTGAGAGCTAAGGCGCTTGACGCCTTGTTGGGCGACTGGGACAGGCATGAAGATCAATGGCGCTGGAAGCCCATTAAAGAGCAAGATGGCACAACCAGGTATCAGCCCGTTCCGCGAGACAGGGACCAGGTATTTTACCTGTCGGAAGGATTAATTCCGAGATATGCCCAGGCTTCCTGGTTATTGCCCATGATCCAGGGTTATGAAAGGAACCTGCCGGATATCAACTGGTTTTTCTGGGAGGGTAGGGGGCTTTACAGCAAATGGTTCTCTGGGTTGGATGAAGCACAATGGACAAACATTGTAAACGATTTTTGTACCCGGATAACTGATGAGGTGCTGGAAAGCGCGCTAAGGAAGTTACCTGAACCTGGCTACTCGTTACGCCACGACCGCCTTTTAACGCAATTGAAGATAAGACGAGAGAAACTGCCGGCAATGATGAACCGATATTATAGTTTCATCAGCAAAATAGTAGATGTACAGGCGACCAATAAAAATGAACTGGTTGTTATTAACGATGCAGCCGGAAAGGCGCTGACAATTACTATCAGTAAAATAACTAAAGACGCTGCTGTTAAGGACGTCATCTTTAACCGGACATTTGATCCCGCTGTCACCCGTGAGATCCGGCTGTATGTTAAAGACGGCAACGACAGCTTAATCCTCAATAACAGAACGTCAAATATCAAATTAAGAATAATTGGGGCAGATGGCGAAAAAAAATATCATGTCGAAAATGCTTTTAGAAAGGTGCCTGTTTATGGTATGAGTAATAACGTAAACCTGAGCGGCCAAACGGAAAAAATAAGCAGAAGTTTTGATAATGATACTTCAAATACCCATTTTGTGCCTGTTGATCTGTATACCCGTAAAATGCTGCTTTTAAATGCCGGCTACAATGTAGATGACAGGGTTCTCCTTGGATTATCCTATAAGATTGTACAGCCGGGGTTTCGAAAAGTGCCTTATGGTAGCACACATTCCTTTTCATTTCTGCATTCCTTTGCTACTGCGGGATTCAGGTTTAATTACAATGCCGAATTGTTCAGGGCATTGGGTAAAGCCGACATCACCTTACGCGCTGACGCTTTTGCTCCAGAGAATTCACAGAATTTTTATGGTTTAGGTAATGAAACATCTTTTAACAAAACAGGGGATTTCATCAGGTACTATAGGGCGAGATTTAGCTTATACCAATTTGATCCGGCGATAAGATGGAGAACATCAAAATCTGCTGTCAGCATTGGTCCGTCTTTTCAGTATTACCGGTATAATAAGAACGATAATGACGGGAGGTTCATAGAACAGGTCGATGAGCTGCATTCGGCGGACAGCACAACCATAACTAAAGATAAGACCTATGTGGGTTTAACACTAAGTTTTATCAGTAACAACCGCAATAGCGATATATTGCCTTCATCCGGTACTTACCTTGATACACGCATAGCCGCTTATAAAGGGCTGAACGAGTTTTCTAACTCGATAGCACAATTTACTGCTTCATTTTCGGTGTACCAGCCACTCGATAAAAAGAGAGGGATAATTCTAACAGATCGGATTGGAGGGGGGCTGACCATCGGTAAACAGGCATTTTATCAGTCGCAGTTTTTGGGCGGACAAGGTAATCTGCTTGGTTACAGGGAATTCAGATTTGGCGGACAGCATAGCCTGTATAATAACCTGGAGCTGAGGGTCAAAATAACAGATTTTATCAATTACATCATTCCCGGACAATTTGGACTACTGAGTTTTCATGATGTAGGGCGTGTATGGCGAAAGAATGAAAAATCGGAGATCTGGCATCAGGGCTATGGTGGTGGAATTTACTTTGCCCCCGCATCTTTGGCAGTACTTCGCTTTGTAATGGGCCATTCTAGCGAAGGATGGTACCCGTATGTTGCCATGAAATTCAGGTATTAAAAATGACTAAATTTCCATAAATAGCATACTAAGAAAACGAGAAAAGCCGTAATTTAGCGTTTCCGTTAGCAGGTCGCATAATTAGTTAATTATGAAAAAGAATTTTATATCCAATTCCCGGGAGTCGATAAGGATGTTTAAAAATCCTGTGTTCGAAGCACTATCTAAGGTACCGTTCTACGTGCCTTTAATTGTTTATATACCAGTGATTTGCTATTTTTTTTGGGTTTCCGTTCAGGTCAATGGTGTTTTGATGTTCCTGGCGCATCTCTTTCTGGGCCTACTTATCTGGACATTGACAGAATACGTAATGCACCGTTTCGTATTTCATTTTTATCCTTCGTCCCAATGGGGCAAACGTATTCATTTTATATTTCATGGCGTACACCACGATTATCCCAATGATGCGCAAAGACTAGTGATGCCGCCATCGGCAAGCATACCATTGGCTGCTGCATTTTATTTTCTTTTCAAATGGATGCTGCCCGAAAATCTGCTGGCAGGCTTTTTCGCCGGCTTTATACTGGGCTACCTGTTCTATGACATGACCCATTATATGCTGCACCATGCTCAGTTTAAAAATGGGGCCTGGAAAAGAATTAAACAGCATCACATGCTGCACCATTATGACGACTCCACAAAAGGTTATGGCGTGACCTCTTCTTTGTGGGATAAGATCTTTGGTTCCGACTTCTTAAAAAAATAAAGGCTTTTACTGAGCTCCTTACTTACTATCTAGTATCCGGAATAAATAAATAGGATATAAATTTGCTTAATAGAATTACTGTTACTATATTCGGGTACGTACACATATTTCTGCTTTGATGGAAGGACCACTGCTGCTGTTGATTTTTACTAAGGATTTTTTGATAAAGATATTGAGGGTTTCTGTAGGCACTGACGACTCCGATGACATACCGGAGCCCTTAATATCATACCAATTGAGTTTTTTAGTGTATGTCCTTATAACAAGGGTTGAAATAAATTCAATACGTTAACAAAATCAAAATGTATATAAATGATTGACAAAATGAAAAAATGGTTGCTCTCGTTAGGGCCTGGAATTATTACCGCTGCGCTGGTATTTGGCCCGAGCAAAATGACCATTACCTCCAAGTTGGGTGCCGATTATGGCTACAGCCTACTCTGGATTGTCGCTGTTGCTATTTTCTTTATGACCGTCTTCACCGTAATGGGGGCGAGGATAGGAGTGGCCACCAGCCAGTCGCTGTTGACTACAATACGGCTAAAATGGGGTAATACAGCCGCCATCCTGGTGGGACTCGGTATTTTTTTTGTGACCACGTCTTTCCAGGCAGGTAATTCCATTGGCGTTGGTATCGCTGTAGGGGAGGCCAGTGGTACGTCACACATCTTATGGATCATTGTATTTAATTTACTCGGTATCAGTCTACTTTTCTTTCGGGCCTTTTATAAGGTTCTGGAGAAACTGATGATCTTTTTGGTGGCCCTCATGCTGCTTGCCTTCGTAACTACGCTGTTCTTTGCCAAACCAGATCCTTCGGGAATTGTAGCTGGATTAGTCCCTAAACTTCCTGCAGGCTCAACCGGGCTGGTCATAGCCTTTGTGGCTTCCTGCTTTTCCATCGTGGGCGCATTTTATCAATCTTATCTTGTACAGGAACGCATAAAACTAAACCCTGAAATCACGGAAAAAAAATCCCACAGCATTACGGGGATAGTGATTCTTGGTATCATGAGTGCCATAGTAATGGTCTGCGCCGCTGCAGTTCTAAACACTAAAGGAATTAAAGTAAATAATGCGTCAGACATGGCCAGGGCTTTGGAGCCCTTATTTGGTAATGCTGCGGCCACATTTTTTCTGGTTGGCTTGTTTGGGGCTTCTTTCTCTTCACTGATAGGTAATGCTACGGTAGGGGGCGCTTTACTTGGCGATGCTTTTGGACAGGGGAGTCAGCTCAATTCAAAGATTGTAAAGATCTTTATTGCCTTGGTGATGGTATTTGGCGCAGCAATCGCCATTAAATTTGGAAAACTGCCTTTGGAGCTGATTGTTTTTGCGCAGAGTGTCACCATCTTCCTGGTACCTTTTATAGGCATAGCCATGTATGCCATATCGAATGATCGGGGAATCATGGGTAAGCATGTCAACGCTTTGCCTGCCAGGATCTTTGGCGCAATTGGTCTGCTGATCCTGATTTTTCTTGCCCTGAGTAATGTTAAAGAACTGTTTTTCAAATCATAATTAACAAACTTAAATGACTGAATTAGAACAACTGGAGCAAGAACTGTTAAGGCCTTCAGACAGACTGATTGCCGATATACGCCAAATAAAAGGAGACATCCTGCTGCTGGGTGTAGGTGGAAAAATGGGACCAGGAATGGCTAAAATGGCCAAATTAGCTGTAGATCAAGCGGGTCTTAAAAAGCGCATCATTGGAGTATCACGCTTTTCTGATTCTTTGGCCCGCGAAGAATTGGAAGCTGCTGGTATTGAGACGATTGCCGCAGATCTGCTGAATGAAGCTGATCTTGCTGCATTACCAGATGCAGAGAACATCATTTACCTTGCAGGTACTAAATTTGGCACCACAGGTAAAGAAGCCTTTACCTGGGCCATGAATGCCTACCTTCCAGGACGTGTGGCTGAACGGTATAGGACGGCTAATATAGTAGCCTTCTCAACCGGGAATGTTTATCCTTTTACCGGGGTTGTTAGCGGAGGTCTTTCTGAAGAGCATCCGGTAGCTCCGGTAGGCGAATACGGGCAGTCCTGCCTGGGCAGGGAACGCATCTTCCAGTATTTTTCCGAAAAGAACAATACGCCGGTCTTAATTTACAGACTTAACTATGCCATCGACCTTCGTTATGGCGTGTTATTGGAAATAGCCAGATCAGTAAATGAAGGAAGACCCATTGATCTGACTACTGGAAATGTCAATGTGATCTGGCAGGGCGATGCGAATGAGATTGCCATTAGGGCTTTATTGCATTGCA
>CAMLDJ010000160.1 GCA_946478755.1 uncultured Pedobacter sp. | reverse complement strand
GCGTGCTGCATTAATGGTCTGCTTGTTATGCATGATCGTCGCGACCGGTTTGAAGTCAACCGTGAAATTGATCTCCATGCCGTTAGAAATGCCGCCCTGTATTCCGCCCGAAAAATTAGTTAGCGTCTTGGGGCCGCCTTCTGCTGCAAGAAAAATATCGTTGTGCTCGGAACCTCTCATTTCACTGCCGGCAAATCCCGATCCATATTCAAAACCATGTACCGCATTCATGCTCAGCATCGCCTTTCCAAGGTCGGCATGCAGTTTATCAAATACCGGCTCGCCTAAGCCAACCGGACAGTTTTTGATGATGCAGCTTACCTTTCCGCCTACCGTATCTCCATCCTTTCTCACTCCGTCAATAAACTCAATCATCTGATGGGCCGTTGCCGGATCAGCGCAGCGGACAATGTTATCTTCCCTGATGGCAAGCAAGGTGCTGACATCCTCTTGAGCTAAGTTGGGCGCCTGTATCTGGCCAACGGCAGAAACATGTGCAAAAATTTCGATGCCATGGTGTTTTAACAACAATTTTGCAATTGCACCTGCTGCTACGCGGGCTGCAGTTTCCCTGGCAGATGAACGCCCACCGCCACGGTGATCGCGGATCCCGTATTTGGCATCGTAGGTATAATCTGCATGTGAGGGACGGTAAACATCGGTATTGTGACTGTAATCCTTACTCCGCTGGTCTTCATTCGGGATCAGCATCGCAATTGGTGTTCCGGTGCTTTTGCCTTCAAATGTTCCCGATAAGATCTGAACAGTGTCGCTTTCTTTACGTTGAGTAGTGATCTTTGACTGGCCGGGCCTGCGTTTATCCAATTCTGACTGAATAAATTCCAGGTCGATCGGTAATTGTGCCGGGCAGCCATCTAAAATAACACCGATAGCTACTCCGTGTGATTCGCCGAAGGTGCTGATGCGAAATAACTGACCAAATGTATTGCCTGCCATATTGTTTACGATTTTAGATTTATGGTGTTAAAATTAAATGTACCATTTAGACTTTATTGCTAAATTTCCCTGACTGTAAACCCTGCTTTTTCCAGGTCTTTCCAGAAATCAGGATATGATTTCTCTACAACCTGGTAATCTTCCACTTCTACTTCCTTGATAAAAAGGCTCAGCGGTGCAAAGGCCATGGCCATCCGGTGGTCATCATAGGTCTGAAAACATACTTTCTCCGGGAAACTCAGCTGGTCACAGTTTAAAGTATAGACTTCATCGTCTTCAATAAGCAAGACGCCAATTTTCGCCAGTTCCTGCTGTAAAGCAAGAATTCTGTTGGTCTCTTTAATTTTTAGCGTTTCCAGTCCTGTAAAAGAAAGATTAAGGCCTTTTGCTGCCGCGCAAACAATAATGGTTTGTGCCAGATCAGGACAATTCTTTAGGTTCAATACTTCTGCAATGGCAACTGAAGTGCCGGACTTTAAAGCAATGCCATTAGGGACGTGCGAGGTGCGCACCCCAAAAGGAACCATAATGTCATTGATCTTGCTATCGCCCTGTAAACTCTTCTCCTTTAAATGTGGCAAGGTGATACTCGCCTGATCCGCCAAAGCTGCAATGCTGTACCAGTAGGAGGCTGCACTCCAGTCGGGCTCCACAGTTAAGCTGCAGTGTTTAAAGGATTGATGATCGATGTGAATGGTGTTGTTGTCCCATTGATGGGTAATCCCTGCTTCCTGAAGCATGCTTAAGGTCATCTCAAGATATGGCCTTGAAGTCAGGTCGCCCTCGATTTCCAGAGAGAGGCCCAATGGTAACGAAGGGGCAATCATCAACAATGCAGATAAATACTGGCTGCTGATGTTACCTGGAATCTTAACTAACCGGCTGCTTTGTTTAAAGCCATTATTGATGTTGAGTGGTGGATAACCTTCCTGTCCCGCATACTGAACGTCTGCACCGAGTTGCTGAAGCGCTTCAACCAGTAGCTTTACCGGCCGTTCTTTCATCCTTCCCGAACCGGTAAGGTGAAACATTCCATTTGCAATAGACAGGTATGCCGTTAAAAAACGCATTGCGGTACCGGCATGTCCTACATCTACGGTCAGGTAATTATCCTGGTCCTGATTTGCTTTTACCTGGTTAAGGATGTTGTTCAGAATCACTGTATCTGCTGCATCCGAGAGGTTATTTATTTGAACCAGCCCCTCAGACAGGGCGCTGATGATCAGCGCCCTGTTGCTTTCGCTTTTTGAACCTGTTAAGGTTATTTCAGCATTTATATCTTTAATCCCTTTAAAAGAAACAATTGCGTTTTTACTCATTGCTAAGATTTAACTTCAGTATGCGCCTCTGCTGCAATGCCTTTTTCTGCTTTGCCGGCATTCATGATCTCCGTTTGTTTACGAATAGATTCGCCATGAACAAGCTCAAGGAACTTTTCTGTAAAGTTTAGATCCAGGTTTAAAGCTTTCGCAAATGAAGTACCTTTTTTGATGATGGCATCCCAGCGGTTTACCTGGAGTATAGTAACCTGGTTATCGCGTTTAAATTCGCCGATTTTACCAACAATTGCCATGCGTTCGCCTAATTTCTGTAATAGAATATCGTCTATTTTATCAATTTGCTTACGCAGGTCTGCCAGCTGATCGGTGAATTGCTCGTTTTTAGATTCCGGCTCGCGAACCGTTAAACGCTCAGCCAGTTCTCCAAGTGCTGCAGGAGTAACTTGTTGTTTGGCATCTGTCCAGGCTACTGAAGGATCTACGTGCGATTCGATCATTAAGCCCTGCATGTCCAGATCCAATGCTTTCTGAGAGATGTAAGGGATCAGTTCGCGGTTACCGCAGATGTGACTTGGATCATTGATGATCGGCAGGTCAGGCAATAATGTTTTCAGCTGGATAGCCAGTTCCCACATCGGCTCATTACGGAAAGAGCTTTTCTCGAATGAAGAGAAACCACGGTGAATAGCACCCAGTTTGGTGATGCCTGCACGATTGATGCGCTCTAATGCACCTGCCCATAACTGCAGATCAGGGTTTACCGGGTTCTTAACCAACACCGGGATATCTACTCCCTGCAAAGCATCAGCAATTTCCTGTACAGTAAAAGGGTTTACGGTTGAACGTGCTCCGATCCAAAGGATATCGACACCTGCAGCCAAAGCCTCTTCAACATGTTTTGCATTTGCTACTTCAACAGCCGTAGGTAAACCGGTTTCTTCTTTGGCTCTTTTTAACCACTGAAGTCCGATGCTGCCAATGCCTTCAAATTCTCCCGGACGGGTACGTGGCTTCCATATACCTGCTCTTAAAACCGATACTTTTCCGGTTGCTGCCAGTAAATGGGCTGTAGTTAATAATTGTTCTTCAGTTTCCGCACTGCATGGTCCGGAAATGATTAAAGGTTCGTTTTTAATGTCAAGCCATGTGTTTAATGGCTGAATGTTCAATTGTAGTTTCATTTTTTGGGGTTTAAATTGTTTTTTATTTTACGAAGGACTATTTAGCAGAAGATCACACCTGATCATTTTTCTGATATTCGCCCATAATGTTAAAGTTTACAGTATATTTTAATGCCTGACGGACGGCTTTATCATAGTTTTCCATGTTATTCCATTCCATGTCCACATAGAAATAATAGTCGTTGCGCTTGCCTAAAACCGGCATGCTCTGTATTTTGGTAAGGTTAACCTGCTGCTCTGCAAAAATATTGAGTACTTTGGATAATGCACCTACGTGATTGCCAACCTGGAAACAGATAGAGGCCTTATTGATCTCTTTCAGGTCTTCCGTTTTATCCAGCCTTAGGATCAGGAACCGGGTATAATTCTTCTTGTTGGATTCTATCCTCCGTTCTATGATGTTCAATCCATACAGTTCAGCAGCCAAGGTATTGGCAATGGCAACCGTATCCGTTAGTTGTTCCTCTTTGATGCGTTTGGCACAGGCTGCAGTGTCATTGCCTTCAATTACCTGAATATGTGGGTAGTCATAAAAGAAATCTACGCATTGGCGGATGGCAATAGGGTGGGAGGTTGCAAACCGGACATCTTCAAATTTCACACCCGGCAAAGCCATCAGGTGCAGCTGGATCGGCAGGTATACTTCACCTACTACAGCAAAGTTATACTCGCGGATCAAGGTGTAGTTAGGTAATAAGCTGCCGGCGATAGAATTTTCTATAGCCATGACTACAAAGTCAGCTTCCTTATTTTCCAGACTCTCGCAAGTTTGCTTAAAAGAATTACACTCGATCGTCTCGATATCTTTTCCAAAAAATTTGAAAGCTGCTTCTTCGTGAAAAGATGCTTTAATGCCTTGAATTGCTACTCTTGTTCCTTTCTTCATTAGATTAGTTTTACCATTTTTTCTCTTTGCGTTAAACAAAAAAAGTCCCGGCGTTTGGCCGGGACTTTTCGTATACATTTATCGTGTTGATATCATTGCATATTAGTCCCGGCTCTTACTAAAGTAGTAAAAGTAACCAAACCAATATGTAGTGATATTTTTCATCTTTTCTATTTATGATCGGACATGCTACCACATCCTTTCCTTATTTTTTTTTCAAATGTACTAACAAAATTTTATTTGTCAATAGCTAAATGTAAAAAATATTTTTTTACTGTTAATACAAGGCATTCACGGCCTCAAAATTTTAGCTATTTCTTTAGCGTCCAATGGCATTGAAGTAAGCAAAACTATCTAAAATGTCTTTTTCAGACACCCTGCAGTTGTAATCACATTTGCCGATACCACTTAGCAATGAAAACATGATTTGTCCGTTTTCGTTCTTTTTATCACTTTGCATCAATTCCATCAGTTGCGTAAAGCTTTCTGCTTTCAGGTGATAGGGCGGGTATAAGCTGGTGATATAGGCCGTGATGTCCTCTAGCTCATCTTCGTTCAAGGTGTTATTCCTGGCCGATAGAAAGGCTTCGCAGATCATGCCTATAGCGATGGCTTCACCATGTGTTAATGGTTTGGCATCGTTAATCAGCGCATAGGTTTCCACGGCATGACCAATGGTATGGCCAAAATTTAAGATCTTTCTCAATCCTTTTTCATGCGGATCTTCAGTGACCACCTCATTTTTTATTTCTACAGAACGGTAAATGGCCTGCGGTTCTATCTTCAGGTAATCACTGTTTTTAAGTTCGTGATAATAATTGTGGTCCACAATTAAGCCATGCTTGATCATTTCGGCAAAGCCCGACAGGAGTTCTCTTGCAGGCAATGTTTTCAGAAAAGCAGTTTCAATGAAAACCGATTGCGGGAGGGTAAAAGTCCCCACCATATTTTTCACATTGTCTACATCAATACCCGTTTTACCACCTACAGAAGCGTCTACCTGGGAAAGTAACGTAGTCGGAATATTGATAAAGTCGATGCCTCTTTTATATGTACTGGCCACAAATCCGCCCATATCTGTAATCACACCTCCACCCAGGTTAATCATCAGGCACTTGCGGTCGGCGCCAAAATCCAGCAGGGTTTTCCAGATGCCTATGCAGAAATCGATGTTTTTATTTTCTTCTCCCGGGTCGGTCTCTATCAGATCGAAACCATTGAAGTCGTCCAGCATTTCGCGGAAAAGGGGGAGACATACTTCGGAGGTATTGCTATCGGCAAAAACAAATATTTTACTGTATTTCCCGGATTCGATTACCTCCGTTAATGGAGCCAATTGTGTTTCAAAATGAATGGTATGACCTGCGCTCTCTAGTTTGTTCATTAAATTACGGTTATTTTTTGTGACATAAAATCAATGACATCGCCCACGCGAACTTTTAGCCGCTTACGGTAGTCAACTTTTCCATTGTACTTTACCAGACCATCTTCCACAACAGTCTGCGCCTCACCGCCGCTTTGCACCAGTCCGGTTGCTTTTAATAATTGAATAAGGGGAATAAATTCGCCTTCCAGTTTAAATTTTATCATCGCAAGGCAAACTTACAATTAATTATAAAGTGTTTACCACCAATAGCAGCGGAATTTATACTTTTGCATACAAAACAACTAACTGACATTCGTAAATGGAAATCTCCACCAAGGAATCATTGAATTTCGATGATACGGAAATTGCTTTCCGCCATAAATCAAATTCCGCATTAGACGCTGCATATTGGTTATTTAAGCTGATCAGCAGTAATTTCCTGACAAAGGTAGGCCCTCCTGTCACTAATTTTCTTCTTCATATTGGTCTGCCCATTAAAGGGCTGATCAAAGCCACGATATTTAAACACTTCTGTGGCGGGGAGACCATAGCGGAATGTGAGGAAACCATTCAGCAGCTGGCTTCATGCAAGGTGGGGACTATTTTAGATTATTCGGTTGAAGGGGAAGATGAAGAAGCTGTGTTCGATTTTACCTGTGAGGAGATCATAAGAACTATTGAAAGGGCTGCTGGCGACCCACGAATTCCGATTACTGTTTTTAAAGTTACCGGGATCGGTCGCTTTGGCTTACTGGAAAAACTAGATGCCAAAGAAGAATTGAACGCAACAGAGGCAGCAGAGTTTAAAAAGGTGAAACAGCGTTGCGAAAAGATCTGCAGAATGGCTTTCAATAGAAATGTACCTGTTATGATTGATGCGGAAGAAACGTGGATACAGGACACTATTGATGAGTTGGCCCTGGATATGATGCGTTTGTTTAATAAGGAGCGCATTATTGTTTACAACACCTACCAGATGTACCGTCACGATAAGCTGGCAGATATGAAGGCAGATCACCTGATCGCAAAAGCCACAGGTTTCATTTTAGGGGTGAAAATGGTACGGGGCGCCTATATGGAGAAGGAACGGAAAAGGGCAGAGGAGATGGGCTATCCATCGCCTATACAACCAGATAAGGCGGCATCAGACCGGGATTATGATGCTTCTTTAAATTACTGCATGGATCATATTGACGAGATTGCTTTCGTTTGTGGAACACATAATGAGGAGAGCTGCCGTTTGCTTGCAGAGCTGCTGGATGAGCATAAAATAGCTCATGATCATCCCCATGTATATTTTTCCCAGTTATTGGGAATGAGTGATAATCTAAGTTTTAACTTGTCTGACGCAGGCTATAATGTAGCTAAATATGTGCCATACGGGCCTATAAAAGCGGTTATGCCCTATTTATTCAGAAGGGCACAGGAAAACACTTCCATCGCCGGGCAAACCAACAGGGAACTGGATTTGATCATGAAGGAAAAACAACGCAGAAAAATATAGTTAAAAAGGTTAGGATGATACCGATATAGATGGACGCTATTTCGGTATCATTCGGTTACAGGATGTGATGATCAATCAATACCTGCTCCAGGTCTCTCGGATGCCTGGTCATCAGGATCGTGTTTAATCCTGCTTGCCTGGCGCCTTCAATGTGCTGCGGACTATCGTCAATAAATAACGTTTCAGCCGGGTTAAGCCCATTTTCCCGGATTACCTGCTCAAATATCTCCACATTAGGCTTGCGTAAAAACATGTGCTGTGAATAATAGGCCTTTTCAAATAAACTACTGTTATCATCCATGTTGAATTCCTTTTTCAGGTACTCCGTTATATAGATGTAATGTGTTTCATTGTTGTTGCTTAGGAGAAAGGTGCGATATTTTTGCTTTACTTTAAGTAATACATCATGGATTCCTGGTGGAACCCCAATCAGTAAACTGTTCCAGGCGGCATCAATTTCCTCGTCCGTTAGATCGTTATTGCCAGCTGCCTCGCGGATGCCAGTTCTGAATTCTGCAGGGCTGATCGCCGCAGTTTCGAAGTCATTAAAGAGATGATGATGACTTTTGTGTGCAAAGAACTCCGTACTATTTTTGATGCCGAGTTGGGTCAGTGCCTCCTGAGTTCTTTTAAAGTCTATTTCGAAAATTACATTCCCGTAATCGAATATGATATTTTTTATTTCCTGCATAAAGGTATTTCAAATTACAAATATGGGATAATGTACTTGAAACACATAAAAAAGCCTTGTCTTTCCTTACGGAACTTTGATTGCGTTATTATTTCGGTTTTTCCTCTGGATTCATTGTATCCAGAATGTACCTGAGAACATTTCTTTTTTGGTAAATTAGAAATTGAAGACCTCAGGAATAGTATATCATTTACCTTGAAACTGAACTGGCTGCAATAAATACTAACAAGGAATACAAGGATAGGAAATTACATCATCTTTGACTCACGTTTATAGCAACTGCTGTTTAGGTACTGGTGTGTCCATTCCCGTTCTACTATCGAATCCGGGGGTCTATAAACCTTACTTGCTTTCTAAACTCTCCATAAAAACAACGATATCCGCTTTTTCTTTTTCAGTGAGATGAAGACTATCTTCAGCAAGCGTTTGATTAGGAAGATTTATCCCTAAGCCCGCAGCTCCCCCGTTATTATAAAATTCCATGACCTCGTCTAAAGTCCGATATGCTCCATTGTGCATATAAGGCGCAGTTTTATTGATATTCCTGATGGTGGGAATCTTGAAAGCATGTTTATAGGAATCAACACCAATCACGCCATAATAACCCAAATCCGGATCCAGCGTAGCATTTGCCTGGGACACAGGAACCCCCAGCACTTCCGTTTCGCTCTCCACGTACTTAGGGGGGGTAACTCCATTAAACAAAGGAGCAAAATGACAAGTGGCACATTTCGCTTTCCCCATAAATAAATTAAAACCTTTCAATTCCTGCTTTGACAAGGCATCTTCCTTACCGCCCATATACTCGTCAAACCGGCTATTGAGTTTTGTTAAGCTACGAATATAGGAAGCCAGGGCATTCGTTACCTGATCCGGGTTGATTCCTTTTTCAGTCTTTGCAGAAAAAGCCCTCGCGAATAACGACCGATATGATTTATCTGCAGACACATATTTTATGATCGCATCAATCGAACCGTCCATCTCCTGCTTGTTACTGATTACATCACGCACCTGATCCTCCAACATTAACGCCCTCATATCATAGAAATAATTTGACTGTAAAGCCGCGTTGAGTAACGTAGGTACATTTCTTGTCAGCAGTTTTTCGGGAACATGAATATCTGCAGGCTTAGCCAGTCCATCCGTAAAAGCCAAATCAGGATTGTGGCAGGAAGCACAACTTCTTGTACCGGTACCGGATAAGGATTCATCATAAAAAAGTCTTTTACCCAACTCCACTTTAGCATCTGTAATATGATATTCAGGACCAGGAGAAAATGCATCTACATTAAATGCATCGGAATCAAACAATGTTCTTACTTCCTGCCTAAGCATTCGGTTATATTTAATTTTACGCCCCGGTAAATCCTGCTCCAATTGTGCTATTCCGGTACTGATCTTATTTCCGAAGCTTGTAATAAATGCCGCTCTGTCGAATGAGTTAAAATTAGGATGATGATTCAGATAAGCTATGGAGGCATTCAGATCCTGCATTAACGTGGTTTTTTTCTTTTTATCTACATAGAAACAAAGGACGTCCCGCAGGCTTTTTAAAGATACGGATGATTCTTCCATAGCATTTAAAGAAAGCGCATTGTCATATCCGGTAATTCCTAAAGCAATTACCCTGAATACCTCCAGCTTGGCCGCATCCAATATTCGCCAATCTGCAAGCTGATGATCAGCAAAATAAGAAATCAGATACGCTGTATTTTTTATTAAATGCCTGGTTTCGTTGATCAGCTCTTTTTTCCCCGCAGTATCGTATCTCGGAAAGATAAATTGCTCCATCACCTGCAACCCCATTGGTTCAACAGCACGGGTTAAAGAAGAGTCTAATAAATCAGCATTCTCGATCTCTTGTACAGGAGGGCCATTTAATCTCTTAGTCAGATCGGCAGTAAAATATGTCGCCGCCCATTCAAATCTTTTAAACAGCAATCTTGATTTTAGGAAAGCTTGCTGAACGCTTTGTTCGTCAACCTTATCTTTACTAACCTCAAAAAGTAAGGTGTCTTTTACATAATCCTGGAAGGATGCGATTTGACTTAAAACTTCTTGTTGAATGTTTCGTTCACGCGGACTGGCTTCTATTTCTTTTGTATCATTTGAATTAACGGAGGTAAAGCTTACAATAAATAGCCCTGTAAATAGAATTGCTACTATTCCAATCTGCTTATACATATCATATTCCTCCTCCCGATTAACCGTAATTTACTTAAATACAAGCGCATTCCTGAATGGGTTCGCATTTTTATCCCGTTCAGCCAATGGTTCTATTCCCCATCTATGCTCGATAAAAGAAAGAATGCTGACGGTCTCATATTGCGTGTGGTCTACGATGCCTTTTTTGGCAAATGGGCCGATGACAATTGCTGGAATACGGCTCCCAGGACCCCATCTGTCGATAACCGGTGGGTTTACATGATCATAAAAACCTCCAAACTCATCGTAGGTTAGGATAACCAATGCATCCTTAGCATTGGGTCCCTCTAATACGGCATTGATCAGGTTTACAGCCAGTTGTTCTGAAGAATATACATCAGAACCGCCCGGATGTTCGTCATTTCCGCCACCGGGTTTCACAAAAGAAACGCTGGGAAGCGTACCTGCTTTCGCTGCTTTAATGAAATCATTTTGGTCTTTCATGTGTTTCCGGCCTTCTGTCCCTTCCTCATACCTGGCAAAATACAGGAAAGGTTCATGGTTATAAGCAAAATTATTTTTCTTTCCGGCTACCGCATCATCCCATCCCTCCGAATACCATGCCCAGGATATATTTTTTTCGCTCAGCCTGTCGCCAATAGTCGGCATCGTTTGGGATGGCAATAATTTGGAAGTATCCGATTTGGGAGGGTAAGGTTTGTTTCGTGAAAGAATATGGTTGATCACATAACCGTCTGGAGTAACTTTGCCATCCTTTATCATTTTTCCATCGGCATCGACTTTCGCGATCAATGATTCCGGGGCATCCGGCCAAACTGGCGCGGCGGCAGAAATCAGGTAAACGTGGTTAAAGTAGGAACCACCAAATACACTTTGAAAAAAATTATCACACAGTGTGTATTTTTGAGCTATCGGAAACAGGGGTAGTTTTTCAGTACTATAATAGCCCATTGCCAGCCCTTTGGAATTATTATATGCCGCAAACTTATCCATCTTTCCTCCGTTAATTTGCAACTGGTTATGGTAAAACATATGGGTAACATCAGGCGTTTTTTTGTCGGACGGAACATACTGATCTATATTAAAAGGTTCATTTGGCAGATTGGTTGGAAAAGAGTTGTTTCGCGGAATCTCGGGAAGGTACTGATAAGGTTTTCCATCCTTGTCAACCTGTATAAAGTTGCGTTTTTTAGCATTTTCTATGCCATTTGCTCCTTTAAACTCTCCATACAAATTATCGAAACTGTGGTTTTCCATATAGATAACCACCACGTGGTTAATCTTCCGGATACCTTCATCAAATGAGATTTCCTGTTGTTGCACTTTTTTGTTGATCCCGCAACTGCTGATCCCCAAAATGATAAGAAAAATATAAAAAAATCGTTGTAAATGCATTCCGTTTTCTTGTTTAAGATTCAATAAAAAAAATAAATATAATCATGCTTGTAAGGTTTGTCAAAAAAAACGTCAATTAAGGAAAGTGTTAAAAGAGCTGAGCTTATCCTGTTACTTTCATTTCACATCACTTAATTCCCTAAGTACTTTTCAATCGTACTCAAAATTCCAATTTATCTTACAAACATAAGGTATTAATATACCGTTACAATGTCAATTAGTCTCCACTATAAATTAGGTTTCCTCAAAAGGATATTCGGAAAACTACTATGAGCCGGGACCTACAAGGCAGCAAGTAAAAAATTTTATTACGAATAGGTAATTTTCGTGTCATGTGCTGCGCGTTAAATGAGTTTATCAGGTGGTTTCATGCTAAAGCTGCCGACATACGCATAAAACGCATAGCTACATTTTTATTGATGCTACATTGGGGTTATGACACCTAAACAATTACATCGTAAAACGAAGGTAGCATGGATTTCGAACCGATGTGTGGTATGGCAGACGGCTTTGTTCAGGCCTGTAGATAAGCCGCCATAATAAGGCACCTTGTTCGGGTTTCATTCGGGTCGGCTTCGGGGAATGGCGAATAAACAGGATTCAGAATTAGACTAAGGGGAGATGTTGTTCATGCAACCCTGTCCGCGCCAATAACAGGCCGAAAAAAATCAATTTAATTGATCATCTAAATCATGGCAAGATTAACCAGTGGAATATTTGGGTCAGGAACCGAATGTTTTATATG
>CAMLDJ010000159.1 GCA_946478755.1 uncultured Pedobacter sp. | reverse complement strand
ACACAGACTTTGAGCACACTTATTGCAGCCGAAAACTTAGGCCATGCTTATCATGATGAATGGCTATTCAAAAATTTAACTCTGGGCATCCAGACAGGGCAACGCGTAGCGTTGGTTGGAATTAATGGTGCGGGAAAGAGCACCTTACTAAAACTTCTTGCCGAAAGGTTTTCTCCTTTAGAAGGAAAAATCGTGAAGAATAAATCTACAAAAATAGGATTTTTAGACCAAGAGCCCTCATTCCCAGAGGGTTACTCAATCAGCGACTTTATATTTTCACTTGAAAATAAACAACAACAACTGATTAGAGAATATGAGGAACTGATTGAGGACCCCAATCCGGATGAAAAAAAATTAAACCGTTTGTATGAAGAACTGAGTGAACATAACGCCTGGGAATATGAGCACGAAATTAAAACCATCCTGAGCAGAATGGGGATTAACCATTTGCAACAAAAAATCTCTACCCTATCAGGCGGCCAGAAAAAACGGCTGGCTTTGGCGAAATTGCTAATTGAAGATCCAGAGATCTATGTGCTGGATGAGCCGACCAACCACCTGGATATTGATACCATCGAATGGTTAGAGAAGTTACTGACCTCCGGAAATAAGACTTTGCTCCTGGTTACCCACGACCGTTATTTCCTGGATAATGTTTGTAACACCATAGTAGAACTCGACAGAGGCAAGATCTATAACTACAATGGAAACTACGCCTACTTCCTGGAAAAGAAATCAGAACGGGAAGCGGCTGACGAAAGCACTTTCCAGAAAAACAAAAATCTGTTGAAGAAAGAACTGGAATGGATGCGAAGAATGCCTGCGGCACGTACAACAAAATCTCAGTCGAGGATAGATGCTTTTTACGATTTAGAAAGCAAAACCAAACAGCGGTCCGATAATCAAAAGGTCACCTTGAATGTAAAAATGTCGAGGCAGGGAAATAAGATCCTTGAGCTCGATCACATCGGTCAATCCTTCGATGGCAAAAATATCATTAATGATTTTAGCTATACATTTAAGCGTGCAGACCGAATCGGCTTAGCTGGTAAAAATGGTACAGGTAAGTCTACCCTGCTGAACATTATCACTGGTTTCCTTCAGCCTGAAAAAGGAAAAGTTAGCACTGGCGAAACCACGGTATACGGATATTACAAACAAGGAGGTTTGGCTTTCAATGAAAAAGAGCGCGTAATTGATATTGTAAAATCTGATGCCGAATATATAAAAATGGCGGACGGCCAAACCATTTCTGCTTCGCAACTTCTAACCCTGTTTTTGTTCCCTCCTAAGAAACAACATGGGATGGTAGAAAAATTAAGTGGTGGCGAAAAGAAGCGTTTACACCTAATGAAGGTGTTGATGCAAAATCCAAACTTCTTAATTCTCGATGAGCCAACCAACGATCTGGATATTGACACGTTAAATGTACTGGAAGAATTCCTCGAGAACTTTCCTGGTGTTTTGATTCTGGTTTCTCATGATCGGTACCTGCTTGATAAAATGAGTGAGCAATTGTTCATCATGGAGGGCAATGGAGAAGTTGCCATTTACAATGGCAACTATTCTGAATACAGATTAAGCTTAGACGTACCAAAGGAAAAAGCAGAAGTGAAACCGGTGCAAAATGTAACTGCATCCATCCCCGCTCCTGTTACAAAAAAACTCAGCTATAAAGAGCAACGAGAACTGGAAGAATTAGAATCAAGAATTGCTGCGGTTGAAAAAGAAATTTCCAATTTAACGTTGTCGCTATCTAACATAGACAGTGCAAACTATTTGGAGCTTCAAGCGACTACAGCATCGATAGAAAAATTAAACAATGAACTCGAAGTAGCAACAGAACGTTGGTTGATGCTTTCTGAACAATAAGCTTGATCTGTGTGCCGTTAATAAACGAGGATTTGGAAAAAGAAGAGTATGATTGCCAGATTGAATTAAAGCCCTTATACCGACCCTATTCAATCCCCTTCCCCAGTATACATAAAGCATAATTACCTAGATAAAGACTAAGAATAGAATTAAAAAAACACATGTTTCACGTGGAACGCTTCCGAAAAACAAGAATAAATTTTCTACGTTCCACGTGAAACAATAAAAATAAAAGACGAAATGTTTAAAGAATATGATGTAATCGTCGTAGGTGCAGGCCATGCAGGCTGTGAAGCTGCAGCCGCTGCAGCGAACCTTGGATCAGCTGTTTTGTTGATCACCATGAACATGGAAACCATTGCGCAGATGAGTTGCAACCCCGCAATGGGTGGCGTAGCGAAAGGTCAGATCGTTCGTGAAATCGATGCGATGGGTGGCTACTCCGGAATAATCAGCGATAAAACAACACTGCAATTTCGCATGCTTAACCTTTCGAAAGGCCCGGCAATGTGGAGCCCAAGAACGCAGAATGATAGAAAAAGGTTTGCTGAGGAATGGCGACTTGCTTTAGAGCGTACACCTAATGTTGACTTCTGGCAAGACATGGTGAGCAGTTTAATCATTAAAAATAATACCGTAGTCGGCGTCAAAACTTCTATTGGTGTAGAGATAAAAGCAAAGTCAGTAGTCCTTACAAATGGCACCTTTTTAAATGGTCTTATCCATATCGGAGAGAAAAAATTTGGTGGTGGAAGAACTGGTGAAAAAGCGGCAACAGGTTTAACCGAACAACTCACCGAACTGGGATTCGAAGCTGGACGAATGAAGACGGGTACCCCACCCCGAATAGATGGCCGATCCCTAAATTATAGCGTGATGGAAGAACAGTGGGGCGATGAAAATCCTGGTCGTTTTTCGTACACAAATGTAGCACTTCCAAAAGAACAACGCTGCTGCTGGATTACTTATACCAACGCAAATGTTCATGAAACTTTGAAGGAAGGATTCGAAAAATCACCCATGTTTACCGGACGTATCAAAGGACTTGGACCAAGGTATTGTCCTTCCATTGAAGACAAAATTAACCGCTTTGCTGAACGTGAAAGACACCAGATATTTGTGGAGCCAGAAGGCTGGAATACCTGTGAGATCTATGTAAATGGTTTCTCTACTTCCTTACCTGAAGACGTTCAGTATAGGGCCTTAACACAAATTCCAGGCTTCGAAAATGCAAAGATGTTCAGGCCAGGGTATGCCATAGAGTACGACTATTTTCCACCTACCCAGCTGTCTTTAACCCTTGAAACGAAACTCATCAGCAATTTGTTCTTTGCCGGACAAATTAACGGCACAACGGGTTACGAAGAAGCTGCTAGTCAGGGTTTTATCGCCGGAATCAACGCTCACCAGAAGGTCAGCGACCAACACGAGCTGATCATGAAGCGATCAGAGTCTTATATAGGCGTTTTGATAGACGATCTGGTGACCAAAGGCACAGAGGAACCCTATAGAATGTTCACTTCAAGAGCCGAACATCGTCTGTTATTGCGTCAGGATAACGCAGACATCAGGCTCTCCCCTATCGGCTATAAACTTGGATTGATCAGTGAGGAGCGGATGGACATCGTTAACCAAAAAGTAACGAACTCCGATGCAATTGTTGCCTTTGCAAAAAAGCAAGGAATTGAAATGGACAGCGCAAATGCCATGCTGGAAGAACTTGGTACCAGCGTCCTGAATCAGAATGTTAAAATAGTTAGTTTGTTGAGCAGACCACAGGTGGGCATCGACGATGTAAGAAAGGTGAGCAATCCCTTTAATGAATTGTTAAATCAGTTTGACAAAGAAACGATTGAGCAGGCTGAAATTAAGATCAAGTACGAAAGCTATTTTGAGAAAGAGCAGGAAATTGTAAGTAAAATGCAAAAGATGGAAGATAAAGACATCAATCCGAATTTTGATTATTCACAATTGGTATCTTTATCAAAAGAGGCACGGGAAAAATTATTAAAGATTAAACCGAGAACATTAGGCCAAGCTTCCAGAATTTCGGGCGTTTCGCCATCGGACATCTCAGTTTTAATGGTCCATATCAGTAAATAACATATAATATACTGATATATAATTGATTAGGTAATAAATGCCCTATCTAAAAACTGACTTGTTTAAATGAGATATAAGACACTTTTAGCTTTTCGGAATGATATTGGTCCAAAACGCATATTAATCAAACAGAACGCATATAAATGGTTACAAAACGAATCGTAAACAAATTAGCAAATTCTATTGCACTGATTCTCCTCAGCGTACTGCTTTTTGCTTGTGCAAGCATACAACAACCTCAGGGCGGACCACGGGATACAGACCCACCAAAGATTTTAAAAATCACCCCTAAAAATTTAAACGTCAATTTTACCTCGAAAAAAATAGTCGTTGAATTCGACGAGTATTTCAAGATACAGAATGAATTCAAAGAATTTTCTGTTTCTCCCGAAATGGAAAGGCCGCCTATTTTAAAGACGAAAGGAAAAAGACTGGAGGTCAGCATTCAGGATACACTTGAAAAGAATACCACCTATACCCTGAACTTTGGCAAAGCGATAGCCGATGTTAACGAAAGCAATGTCGTGAAAAACTTCACCTATGTTTTCTCTACCGGCCCTCAGCTCGATTCATTGAGTATAAAAGGAAAAGTGATCAATTCAGTAACGGGCTTGCCTGAGCTGGATGCCCTGGTCTTCATCCTTCCCTTGAAAAGAGATACCATCTTTGGTAAAAGCAAGCCTTCTATATTTACCACAACAGATAGTAGCGGTAACTATGCCCTGAATAATTTAAGAAAAGACACCTATAAGATCTATGCACTTAAGGAAAAAGGTGGCGATAAGATCTATCAGCAGGCAACGGATGAAATTGGCTTTTTAAAGGATTCGATTGTACTGGATTCGGTCCTGAACAATGTAAATCTGGGTATTTTTAAGGAGGATGCTACTACATTCAGGGTCGTTGATAAAAAGCTGAATACCGATGGCAGTATTACCATGTCTTTCAATCAAAAATTAATAAAGCCCGAAGTAACGGTGACAGAACCGGCCTCACTCGATGCAAGCAAACTGATCAAATTTAGCAGAAATAACGATTCCTTACGTGTTTGGCTCAAAGAACTCAGTTTCGACTCCACAAAGATTGCCATTAAAGACGCTGGTAAAACGCTGCAGACAGTCAACTTTTTGAGAGGAAAAAAAGAAACCTATACCAGGGTGCTTAGCGCGACAGACAATATAGACAACCGCATGCTAAACCCAAATAAACCTTTGAAACTGACCTTCAATTTTCCAATTGAAAGTACGGATCTGAGCAAGATCAGCCTGTTGGAAGACTCCGTGGAACGTAGTGGTTTTAGTCTGGTCAAAGATAGCGCGGACCTTCTCTCCTATTATTTCAGGTATACATGGAGGCCTAAGAAAACCTATGATATTAAATTCGCAGCGGGAGCATTCACGGCAATCTTTAACACCAAAAATAAAGAATTCACCAAGACTTTCCAGCTGGCCAACAGAGATGATTATGGAACCCTGATTGTAAAAATTGTACCACCAGAGCCCGCCAAAAGCTATATTCTCGATGTGCTGAACGAGGGCAAAAATGTGGTCAACACCCTCGTGATTACCAGGGACACTACCGTAAAGTTCGCCAATTACCGGGCGGGAAAATACTGGCTTCGGATCAGCTACGATACCAATAAAAACGGTAAGTGGGATACCGGAAGTGTAGCCTTAGGACGGCAGCCGGAAAAGATATGGAATGAACCTAAAGAGCTGTCTATCAGAGCCAACTGGGAACGCAATGAAACGATAACCATTCCAAAAGAATAACTACTGGAACCAGTCGGCGTACATGATGTAATTGTCTGGTAACCTGTTCAATAAAGCCCGTTGCTCCTCAGTAATGGGCTTTATTTTTTTTGCAGGTGTTCCGGCATAAATATACCCGCTTTCGCATCGCGTATTTTCCAGTACCACTGAACCAGCCGCTATAATACAATACGGCTCCACCAAGGCATTATCCATGACAATTGCGCCCATACCCACCAAAATGTTGTCCTTCAGGATACAACCATGTACAATTGCATTATGGCCAATAGAAACCCTGCTCCCGATAATGGTTGAAGCCTTAAGGTAAGTTGCATGAATTACCGCGCCATCCTGAATATTCGTTTCGTTTCCAATGGTGATGCTGTTTACATCGCCCCTGATTACCGCATTAAACCACACAGAACAATTGTTGCCCATTAACACATCTCCAACTATTGTTGCATTTGGTGCAATAAAACAATCACTTCCCCATTTGGGTTCTTTTTCTTTAACCGCTAATATTACTGCCATATCTTAAAAAATTGTATCTGTCAACACGGCCAGATGATCCGGATAGTCCGTCGTATAATGCAGTCCCCGGCTTTCCTTCCTCATTTTTGCTGCTTTGATGACGAGAAAGGCTACCTGGATCACATTTCTCAACTCACATAGCTTTACAGAGACCTTATTTGCTTTATAAAATTCCTCAGTTTCCTCATGAAGCAGGAATAACCGCCTCATTGCCCGTTCCAACCTGAAATCCGAGCGTACAATGCCCACATAATCACTCATCAATTTCTGTGTTTCCCGCAAGTTATGGGTAACCAGGATATCCTCATTAGATTGCACAACACCATGCGCGTCCCAGTCAGGAATGTGCTCAGGAATAATATTATTCTTAAATACTTTGATGGCATCCTGATAGATTCTATGAGCAAATACCGGTGCCTCGAGCAGGGAATTCGACGCCAGCCTGTTTGCACCGTGCAAGCCGGTGGAAGAACATTCTCCACAGGCATAGAGATTCTTAATCGAAGATCTTCCGTACTCATCGACCATAATACCACCACACATATAGTGTGCCGCCGGTGTTACCGGGATAAGATCTTTAGTCATATCAATACCTATCGACAAACACTTTGCATAGATGTTGGGAAAATGCGCGAGAATATCTGCTTTTTTTCGGTTCGTGATATCCAGATAAACGAAGTCCTCTCCAGATTTCTTCATCTCGGCATCAATGGCACGTGCAACAATATCCCGGGGAGCAAGCGCACCGCGCTTATCATATTCATACATAAATTCGTCTCCGTTCTTCCTTCTCAATACGCCTCCAAATCCTCTTACAGCTTCAGAAATTAAAAATGCCGGATATTCCCCAGGATTATACAAAGCCGTAGGATGAAACTGAATGAATTCCATGTTCCGCACTTTACCCTTGGCACGATAAACCATCGCCATTCCATCACCTGTTGCAATTACGGGATTTGTAGTACTCGAATAGACATGTCCTGCGCCACCAGAAGCCATGATAGTCACACGAGCCAATATCTTTTCCACATCATTAAGTTCTGTATTAAAGGCATATACACCATAACAGTTGATATCTTCAGAACTCTTATCCACATGTTCGCCGAGATGATGTTGCGTAATCAACTCCAAACAAAAGTAATGTGTTAATATCTCGATGTTTTTATTTTGATGGATCTGCCTTAACAACACACTTTCGATCTCATACCCTGTTACATCTTTATAGTGTAAAACCCGGTTTTCTGAGTGTCCACCCTCCTTTGCCAGGTCATACACGCCAGTCCGACTTTTATCAAAGTTTATCCCATAACCGATGATCTCATCAATGCGCTGAGGACCCTCTTTTACAACGATTTCCACGACCTTTTTGTCACATAATCCATCGCCTGCAATCAGGGTATCTTCGATATGTTTCTCGAACGAATCATCCTTGTCAATCACTACGGCGACACCCCCCTGTGCATACTTGGTGTTCGACTCATCTTCATTTGATTTCGTAACGATCAACACTTTACCATGCCTGGCTGCCTTTAAAGCAAAACTTAAACCGGCAATACCAGAACCTATTACTAAAAAATCTACTTCTTTCATTCGTAAGCTATTGTATTTCAAAATAATATAAAATCGAATCTACAAGCATAATGACTCGCCTGTATACCTAATCATCTGACTGAAAATATAAAAAATACACGGTTTGTTAACAACGTTGGTATATGTGTTGATTACATGTCTATATAAACAGAACAAATATTTTTGAATGTTTAAAGCTAAGCTAAAAAGGCTATTTGCCACAATATTTTAAGTAATTTTTAAGCAGCTTTCTAAAGTTTATTAACTTTTTTAACACCTATTAACAATAAACATATTCGTATTGATAAAAATATCTCCAAAAAAATATCTCGTTGTAAATCAGCTGATCTTTCCAATAAAAAAGTATTAATAATGTTGGTAAATTATTAATAACTCAAAGCAACGAACAAAAAAATCTTATTTACAAACAATATCAACACACTAATAAACAATAGAAATCTATTTATATTAAATTAATTATAATTTATTGAAGTGTTGAAACTCCGTACCTTTACAGAATCTTCAGTAAAAAACTTTGGCTGGCTGGCCGGGTTTGAAATACAATGGAGTAAAATAAAAAACGATTCTGATGAACATGGACACGTTAGCTGAATTAAACAAAAAAGGTTACCTGGAGGAAAGTATAGATCCAACGCTGGACCTTTTTGCGGAAATTGAAAAATTAAAAAAGGAAAAAAATGCAATCATTCTGGCACACTACTACCAGGAGCCTGATATACAGGATATTGCAGATTATATTGGTGATAGTTTAGGTCTTTCCCAGGAAGCGGCAAAAACAGAGGCCGATGTAATTGTGTTTGCAGGGGTGCATTTTATGGCGGAAACTGCAAAAATACTTTCTCCGGAAAAAACGGTATTGTTACCGGATTTAAAGGCAGGTTGCTCACTGGCAGATAGTTGCCCCCCACATTTATTTAGAAAATTCAAAGAGAAGTATCCCGATCATCTGGTGATCACTTATGTGAATTGTACCGCTGAGTTAAAAGCTTTAAGTGATATTGTCTGCACCTCAACGAATGCGGTACAAATTGTGGAAAGCTTACCTAAAGAGCAGAAAATTATATTTGGGCCTGACAAGAATTTAGGCGCCTGGGTGGCTAAGAAGACAGGCAGGGACCTGGTTTTATGGAATGGTGCCTGTATGGTACATGAAATATTTTCGAGAGAAAAGATCACCAAATTAAAGGAGCGTCATCCCAATGCGAAGTTTATTGCACATCCTGAATGTGAAGAAGCGGTCCTGCAAATGGCCGATTATATTGGTTCAACTACCGGATTGTTGAAATATTCCATCAATAATGAGGCACAGGAATTCATTGTAGCCACAGAAAGCGGGATCATACACCAGATGGAGAAAGCCAATCCTCATAAAACCTTTATTCCTGCTCCACCAAACAACAGCTGTGCCTGCAACGATTGTCCTTATATGAAGAGAAATACGCTGGAAAAGTTGTATTTATGCATTAAAAACGGCTTGCCTGAAGTTACTGTTCCAGCTGATATCATTGTACAGGCTCGTAAACCCATTGAAAGAATGCTGGAAATATCGGCAGGTTTAGGATTATAATTTTTGTGAATAGCAAGGTTATTCACAGTTAACTAACACATTATGTTTGAAAATAAAGAGCGTACGGATATTGCTGAATTGGGTGAATTCGGACTGATTAAGCACCTGACCGATAATTTCACGGTAAAACACGAAAGCAGCAGGAAAGGAATTGGTGATGACGCTGCAGTACTAAATTTTGAAGGTAAAGAAGTGCTGATCTCTACAGATCTGTTGCTGGAAGGGATCCATTTTGATCTGGCTTATGTACCGCTGATGCATTTAGGTTATAAAGCTGTTCAGGTTAATCTGAGCGATATTTATGCAATGAACGGTACACCAACACAGATTACGGTCTCTATTGGCTTATCGAGCAAATTTCCGCTAGAGGCGGTTGAAGAAATTTACAAAGGGATACAGCTGGCCTGTGATAAATTTAACATTGATCTGATTGGTGGCGATACTTCCTCGAGTAAACAGGGTTTGGTGATCAGTGTAACGAGCATTGGTCATGCAGAAAAGGGAACTGTTTGTTATAGAAATGGTGCACAGGAAGGGGATCTGCTATGTGTTTCCGGTGATCTGGGAGGGGCCTATGTTGGCTTGCAAATTCTGGAAAGAGAGAAGCAGATATTTCTAGAAAATCCTGATATACAGCCTGATCTGGAAGGGAAGGACTATATCATTGAACGCCAATTAAAGCCTGAAGGAAGAAGGGATATTGTTGATCTGCTGAGCCAGATGGGGATTCTCCCTACCGCCATGATCGATGTATCGGATGGTCTGGCTTCTGAGGTTTTACACATCTGTCAGCAGTCCGAAAAGGGCGTCACCCTGTACGAAGAAAAGATTCCCATCGATCCTATGACCTACCAAACGGCCAGGGATCTCGGGCTCGATCCAACGGTATGTGCTTTGAATGGTGGAGAAGATTATGAATTGTTATTTACCATACGACAAGCGGATTACGAGAAATTAAAGCATGATGTGGATATCAGTATTATTGGGCATATTACCGAAAAAAATTCCGGTTGTAAAATGATATCTAAGTCTAACGTAGTACATGAGTTGAAAGCACAGGGCTGGAATGCCTTTAAGCTATAATTCTTCGGGTATAATGGTATCTAGAAATTTGCTGTCAATTTGCTTCGTAGCCCTGGCACCTAATTTCTTAATTTTTTCCGAGGTGTTGGAGAGGTTTCCAGCACCTCTGGATAACTTGTTAAGTGCTTTATCATAAGCATCCTGGCTCATCTTAAGGTTCCGCCCGATTCCTTCCATATCTGCTAAAAATCCAACAAATTTATCATACATGCTGCCGCTTAGGCGCGCAATTTCCAGTACGTTTCTATTTTGTCGCTCTTGTTTCCAGATGCTGGCTATGGTTCGTAAGGTAGCCAGTAAGGTAGAAGGACTTACGATCACCACTTTTTTGTCCCAGGCATAATTAAAAAGTTCGGTGTCTTGCTGTACAGCAATTGCGAAGGAAGACTCGATGGGAATAAATAGCAATACAAAATCCGGAGAATTAATCTGATAAAGTTCATGATAGTTCTTGGCGGATAAGCCCTGAATGTGACTTTTTATAGAAAAAAGATGTTGTTTAAGCTCGATTTCCCTTTGCTCTTCTGTTTCTGCCGTAACCAGTCGCTCATAAGCTATTAAAGAGACCTTAGAATCGACTACAATGTGTTTCTGATCCGGAAGGTCTATAATTACATCCGGCTGCATTCTACTGCCCTCAGATGAGCTTAAACTGAATTGTATGCGGTACTCTCTGTCTTTGATTAAACCTGAGCGTTCCAATACCCTTTCCAGAATGACCTCGCCCCAGTTGCCCTGTTTCTTGTTGTCGCCTTTAAGCGCTTTGGTTAAATTATTGGCATCCTCCTGAATTTGTTTGCTTTGAGCCATCAGCTGAGAGATGACTCCTTTTAAAATATTGCGCTCATCAGATTCGTCCTTATACACCTTATCTACTTTATCCTCAAAAGCTTTTATATTTTCTTTGAGGGGTTTTAAGATGATATCGAGATTTGTACGGTTCTGTAGGGTAAATTTTTCTGTTTTTTCGTCGAGCACTCTGTTGGCTATATTTTCAAACTCCAGCTTAAAACGCTGTTGCAACTCTGCGATATATTTTTCCTGTTCAATTTGCTTTTGTTGCTGGGCCATCAGTGTTTCTTCTGCTTTAATCACTTTACTTCGTTCTATGATGAAAATTGAACGCAGATCATTCAGTTCATCTTCGAGCTTTAATTTTTCTTCTTTCAACCAATTCAGGGCCTTTTGATGCTCCTGCTCCTTTAATTCCAGTAAAGAAATGCTGCCCTCACCTGACGGTTTTTTAAAATAAACAACGATCAGCAGTACTAAAATTATGATTAATATTGGTATTAAAACTATGTCCATGCTAATTTTTTTATCAAAAATGATTAAAATACCCGAAAATATCAAATGGTGTTTTTAGGACTGCATTTCTCTGTTTTCATACAGCTGGGTACCTGCCGGAAATTTTGAGGTCATTTAAAATGCGGTCCTGCTGATGAAACAAGGCTAATTGCTTACATAAAAGCGATTTAAATCTGATTTTTAATAAAGTAGGAACGCTTTTTGTTTGATATGGGGAGGGAAACAATAAATATATAAAATGGGAACTTATATTGTATTGATCGTTCCAATACTGATGATTAGCATGTTTGTGCAGTGGCGGTTTAGAAACAGATTTTCAAAATACGCTGAAATGCAGTTAAATTCAGGATTTTCAGGAAGGGAAGTGGCAGAGAAGATGTTGCACGACAAC
>CAMLDJ010000158.1 GCA_946478755.1 uncultured Pedobacter sp. | reverse complement strand
ATGTTTTTATCTGTTCCATAATCGGGCTGTAAAAATAGACATTTTATTTTAAAAATATCCAGTTCATCGATATTTTGCACCATGTCCCCGATGTCACTAATGTTTAAGATCGATGATAGTTCATGTGAGTCTTGTTTTGCCCTGCCGCAGGTACAATTGTCAAAAAAATTGCTACTGAATTCGATCTAAGGTATATGGAGGGGCTTCTTTCGTCGCCTTGTTAGATCCTCATTACAAAACGCTTAGAAGACCAGACAAGGAAATTTGTGGTGCCTCCTTACATAAACCAGGCCTGATCAATATATGACCAGGCCCGTGATGATATTTGAAAAAAATTGCGAAAACAGAGACTGCTACTTTAAATACCCACCTTTTTCAAGCACCTCGGCCCAAACCTGATAACCGGCTGGAATCAAATGAAGTCCATCCTTAGTAAGTTCAGCTTTAAGATGCTTTTCTGCATCTGTAAAATGGGAATACAGGTCTATAACCGTTACTTTATGATCAGCTAGTTTTTTAATCTCTGAGTTGAGCCATAAAATATGCTCATCTTTGCCATAATGGTTTTTGAACTTATTGAAGGATGCGTTTACAGGAAGAAGGGTATAAAAATAGATCTTGGTTTTTTTTGACCCGGCTTTGATCCGGTTGATGATACTTTTATAATTTCTGAGGATCAGGCTATCTGGAATGTTACGGGATACATCATTGATGCCAATCAGCACAAATACCTTCTTAGGTTTACCTGATATCACCTCATCCAGACGTTCCAACACACCGAAAGTGATATCGCCTGATATGCCCCTGTTCTTCGCATTTGGAAGACCAAGCAATTTAGCCCAGTTTGTTCCTGCAGTGATGCTGTTTCCGAGGAACACGAAATCTTTTTTGGTGATGCCTTCCTTTTTAAACTCTTCAATTTTTTTGAGGTAAGAACCCGGACGGTAGAGGGTATCATAAGCAACGGTTTGAGCATTTACACTGCCAAACCATAATAAAAATAAGCTAAATGCAATTAAACTTCTGTTAAAAAACTTTTTCATCTTATGTAATTCATTTTTAAATGGTAACTCGATTAACTAGTGAGACAAGGGCGTTAAATTAGCTAAATTTTTCTTTTCTCTGTTCCATGTAAATGCAGTAAAGAAAATAGCCAGAAGACAGGAAACGGCGATCGCCACGAAACAGGCATCCCAGCCACTTCTATCTACCAAACTACCCAGAGCAGCATTTGCCAGCAAATCTCCAATAAAGTAGCCAAACAACCCGGTCAAACCAGCGGCTGTTCCTGCAGCCTTTTTAGGGACCAAATCTATGGCCTGTACACCGATTAACATTACCGGACCATAAATAAAGAAGCCGATTGCCCAAAGGGAAAGATTTTCTATAAGATGGCTTTCACCAGGGTTTTTCCAGTAAATCAATACCGCTACTAAAGTCATGGCCATATAAATGATCGTTACAGGAGCCCTTCTGCCCTTAAATAATCTATCGCTCATAACCCCACACAGGATCGTTCCGGGTATCGCTGCCAGTTCGTAACCCCCAGAAGCCCAGGCGGCCTCCAATTGTGTGTAGCCTTTTGCCTCTTGTAAAAAGGTCGGCGCCCAATTTATAATACCATTTCTAACCAGGTAGACAAAGGCATTTGCAATTGCGATGTACCAAAGCAACCTGTTGTTTAATACATACTTCAAAAATATCTCTTTGCCGGAAAACTCCTGTTCCTGTGTTTTAGCATCATAACTTTTGGGATAATCGTTATTGTATTCTTCAATTGGCGGTAAACCCACAGACTGTGGTGTATCTCTTATCAAAAGCAAGGCTACCAGCGCAAATAAAATAGCTACCAAACCCGGAAAATACAGCTTTGCATGCCAATCCGCAAAAAGCTCGAAACCAAGTACGGTTAATGGACCAACCAAAAAACCACCAACATTATGCGCCAGATTCCAGATAGACATTGTTGTTCCCCTTTCCCTGACAGAATACCAGTGGGCCACAACTCTACCACAGGGAGGCCATCCCATCCCTTGAAACCAACCATTAATGAACAACAACACAAACATTACCGCGATAGACGAGGTTGCAAAAGGGATTACCCCCATAAAGATCATCGTAAAAGCAGATAGAACCAGACCTATAGACAAGAAATACCTGGCATTACTTCTGTCAGATATATTACCCATCAAAAACTTGCTAAAACCGTAGGCGATAGAAAGTGCAGATGCAGCCAAGCCCAATTCGCCCTTGCTGAATCCTAGTTTTTGAAGCTCAGGTATAGCAAAAGAGAAATTTTTACGCACAAAATAGTAGGCTGCATATCCCAAAAATATACCGAAAAAGACTTTGATTCGCTCCGTTTTATATATACGATCTACCTGGTCTTTAGGCAATAAGGGCTGATGTGCTGCCGGTGGTGGAAAAAGGTTAAAACTCATTATACTGATTTGGTTAGGTAAGTTTGTTGAATTGTATTGTTGTTTGAGGCGCCAACTCGGGATTTAATTGACCAGCAGGTTTGGATAATCGGAAATGATACCATCCACTTTTAACTGCTTTAAACTATCAATATCCTCCTTGGTATTAGCCGTCCAGGGAATCACTTTGATGTTTCGGTCATGACATTGTTTAACCAGTTCAGTATTTACCATTTTAAAAGCAGGGCTTAGAATAAAAGGATCAAAACCAAGATCGGCCAGGTTCTCGCTTACTGTTTTTTTATTGTCGACCAAAAAAGATGTTTTTACTCCCGGATATTTTTTATGCAGGATCTGCAGGGTTCGTTTATCGAAAGACTGGATCACGACAGCCGTAGTAATGCCTTTTTTCACAATAACATCCATTAGCAGCTTTACAAACTCTTCTGGGCCAGGGTTTACAATACCATCACCTTTTGCACTGCATTTGGTCTCAATATTATAGAACAATTGTTTTTTCCCTTTACTGTAACTTTGTACCTCATCAATCAGATCCGCAAGCAAAGGAATATGCGTTTTTATTTTTTTCTGTTCCGGAAACAGGGGGTAATCTTTTGTCCCGAGATCAAACTGCTTTAACAAACTGTAGTCCATTTGATAGACCGGATATTTTTTTGCGTCCGTCTTTGGGATTTCCTTACCATCGGGTGTCAGCATAAAAGCAGGGCTCAGGTAATCATCATGGGTAACGACTACTTTCCCATCTTTTGTAATGTGCGTATCCATTTCTAGGGTAGTTACGCCAAGGTCGATGGCATGGCGCATGGCAATGATGGAATTTTCAGGCATCAGACCTCTCCCGCCCCTATGTGCTTCGGTGCTAAATGCGGGAAATGTCATGTTGGTTGTTACATTGGAGCTTTGCATCGTTTTACATCCGGATCCATACAATAAGGCCACCACAGCCAAACAAATTACTATTTTCATCAATTACAGGTTTTAATTTCATCATTTGCGGGGTAGCTAAAATCATTTTTGAGCTCCCATCTGGCTTTGTACATTTTTAATCCGGTCATCTGAAAAATGGTTTTACCGGTCAGGTCCTGAATTTTATCGTTATACCATTGCTGGTCGGTATCTATTCCCTGCAGGGTAATCACAGGATATCCCTCAGGACCGGAGTCAACACTTTTAATTCGCGGCAGGGCCGATGATTCTTTTATATTCCGGCTCTTCAGATCAACCTTCCAGGCTTTGGTACTGGTAGACAGCCATAATGCATCTTCACCATATACAGGGAACAGATCATGACACCCGCTTGCAGGCAAATCAATCGTTTCTTTTACACTCAGATCCGGTGCTTTACAATTGAAATTATATGTATAAGCAACGAGTTTATTCTTGTTTGCTGACCAAAGCACCTGACGCTGTTTATCCCAGACTACATTATGCGCGTCATCCAAGGCCATCGATTTTTTATAAATATTCTCCGGAAAGGCATTCAGATTTACATTGATCAGGGTGAGCATTTTTCCGGTACTTGATGCGGCAACGATATTGCCATCCGGCAAAATTTCGGCTGAATGGGTGTTTCCACCCACAAAGCAGTAGAATACAGTAACCTTGTCTGAAATTCTTACCAGAGCAACACCTCCACCAGAGGCCGTGATCAGCATATATTTTCCATTATATACCAGCTTCCCTTCACTGATGTTGCTAAACCAGGCTATATCTTTTGCAGGAATGCCTGTAGCGGCCCGCCACTCCCAGACAATAGATTGTGTTTTCAGATCTACCCTTGCTATTCTGTTTTGCGACTGGTCGGTAATAATCAGATAGGTATTTTTATAGTCAACCGCTGTCTTCTGATCATCCGGTACAGCCGCTGCTTTTTTTGACGAGCAGGAAATTGTCCAAAGGGACAATGCAAACAGTAAGGTTACAATTCTTTTCATTGTTTAGGTTGGTTCTATTGATAAAAGGAGAGCACTACGCTGTTTTAAGCATGTGTTATAACTGTGTATTTTTCACCAAAACGGTCTGTTGCCGTTACTTTGATTTCTTTAACTGAGGGACTAAAGTGGGCGACAAACAAATGGTCCATCTTTTTCGGTTCGGCGAAAGATCTGGTAACCGGCATTTTATCGCCCTTATACAACTTTACAGCCAAGGGATCAAATCCTTTTTGCTGTTCAGGTGCCCCCATTGGTTTATCATCTAAAAAGTACTCCACTTTCCATTCAGGATCCCAATTCCACACGTTCACAATCAAACGTTTCTGATTGGTTAATTCCTCCGTGTAAACACTTAACTGCTTAGTTCTGTCAAAACCAGTTGATTTATAATACCATTTCAGTTCGGTACCATTCACCTCGTAAACACCGTAGCCCCTTGGAGTGCCGTCATTGCAAATCGGGCCTGTCCACCAGGCACCACAAACAGTTCCATGATTATGTTCATAGATGCCATTAGTGATGTTATTGACGTTATAATGAGTATGGCCCGACATGATATGAACATTCTTATAACCTTCCAGCAAGGCATAAAGCGCGGTATTATTTTTAACCGCATTATGTACCGGGATATGCAGGCAAATGATCAGCAGCCGATCTTTATCGACATATTTCAGATCCTGGGCAAGCCAGCTTAACTGATTTTCCATGATGTAACCGTCATAAGTACGTTCTACTCCGAGATAGCGTACATCATCCAGTACTACATAGTGTGCCTTCCCCCGGTTAAAGGAATAGTAAGTAGGTCCGTATATCTCTTTAAATGTTTTATCAGCTGTTTCATCACCACCCATTCTGTAATCCTGATCGTGGTTGCCCAGGGCCTGGAAAAAGGGGATGCCCATTTGTGCAACCGCTTGGTTATAATCAGGGAAAAGAGCATGGTTGTCCCACACCAGGTCACCCACGCCAACACCGTGTACCAGGGCATCGGGTCCCATCGATTTAACCAATTGCTGGACATCCGGCACCGCAGTATCCATCATTTGCTTTACATCCTTCTTATTTTTAACCTGCGGATCAGCCCAGATGATAAAATTATGCTTGTTGTCATTTCTTTTAAGGGCTTTAAGTGTAAAATCGTATTCGTTCCGACTGCCCAGAGTTTCATATTGCCTTGCTACGTGGTAGTCAGTTTTAAACTCATAACCGGCAGGCGTACTCATGAATATATTGGTAGCCTTGTCATTTGTATCAATACTATAATTTCCTTTGGCATCGGTTAAAACAACCGTATAACCGTCGGAGATTGCAACATTTGCCAAGCCTTTTTTACCATCGGTTACACGGCCTTTTATGTTTTTACTCCGGCTTAGTTTGTCATATGCATTAGTCTGGAGGCTGATAAATGCACTACCGGTTATAAAACCAACGCTTTGTAAAAAGGATCTTCTATTCATTCTTTTTTATCTGATAATATCTTGTAAAATCACAAAAGTGTCCGACTTTTTTAGTCAGACACTTTTATCGTTTTGCTTTATTCAGAAAGCATAGTCACATCACTTCCCGTTTCAATTTCAGGTAAAAGTGTAGTCATCGTCATTCCATAATTTACACTTCCTCTTTCCGTTGCCCATGTTTTAGTCGTTGTATTAAACACACCTCCTAACTTAACAAAGAAACCTTTATCAGCTTCTGTTCCTGAATAATGAGGAATAACATACAGGTTTGTTCCCTGATAGAAGAATGGCTGGGCATTAGCAGTCCCTTCTTCAATAGCATGATAATGATCATTATCCGCTATTCTATAACCTCTTCCATTTACCACATCTACAATTGTGGTTGTACCCGTTCCACCAAAAAAGACGACATCGAGGGGTGGTGTTTCTTCTTTAATATTGGTTCCTGCAAAAATTGCAATCCCCCCCGCGTTACCACTATTTGGAAATAGACCGGAACTTTTGTCGCCCACTCCGTTGTCACCTGCATTTGATGTATAAGTTATTGATCTGATCCATTTCGAGCCACTAATATCAGTTGAGTTAGCTCCATTAATCCGCTTATTGCTACCTCCAACATAAAAGAACTCGCCTTTCTTAACCACGCCTGCATTCAAATTAAATTTATAAGTTCTTCCTCCGCCGGTAACCCAACCAGCGCCTGGAGCTTCTCCCTTATTAGGTACTGCAGTTCCTGCATTGGTACAGGTAACTAATGAAAATGGAGTTTTCGAGAAATCTACATCTTGTGTAGCAATCAACTGAATATATTCGTTGTTACCATCGCCACCATTGCTATTATTAACGTATCCGGTAATGAGAATTTTATCTTTTGAGGCAACCGGATCAATTACAGGATCACTGATATCCACTATATCTTCAAAGCTTCTTGGCCAGACGTTTACTTGTTCGGTACCGTTTTCAGCCTGGCTCAAATGAGCAATTCCAGTAGCATTAACCGTTAAAGGCAACAACTCTCCAGCATAATCAGCACTACTTTCAGTATGCAACATTACACTGTTTGTGCCGTTCACTAAAGTCTTATCTCCTGCAAAAGTTTCTCCAACAGCCGGACTCGGAGTAAAGTTACCACCACCAATTAGCACCAGGGTACTTTCATAAAGCCCTGGGTTAGCATTGATCGTCAACGTACTTACTGATTGTACAGCAGTTGCATTTCCAGATGACAGTTTTTCAATTCCAGCTTCTGTAATTCCGGTTAATTGAAGAGATCCGTTTATCTTTTTCAAGATACTTCCATCAAGATTTACTTTCAATGAATCACCCGGCAGATAGTTTGCAGCTGCACTGCCAAGAGAAATGGCAATACCCCTGATTCTTTTGTTTCTATTGTTCTGAATCACCAAAACACCTTCTGGTGAATTTCCTGAGCTAAAATCAGAAATTACCACACCAACAACCTGATGTGCGCTGTTTAATAATTCCGGGGTTACCGTAACGTCAGAGCCCTTATATAGATTGCGAACGTCTTCCAAACTGGTAACAGGACTGAGTACCCCCGCGGCGTAGTCATTTTTTTTACAGGCAGAAAGCACTGCAAAGGATAGTAACAGTAAATAAAATATCTTTTTCATCTTATTGAAATTTATGATTAAAATGATCCGTTAAGGCTTTTGCCACCAAACCTGGGTAGAAATAACATCTGGTCCCTGTATCGCTACAGCATCTTTATAATTTTTACCATTCGCAGACTGCACATAGACAGGATAGTTTAATCTTGCAGGCATAACCTTTTCATTTTGTAACCCAGCACCTACTGGCAAAGTCGGATAAGTTGTACGGCGATTTTCAAACCATTGCTGAAGATCAGTAAAGAACATAGCATAATATTTCTGAATATGGATCAATTCCATTTTCTGCTCAATTGGGTAATTATCATCCCATTTCACCTTGGCAAACGTAAAATAATTGGCAGGCACCTCATATCCCCACAAAGTAATACCAGCCGTAGCACCCTGTTCATAATAAGTCTTTGCCGGCTTGTTAATCCAATCATTAGCAGCCGCTTCAGCCAGAATTAATTGGAGTTCGCCATAATTCATGATGTTACCTAACAGCGGCTCAACCTGAAGTGAGGTTGGAAATGATGACTTACCATTTGGCTCATCACCAGGAGCGTATCCACTTGGTATACCCGCATATTCACCTTCAAATAACGTTGCCCACTTCTGGATTCTTGGATCACTTCTCTCATTTAAATTATCTACAAAGAAACTCGCTAATTTAGGCCCATACCAATCGCCGGGTCTCCAGGTCGCAAATGGCGAGGTATAAGGCGTAGATCCTGTCCATCTTAATATAGCAGAATCATCATTGCTGGTCATAATTGGATAATCAGCAGGTTTAGTTTCTACCATAGTTTTGATTTGATCAATTGCTGCAGGATCAGCTTTAGATACCCTTAAAAGTAACCTCAAGGCCAGAGAGTTTCCAAATTTTCTCCATTTTTCACGTGAACCTGAAAATATCGGATCACTAGAAGAAGCAAGTGTATTTGCAGCATTTCCACCTTCTTTCAATAGCGTATTTGCTTCATCAAGCATTTGAAAAATACCTGCGTAAATATCCTGTTGACGATCAAATTTAGGGGTAATTAAATTCTCTTTACCTTTGTTAGATTCCGAAAATGGCACATCCCCATAGGTATCAGTTAAAAGCGAATAAATCCAAGCCTGGCAAATTAAAGCGACCGCTTTATAAGAACTGTTCAGATTGTCTTCGCCTCCTTTATATATATTCTTAAAGTTAGTCAGCTGGATATACCAGGCATTCCACAGGTAGTCAGCTTCTCCCGTACGGATATCATATCTAAAAATCTTACCCTCTGTATCCCCCATATTTACGGTCACCTGCATCAGCTCGTTGTTTACACGCTGACTACGGTTCATATTTGCAGAAACTACGCTGGTAATTGCCGGAGCTAACAAGGCTTGAGGCAAAGCAACTGCACTTGTATTTGGATCTGTATTGATTTCTTTAAAATTCTTTTTGCAGGATACCATAGTGCTGGAAAATCCAACCACTGCAGTAAGCATTATATATATATATTTATTGTTTTTCATTTTTTCTAGCTTAAAATCCAACAACCAAGTTAACGCCAAATGATCTTGTAGAAGGGAATTGTCCGTATTCAAAACCTTTGTTGATATCACCGTTATTAAGTGTACCAAACTCCGGATCAAATACCGGCCATTTTGTGATGGTTAATAAATCACGCCCATAAACCCCTACTGCTGCTCTTTGCAGGCCAAGCTTCGTAACCAGTTTCTTCGATAGTTTATAATCAAAACGAGCTTCTCTTAATTTGAAAAAATCTGTTGAGTAAGTCGTACCTTCTACGTTATCACGACCGAAATGGGTGTTATAATAAGTCCAGGCATTTTTTTCAACCACATCATTTGGCCTGAAAGTACCATCAGGGTTTCTAATTACGCCATTACCAATAATACCGTTGTATCTTCCAGGAAGCGTATTCACCGTTTTACCCTGCTCAGCAAGTGTAGCTGCTGATAAAGAATAACCTACTGCACCATACTGTGCATCAACCAGGACATTTAATGAAAATTGTTTGTAGCTAAACGTGTTACCTAAACTCGCTTTCCATTTAGGGTTGGTATTACCAATATACTTCATGTCAGTACTTACCACCGGCAATCCATTTTCATAAATGATCTGACCGTCAGGAGCTCTTTCGTAGCCTCTTCCGTAAAGGTCTCCCATGCTACCGCCGGGAATAGCAATGATAGCACCACGGCTTCCCGGACCATTTTGCAAAATCAGCTGATCCAAATCATCAGTTAGTTCTACAACCTCATTTGAATTAGCGGCAAAGGTTGTATTCACTGACCAGTTGAAGCCATTTTTGCTCTTAAACGGAGATCCGTTGGCTGCAATCTCAATTCCTTTATTAGTTACCAAGCCCGCGTTAACAACTATAGATCTATAACCTGAAGCAGCATCAACCGTTGAAGTCAGTAACTGATCTCGGGTGTTCCCTTTGTATAAAGTAACGTCAAATCCTATCCGATTATTTAAGAGTCTTACATCAGCACCCACTTCGTAACTCATCGTAAACAATGACTTCAATTCAGGGTTCGGCAACGTTGTTGGGTTAGACAGTCCACCAGGGAAAGTTTTTATTGATGTATAAGAGTAAGCAGTTCTGTATGGTGTAGTTTCACCACTTCCTACTCCTGCAACAGAAGCCCGTATCTTTGCATAAGAAATTGCCTTTGGCATTTTAACAACCTCAGACAAAATGAAACTCGCATTTGCAGAAGGGTAAAAGAACGACACATTATCCGTGTTTGTTGGCGTTGCTAAAATGCTACTCCAGTCATTTCTTGCCGTTAAGTCTAAAAACAAGAAATCCTTATAACTAGACGTAACTAGTCCGTACACACTATTAATAGAATATTCACTTCTGTAAGGAAAAGGCAGTAAAATACCAGCAGCATTAGCCAATGTGTATACACCTGGATACAATAAAGAGTCCGCTCTGTTCTCGTCTTTATTATAATGATTCCTAAGCTGAGATCCACCCGCACTCGCACTAATAGTGATATCCTGATTAACCTTTTTATTATACCTGAGCAAGAAATCGCTATTCACTTCCTGCGAGGTAATGGCTTGAGTACGGAACATCCCCTTCTTAAATTTTTCTGTATCGTATGGCCGCTGTTGTGATCTTTGCTCATTCGCAAGATCCAGTGATGTTCTAACCATTAATGACAGGTCTTTTGTAAAATTATATGTGGCCTGAACATTTCCGGTAATACCGTGACGGTTCGACTTATTCAACATCTGATTCGCAATCAGATACGGATTATCCGGGTAAGAGCTAAAAGGATAACTTTGCGTAATATGCTCTTTGCCAGGCATCCAGTAATCTTTTAACCAATCAATATTGGCATTTGGCTCCCAGAACAGGTACCAATACATGATAGATTGGTTATTGTAACCTGTAGAAGGTAAATTGTCACTCCATTTATTGTTATAATTAACCTTCGCAGCAATTTGCAGCTTGTCTGTTACTTTCTGATTTACAGAAAGTGCAACTGAATTTCTTTTGTACCCTGTATTTGGTATAATCCAGGTATTGTCTACGTTTGTAAAAGAGAAACGCGCCGTTGTTTTATCACTACCGCCATCTATTGTTAAACTGTTTGTAAACGTATTACCAGTTTTGAAGAAACGTCTGGAACCATTTTTATATGGAACCCATGGTGTTCTTTCCTTAGCTTGCGTATGAGTGATCGGATCATACTGATAGTACATTTGTCCATCAAACTTCGCTCCCCATGCAGAACTGGTACTTCTGGTGCTGGCACCATCGGCAGACGCATTGTAAGAATAATAGTTTACTCCATCATCTCCCTGCCCATATTCGTATTGAAGCTCAGGCCAACGATTTATCATTTCCGAAGAGAAATTTGAATTGAATGATACACCAATTCCCTTTTGATTTGCCTTCCCAGATTTCGTTGTGATGATAATAGCACCGTTCGCTCCCCGCTGGCCATATAACGCAGCCGCACCTGGCCCTTTAAGCACACTAACAGACTCAATATCTTCCGGGTTAATATCTCCAAGTCCACTACCAAAATCTACAGGGGTCTCTTCAGCAAGATAACCCTTCTCACCATACCCTGTGGAACGACCACTTCCCTGGTTAATTACAACCCCGTCTACGACTATCAAAGCATCGTTGCCTCCACTTAAGTTGTTTTCCCCACGAAGAATAATTTTATTGGAACCACCTGGCCCACCATTAGATCGTACCAGGTTCAAGCCCGCTACCTTTCCAGATAAAGCATCAGTCCAGTTGTTAGACAACGCTCCGGTCAGATCTTCCCCTTTTACAGTAGTGGTACTATAACCTAACGATTTCTCTTCCCTTTTAATGCCTAAGGCCGTCACTATGACCTCATTAAGATCAGAACTTGAGCTGCTCATATTCACAGCCATCGCGTTCGTTGCACCTGTAACGGTACGTTTAGCCTGCGTATAACCAAGCATGCTAAAAGAAATTTCAGTTCCTTTCACCACCTTTACACTGAAAGCACCATTCACATCCGTTACACCTAAAACTTTCCGTTGATTATCGGAAATCGTAACTCCGGGTAAGGGCTGCCCGTCACCGGCATCTTTAACGGTCCCCTTTACCGTAACTGTTTCCTGAAAAAACAGGCTGCCAGCGACCGGCCCGGTACCCGCGCTTAGCATTTGAGGCAATTGCATAAAAACCACTACCAGCGCATACGCAAGATATTTAAACGGTTTTCTGAACTGCACATAGTGAGTAGAATTTTTGTTCATAACATTAATTAATTT
>CAMLDJ010000157.1 GCA_946478755.1 uncultured Pedobacter sp. | reverse complement strand
GCTTCAGCAGAATGGGCGTTTATAATATCCTTACCGCAGTAAAACTTATATGCTGCACGAAGCGTACGTTGCTCCATCTGGTGAAATATATTCTGTACATCAACAAATTTCCGGTTCTGCATATCAAAGTCTACCCCCGCCCTCAGAAATTCTTCCAGCAATACCGGAATATCAAACCGGTTAGAGTTGTAACCTGCAAGATCAGCATCGCCAATGAATGCGGATAGTTCGGCCGCTAAGTCTTTAAAGGTAGGTGCATCAGCAACATGCTCATCATATATTCCATGGATCAATGAGGAATGTAATGGGATGGGCATCTCTGGATTGATGCGTACAGATTTGATCAGCTCTGATCCGTCCGGCATCGCTTTAAGTATAGCAATTTCAACAATACGATCTGCACCTACATTAACACCGGTGGTTTCCAGATCAAAAAAAGCGAGTGGGCGTTTTAAATTTAATTTCATTTTTAACTTTTTGGTAGCGTTTCAAAAGTCGGAAAAATCATCCATTAATCCTTAACTTATTTGATAACACATTAATTTCTATGCGACTAATTTATAATCGATTTTTTTATTTCAAAATCTCCATATATCTTGCAATATAATTACTTATTAAACGCTCTGAAATGAGGTATCTTCTTTTTTCGCTTATTTTCTTTTGTGCATCCGCTGTATTCGGACAAGATTTCGAATTTTTAAAGCCCAAACAAGATGAATTAATTTTAACCAAGACCTCACTAGATAGCAATGCAAGTGCTGTTGTACTGCGCGAGTTTGGTACAGCATCAGTCCGCATTGACGACAACTACGGAAACTTATATATCGATTTTCAATATCATGTCAGGATTAAGATATTTAACAAAAATGGTTTCGGGCATGCCAATATTGTGATTCCACAGCGAACGTATAATGATAAAGAAGACCTCATACAAGAACTTGAAGCAAGCACAATCAATTACCTTGATGGTCAGATGGTGTTCACTGAACTGGATAAAAAGAAAATATTCAGAGAAAAAAAGAACAAATATATAACGCTCACCAAATTTACCATGCCCAATCTGGCCGAAGGAAGCATTATTGAATACAGTTATCGATTACACTCACCTAGTATCTTTAATTTCAGAAGCTGGGAATTTCAATCCGATATTCCTAAGCTCCACAGTGAATATGTAGCCTTTATCCCTGCCCTCTATAATTACAATGTTTCTCTTCGTGGCGCACAGAAACTAACTTCTTCAAATGCAGAAATCAGTAGGGAATGCCTCAGAATTGCCGGCAATGCTATTGATTGTTCAAAAATGACTTATATCATGAAGAATATCCCCGCGTTGATCGAAGAGGATTATATGACTGCAGCAAGTAATTTCCGATCGGCCATCAACTTTGAACTATCAGATTATATGATGCTTAACGGTGCTAAAAAGAGTATTACAAAAGAATGGAAAGACATAGATTATGAGTTAATCCGCGATAAATCTTTCGGTACCCAAATTAAAAGAAAGGATGTGTTTACACCAATTCTGCCCGAAATACTGAAAAATACAACGGATCAGTTAAGCCAGGCAAAAGCAATCTATGGTTTCATAAAAAAAAGCATCAAAGAAAATGGTTTCATAGGCCTTTATAGTGAAAATACGGTAAAAAAAGCCATGGAAACCCATTCGGGAAATACGGGCGATATTAACCTGGCACTGATTGCGGCATTAAATGCCGCAGCTATTGATGCAGAAGCACTGATCCTTTCCACCAGGGCGAACGGTTTGGTCAGTACTGTTTTTCCGGTCATCAGCGACTTCAATTATGTGGTTGCAAAAGTGAATATAGCTGGACAAACGTATTTACTGGATGCATCAGAGCCATTAATGCCTTTCGGACTGCTTCCCTTACATTGCATTAATGGACAGGGACGGGTGATTCCTTTAAAAAAACCTTCCTATTGGTATGATCTTAAAGCCAGTCAGAAAGAAACTACACGCTATAATTTAAATGCAGACCTTGGAAAAGATGGGAAATTAAAAGGTTCACTAACCACTTATTCCATTGGTTACGCAGCCTACAACAAACGAAAGAAGATCGCCGCTGCAGGTTCCGTAGATGAGTTTGTAGAAAAGCTGGATGAAAGCATGCCAAAGATCAGCATTCTTAAACATGAGATCAACAACCTCGACAGCATCGAGAATCCTTTGATTGAGCGCTACGAGATTGAAATGCCTATTTTCGAAAACATCAACAACGATCCGCTGTTCTTCAATCCATTTTTTATTGAAAGGATCAGCAGGAATCCTTTCAACTTAAATGAACGCACCTATCCGGTAGATCTGGGCAGTAAAACTGAAGTCAGGGTAGCCATAGCCATTAAACTGCCTGAAAACTATGCTTTGGCCGAGCAGCCAAAAGCGCTAAGCATGTCGCTGGCCGACAGTGGTGGCAGGTATTTATGCAATACCGCACTGGAAGAAAACGTGCTGATGTTCAACCAGCTCATTCAATTCAACAAACCCATATATGACCCTGCCGAATATCTTTCGCTTAAAGAATTTTACAGCCGGATCATACAACTGCAAAAAACCGACATCATTCTTAAAAGGCAAAGCAAATGATCCTTAAACATATTGGCTTAACACTCCTTCTCCTTTGGTCCTTTACTGCATTTTCACAAGAGGAATATGCCGCAGACCTGGTTTCCTCACAACTAAAGAACCGTGCAAGCGCAGTAATCAGGAAAATGGAAACTACGGTAGATATGCGTGACGGTGACCACCTGATCATTCACCTTAAAAAGGTGATCACGGTATTCAGTAAGAAAGGAGACAGCCAGGCCGAAATTGATTTGTTTTATAATAAAAACACCGCTATAAAATATGCCAAAGGCATGATTCTGGATGCTTCCGGCAAAACAACAAACAAATTCACACTCAGTAACTTTTCCGACCACAGTGCAGTCAGTGACATTTCCTTGTTTGAGGACGACCGGGTTAAACACTTTGAACCCACAGTACAGGCCTACCCTTACACTGTAGTCTGCGAATATGAGATCAAATCCAAACAAAACCTGGTGGTCCCCGACTGGTATGCAAACCGCACACCGGATGTCGCTGTGGAATACAACACTTATACTTTTATCAGCAAGCCACACGATAAGGTGCGAATAAAGTCATTTAACTATAGTGGCGAACCGCTGGTTATGGCCGATGAAAAGCTTAAAAGTCAGATCTGGACCGTAAAAAACCTGCCCGCCTTTAAAGCCGAACCCTATGCCCCTAACCCCGATGATTACCGCACCTATGTTAAGATCGCACCTGAAGAATTCAATTATTACGGGCATAAAGGGAAGTATCAAAATTGGGAGGAACTAGGGAGATGGATCTATACAGATCTTGTAAAAGACAGGCAGGAACTAAGTCCAGCTGCCATTGCAGCGGTTAAAGATCTGGTAGCCGGTATCGATAATGACAAGGACAAAGCGCGAAAGATCTATGAGTATGTGCAGAAAAAAACACGCTATATCAGTGTACAGATAGGCATTGGTGGCAATCAGCCTATGCAGGCCAATGAGGTTGATCAGCTTTCCTATGGCGACTGCAAGGCATTGGTTAATTATACCCAAAGCCTATTGAAGGTGGTAAATATTCCCTCATGGTACTGTGTTGTAAATGCCGGAAGCTTTAAAAAGAACATGGAACCAGAGTTTGCAAGCATGGACCAGGGTAACCACATCATCCTTTGTCTGCCCTTTAAAAAGGATACAACCTGGCTGGAATGTACCAGTCAGACCAGCCCTTTTGGCTTTTTAGGGGCTTTTACCGACGACCGTACTGTTCTGGCCTGCCTGGAAGCCGGTGGAAAACTGATCAGGACCCCTGCATTGTCCGTTCAAATGAATCTGTTAAACCGTAAAGCAGAACTTACGCTTGATGCAGCGGGTAATATCAGCGGAAGGATGACAACATCTTTCGGCGGTGCACAGTACGATAATTATGCAGAACTCGTTGATCAGCCCTTAAATGAGCAATTGAAACTGCTGAAATCAACATACGATATCGATAATATTAATTTTGGAACATTTAAACTCAACCAGAATAAAGGGGCTGAGCCAATTACAACAGAATCGCTGCAACTCAGCATACAGAAATATGCACCCCAAACCAATAGCCGCATTTACCTCGTACTCAATCCATTCAATAAAAAAGGTAATATCCCTGAAGTCAGAACCAGAACCCTTCCCGTTTTCATTAACAGGGGCTATACCGATACGGATGAAATTGTTTATACTCTTCCGGATGATATTCACATCGACCATATACCTCAGAACATAGCCATCGAAAATGCGTTCGGCTCCTATCAGGTGCGCATCAGAAAAGAGGATAAAAAACTCATATACCAGAGAAAATTTGTTTTGAATAACGGAACCTATCCTGCAGGCAAGTATGTAGATTTCGTCAATTTTATCAGTACCGTCAGCACATCCGATCAACTAAAAGCTGTTTTTAAGACGAATTCAGCTAAGGACTAAAATCCCAATGGCAATACCGATGATCATAATCAGGTACATGAGTATCTCGGTCGTCGCGAACTTTTTATATTTCGTCCAGAATGAAATATTCTGTTTCGGCATGGCTTAGTTGTTTAATGATCCAGCTTTAACAATGGCACGGTGATAGGCGGGAATGCTCAGATCGTCTACCACTACTCCACGGGTGGTAGAGGCGTGAACAAAAAAATTATTGTTCAAGTATACGCCCACATGATCTACGGCACCGCCGCCAAATGAAAAGAAGATCAGGTCTCCTTCGCTCAGGCTGCTGATGCTTTTTTCTTTTACCGCTTCAGCCTGATCTCTTGATATTCTGGGCAGCGAATTACCGTAAATGTTTTTTTGCAATAAAAAGGCAAAACCTGAACAATCTACCCCTCTTTTATCCAGTCCCCCCAGTCGGTAGTGAACCCCTGCCCAGTCTGTTATAAAGCGGTACAACTGACGGTTCTTTAAATGCGACATGGCATCAGCTGCTCTGGCCGCATTACCAGGCCTTACTGTATGTCTTCTTGAACTGCAGGCCGAAAAGATCAACATGGCCATAAGCATCGCAAATAAGTTCCTTTTGTTCAATACCGTTCTTTTATTCATATTACTGTTTAATTAAACGCTGTATTTCATCCAATTTCAATAAAGCTTCAACAGGTGTCAGAACATTTACATCCAGGTTGTTCAGCATATCCCTGATCTTAACCAGAATAGGATCATCTACCGCAAACATATGTAACTGATAAGCCTGGTTCTGAACCTTTTTAATGCTGTCCTTAATGCTCTGCCCTTCAGTCCGGTCTATTTCCAGCTTCTTTAAGATCTCATTGGCCCTGTTGATCAGTTTAGGTGGCATACCCGCCATTTTCGCCACGTGTATACCGAAGCTATGCTCACTCCCGCCCGGAACCAGCTTCCGAAGAAAAATTACTTTATTGCCAACCTCCTTTATCGACACATTAAAATTCTTAATGCGGTTCATGGTGGTGGCCAGCTCATTCAATTCGTGATAGTGTGTTGCAAAAAGTGTTTTTGGTTTAGCACTGGGATGTGTGTGCAAAAATTCTGCGATGGCCCAGGCGATGGAAATCCCATCATAGGTGCTTGTGCCCCTTCCTATTTCATCCAGCAAAATCAAGCTGTTATCGGAGATGTTGTTTAGAATGCTGGCAGTTTCATTCATCTCTACCATGAAGGTACTCTCGCCCGACGATAGGTTGTCCGAAGCACCTACGCGGGTAAAGATCTTGTCGACCAGCCCTATAGTCGCCGCCTTAGCCGGCACAAAACAGCCCATCTGGCCCATGAGCACGATCAAGCCCGTCTGACGCAGTATAGCAGATTTACCAGACATATTGGGCCCTGTAATGATGATAATCTGCTGACTCTCATTATCCAGGAATACGTCATTCGTAATATATTCTTCCCCCACAGGTAAGCGCTTTTCAATTACCGGGTGCCTTCCCCCCTTGATGTCCAGCACTTTTTTCCTGGTCAGCTCCGGCTTCACATAGTGATTGCTAACGGCGAGCTGTGCAAAGCAAAGCAACACATCCAGCTGAGCAGTTAAAAATGCATTGAGCTGTATGGGCCTGATATAGGCACTTACCTGCTGCATGAGTGCTGTATAAAGCCTCACTTCTATCTGCTGGATCTTCTCTTCCGCACCAAGGATCTGTTCTTCATACTCCTTTAATTCGGGCGTGATATAACGCTCTGCACTAACCAGGGTCTGCTTCCTGATCCAGTCTGCCGGCACTTTATCTTTGTGTGTATGCGTAACTTCCAGGTAATAGCCGAAAACATTGTTAAATGCCACCTTTAAGGAAGGTATGCCTGTCGTCAAGGCTTCTCTTTTCTGAATTTCTACCAGAAAATCCTTTCCGCCAAAAGCGATCTTACGCAGGCGGTCAAGGTCTTCATCTATCCCATCGGCAATAACATTGCCTTTGATCAGTAAAGCCGGCGGATCTTGATGCAGCTCTCTTTCCAACTTCTCCCTGATGCTTAAACAAGGGTCAAGCTGTCCGGCAAGCGCAGATAAGAAAGGGTTATTTGCATTTTCGGCCAGCTGTTTAACCGCTTCAATATGATATAGGGCCTTTTTAAGCTGGCAAAGTTCTCTTGGGCCAACCTTTTGGAGACCTACTTTAGAGATCAGTCTTTCCAGGTCGCCAATCTGTTTAATATGGGATAAGAAATCCTGTAAAAGTGCATCGTGTTTTACAAGGAAATCAACCATACCCAAACGCTCTTCAATTGGCTTCAACTCCTTCAGCGGCATGATGATCCATTTATGCAGCAACCTAGCACCCATTGGGGTACAGGTTTGATCAAGCACTTGAAAAAGCGTTACCGCGTTATCATTTGCTGAACTCACCAGTTCCAGGTTACGGATAGTAAACCTGTCCAGCCACATATATTTATCTTCTTCCAAACGGGAGAGCGAGGTAATGTGTTTTAAGTTGCGGTGCTCTGTGTCATTTAAATAATGTAAAACGACACCCGCGGCTACCACCCCTGTCTGCAGCCTGTCCACCCCGAACCCTTTCAGAGAATTCACTTCAAAATGCCTGGTCAGGGTTTCGTTGGCATAATCACAGGTAAAAGCCCAGTCGTCCAAATGATAAGTGTAAAATTTATCACCAAAAAGCTCGAGAAACTCTTTTCTTTTGCTCTTTTGAAAAACAACTTCATTGGGTTTAAACCCTTGTAGTAGCTTATCGATATATTCCACGGTGCCCTGTGCAACCAGGAATTCACCTGTGGAGATGTCTGCAAAGGACACGCCTATTACCGCTTTATCAAAGTAAATGGCAGCTAAGTAATTGTTCGACTTCTGGCTAAGAATATTGTCATTGTAGGCTACCCCTGGTGTAACCAATTCGGTCACCCCTCTTTTTACGATGGTTTTGGTCGTCTTAGGATCCTCCAATTGGTCGCAAATGGCCACTCTTTGTCCGGCCCTAACCAGCTTTGACAGGTAATTATCCAGGGAATGATGCGGAAAACCGGCCAGTTCCAAGGCACCGTTTGGGCCTGTACCTCTCCTGGTCAATACAATCCCTAATATTTGCGCTGTCTTTACCGCATCCTCACCGAAGGTTTCATAAAAATCACCTACCCTGAATAACAGCAATGCGCCCGGATACTTTGCTTTGATCGCATTGTATTGCTGCATTAACGGGGTTTCTTTAGTATTGTCTTTAGCCAAAATGATCAGATTTACAAAATCGTAAAGATAGCACTTGGTGCGTAGGCTTTACGTTTTGTTGAAAATTAAAAGAATGTGAATAGGTTTACAATTTTGCAATATATGACAAAAACAATGCTAAAGCCTCACGTTTTTTATCGGTCAGGTTAAAATCAAGTTTATGCATCAGGTAATCTTCCAGATCAAAATTTGCCTGTTTAGGGAGTTCCTGCAGCAAAACCCGGCGTTCAGAGAGGCCAAAAGCCAGGGCCTCGTTGAAATCGTTAATGAACGATTGCGGAATCGCTTTGTTTGCTACCCATGCTGCATAAACAAAGGGCAATCCTGTAAACTTCATCCATTCTTCTCCCATATCATAAGCATAAGCAAACTCTTCCTTTTTACCGAAGGTACGGTCGCCTATTAAAACGATGGCATCAGGAGTTTCACTAGCATCGGTGACATAATCCACTATCTGCTTAAAATGGAATTTCAATAAAACCTTAGCCAGATGGTTAGAAGTTCTCGAATGACTATCGAGTCTTACGGTCTTAATTTCCGAAGCAGGCACTTTGCTAAAGATAAACACAGAGTTCACTGCACCTACAGATCCTATACAGTAATCTGCAACGATCACTGCATGGGGTACTTGTGGAATGGCAGCTACGGGAATCAGGCCGATATCAACCTGTCCATCAATTAATTTTGCAGCACAATCCGTGGGGATATCTAAACTGAGATCAATCTGATCTAGTATCGCTGAATGTTCAATTCCGTAAATAAAAGGCTTGGTATTGGTATAGGAAACGGCAGAAATCTTAATCTTATTCAACAGTAGGGGGCTATTTTAAATGATCTGTATTGTTAAACTCCGTAATCACAAACTGATCTCCGGTTAGTTCCACCTTATAAAGGGTCGTATTCTGATGTGGAAATTCTGTCATTTCGGATATGGGTCTGTTGGTCAGCAGGCATAGAAACAACCGCATGGCACGACCATGCATACAAACCAATACGGTTCTCTCATTTACCGCGTTTCTTATCACTTCAATGGCTTCTTTTTCACGTTTTACCACATCATTCGGACTTTCACCTCCTTCAAAGCGGGCATCATAATCACCAGCTTCCCATTTTTCCATGATCCCTTTGAAAGCAGCGATCGCATTTTCATCATTAGGTTTACCTTCCCATATTCCCCAGGCAAGCTCGTCCAGTCCTTCAAGCTGTTCCCAGGGTGTGCCTGCATCAATAAAACCTTTAACAGTTTGGTGCGTGCGTTTCAATTTAGAGGTATATACTTTATCAAATGGAATGTCTTTATAGACAGCATAAAATGCCGCGGCCTGTGCGCGGCCTGTGTCGTTCAGGTCGCTGTTTATGCCACGGCCCTGTACAATTCCCTGTTTGTTTAAATCGGTTTCACCATGTCTGATGATATATATTTCTTTATCCATGCTAGTTAATTACGGGCAGTTTATAATATTGGGGCTTTGGTTCATCTTCAAAAACAACTTCGCTATAATCTGTAACTACATGATATAACGTATCTCGTTCTATCGGCTTGCGGTTTACCTGTTTAATCAAGTTTACCAGTTCCCGGGTATTCATAGCCGGATGCTGTTCTTCTGCCCCCGCCATCGAATAGATTTTTGTGGTATCATCTAAAGTACCGTCAATATCATCCACGCCAAAGTTTAAGGAAAGCTGTGCGGTCTGCCTGCTAATCATCGCCCAATAGGCTTTAATGTGATCAAAATTATCCATATAGATACGGGCAATGGCATAGTTTCGTAAGTCCTCGATTACCGAAACCTCTGGCACATTATCCATCTGGTTATTCTGATTTCTGAATTTAAGTGGTATAAATGCCTGAAATCCGCCTGACTTATCCTGTTGCTGGCGCAAGCGTTCCATATGGTCTACCCGATGCCAGAATTGCTCTATATGACCATAAAGCATGGTTGCATTGGTTTTCATGCCAAGCTTATGCGCCTGCTCATGTATATCCAACCATTGTTCTGCATTACATTTATCATGTGCAATCTTCTCCCTGATTTCAGGATGAAAGATCTCCGCACCACCTCCCGGCATAGAGTCCAATCCGGCTTCCTGTAGGTATTTCATCCCATCGTAGTGGCTCAATTTCGCCTTTTTGAAAATGTAATAATACTCTACCGGAGTTAGCGCTTTGATATGGAGATTAGGACGATGCGCCTTTGCCCTTCTAAAAAAATCGCTGTAAAATTCCAGGTTCTGTTTAGGCACAACCCCACCGGTAATGTGTACTTCAGTTACCGGCTCATTGTCATATTTCTTCAATACCTCCATCATGCCATCAACACTCATCTCCCATCCCTCTTCCCGTTGTTTGATCAAACGCGAGTAAGAGCAGAATTTGCAGTCGTACACACAAACATTAGTGGGTTCAATATGAAAATTCCGGTTGAAGTAAGTATTGTTGCCATGCTTTTGCTCCCTGATGTAATTGGCAAGAATGCCAAGATAACCAAGTTCAGCTTTTTCATAAAGGTAAACGCCCTCATCAAAGGTTATCCGTTCCTGATTTTGAACTTTCAGTGCTATTGCTTTCAGTTCGGCCGAAAGATCAGCATCTTGTAAGATCAAGGCAAGTTTTGAAGTAGTATCCATCTATCATGTATAATGGGCAAATTTAGAATAAAATCATTAGATACCCGTTTTTTAACCGATTTTAGCTGTCAGCTCAGTGTAAAAGGCGTGGCAATGATGCCCGGATAAATCGACAAGAACTGAATCTTCTCAATTTTGTCATGCAGCAAGCCATATACTTGCAATAAACCCTATATTTGGAGAATGACAATTGAAGAATTAGAAGCCCATTTTTCAGGAATAGATTTACCGGAGTCATTGGAACTTTACCCGGGCACAATGGTAAATGATGTCGCGCACTGCATACAGACCCATTTAACTGTGCTAAAGATTCACGGCAATGTAAGGCCTTTCGAGTGTTTTTACGACCGCTTAATAAAAATCAAAGAACTTATCGAAAATCAACATGCATAAAACATTTGTCTTCATTCTTGCCCTGCTCGTTATTCCTATAATCAATCTTTTTGCAAATAAAACTGCCGGCAGAGACTTTTATCAGATCAAAGTATACCATTTAAAGAACGCGGCACAGGAAAAAACGGTGGACGATTTTTTAAAGACAGCCTATTTACCAGCCTTACACCGAGCAGGAATAGCCCATGTCGGTGTTTTTAAATCCATCCAAAATCAAAAAAATGATGCCAATGCAGATCAAGGTGATGAAAAGCTGATCTACGTTTTTATCCCGTACAGATCTTATGAGCATTTTATCAAACTGGAAAAGATCCTGGAAAAAGACCCTGCGTTTCAGCTCAGCGGAAAAGCCTATCTTGAAGCTATCCTCGCAGCTGCTCCATATGAAAGAATAGAGAGTATCCTCCTCCAGGCTTTTGAAGCCAATCCCAGCTTCAATCTCCCAAAATTAAGCTCAGCCAAAAAGGACCGCGTTTATGAACTTCGCAGCTACGAAGGGCCTACAGAAAAGCTTTACAAAAACAAGGTGAAAATGTTCAACAAAGGCGGGGAAGTAAAGCTGTTTAAAAGACTCAATTTCAACGCCGTTTTTTATGGTGAAGTGATTTCCGGCAGCCGGATGCCTAACCTGATGTATATGACAACTTTTGAAAATAAGGCCGACCGCGATGAACACTGGAAAACCTTTGGAAAAGATGATTACTGGTTAAAACTCAAATCCATGCCTGAATACCAGAACAATGTCTCCAGAAATGATACTCGTTTCCTATACCCCACTGATTACTCCGACATTTAAAAACTTCCCCTCTTATAACTAACAAAGGGTTGATCTTTTCAAGAAGATCAACCCTTTGTTAGTTTATGAATCAAAAAATTACCTTCTTTGATGAGACCTCAGGCGCTTTTGCTTCTTCAGCGAAAGATGCCAGGCTCCGAAAAGAACGGTTATTTTTTACTTTTGAGCTTTATTAAAATTCAGCACAATGTAAGCCGTACCACTACCATATTCTACAGGCGTTTTAATCACCATGCTTTCACCGGTTGCCGACGCGAGCATCATCCTGTAACCTTCAGTTACATTCTTAGCTTTATCACCCTCATAGATCTTTTTAAACTGGAAAGTATCATCTTTAGGGCTTGCAGACCAGTAGATGGTTTGCGTTTTGGCGGTACAACCGGTTCCTCCTGGCAGGCTATAACTACCATTACCACTATTTGTTAACCTCCATGTACTGCCGACAAAGCAATTGTAAGATCCTTCACCGAACAAGGACTTTACGGACGATTGTGGAATACCTTCAAAAGTAACATCATTTAAAACCCAGTTACCGGTTATATCACCTCTTCTTATCGTTTGAGTGGTTGCTGCACCTTTTGGCGAGCAGCTTTCTAACACCATTATTGCACTGCAAAAGATGGCTGCTATCAGGAATATTCTTTTCATATCATTATTTTTACTTTTTAAATACATAAATCTTGCCAAAACTTCAGCACAATAATTTTT
>CAMLDJ010000156.1 GCA_946478755.1 uncultured Pedobacter sp. | reverse complement strand
AATTAAGCAGGCAGGGCTTTCCCTTTTAAGGGATGGGCACGTTTGGTACGTGTTAGGCGATCTTCACTTTTTCAAAATCCATTATATAACCTCTAATTCCTTTTTTCTCGATACCCATATCTGGTGTCCATACTGAATATTGAGCAGTTTCAGCGTAATGTTTCGTAATTTCACCTTGTGTGCCACTTCTAGGGCTATTCACTATAACCTGCGTTCCAACAGGAAAATCCAACTTTACATCATAAGCAATTACCCATTCTTTAGTTTGTTGCTTAATTAGATCATCATAATGACTTGAAACACAGTCTAAGGTTTCTACCAACTCCAAATCCGGCTCATAGTGATGATCATCTTCAAACCGTTTTGCTAATTCGTATCCGTTTTCACGACATATATAGCTTGCATCAAGTGTCTCGTAACATTCTTCTGTTACATATTCCAAATCTTTATTAGGGAATAGTGAGAGGATATTTTTAGCTACCAATACAGCTAGTCTTTTTCTTACAGAGTCATTGAATCCTGGTCTTTGCGGTGTAGGCATTGTCTTGCTTTTTATCACCCAACATCGGGCACCCCATAAGCGCAAGACTTTAGATCGTTGCGCTGACAGATTCCCATACTTAGCGGGAATAGGAATGTTAAATCATCGTTCTATAATAAAATACATTGTATCATATACCTGATCCTGTTCGGTGTAAACTGCAAAATTAAAGGTTGTTTTATCCCCCTGAACTATTTTTTCTATTCCAGTAACCCTCCCTTTTTTATCCTCATAATGAATAAAATCAAATAGCTTAATATTATTCAATTGATCTGCTGTTGTATTCTCTGTTATTTCCATGATCCGCTAAGATTTATACAGAACTACATTGCTCTGTACTGCCCAATCCCCGCACATCCGGAGAAGGCGAGGCGGGGGCATGTCACGTTTGACAACACTATTTTGATCCTTTTTCCACAATATCTACAAGCTGTTTTGTTCCGTTTTTCTTTCTACCGTTACACCACCTGGCAACTGTTAAGAAAGTTAAATAGCCAGGGCCTTTCCTGGTATCAAATTCCAAGCGTTCACGGTGATTATTACCGTATGTACCCCAAAACCAAACGCCCTCAACCTCTATACCCTTTTCGTTTGTGATCTTATCGATCAATTCAAAAGAAAAATCCGGGTAAGTGTATAAATTCATGTGTAATGTAAGATTGTGGGTCTTTCCGTTAACCCCTACAGTTTTTGAAATTTTCTGACCTTCTGATATTACTGGTTGTGCTGCTTTAGTTTTCATATCCGCTAAGATTTTACCAAAGCTGTATTGCTTTGATGATGTAAATGTAATACATATGTATTATACTATTGTCATTGTTTTGTCACTATATATAATTCATTTGTATTATACTTTTATTCCTTATATTTGCCTTTATGGATTTAAAGCAATTTCTTATTGATAATCCCTTAATTAATCAGGCTGAACTTGCACGGCTTATGTGGCCGGATAAACCGGGTACAGCACGTTCAAGGCTTTCAAATAAACTGAATGAGGTAGCGATGAAAAACAGTAAACAGCGCATTACCTCTGCTGATTTAGAACTGGCAAAGGCTGCTTTAAAATCATTGGGTGTTAATATTGATTCCTTCACGTCTGCCGACCCCAAATAAGTATTATTAAACCCTCTCCAATCTCCTGAGTAAGCGTAAATCAATCCGGCAAGCAAAAGGATACCTGCAACTATTGCAATTAACCTGGCTGTTTTTGTGTTTAAAGTGATGTACCACATAATTCTTTTGTTTTATATTCTGTAATTTTTCTTGCAAACTTTCGGTAATCCATATTTAGCATCCTATGAGCAACTATATATGGGATGTCATGCTTTATAGTTAATTTGAAAACCTCCTTTTCTTTTGATCTTTCACTTAGATAAGTATTGCCGGCCTCGGCCTCCATTATTTCAATCATGGCGTCCCGACCTCCGTTTTCTGCAATAATTGACTGGATCTTCTCTAAAAGCTTTAAGCCGTTTTCCGTCCATTCAAATTGATCTTTTAGCGTCATGGAATGCCTCCTATCTTTCTTAACTTCCGGTAATCTTCACTGAACTCGGCCCCTCCATACCAATCGATATACTGCTTGGCACAATCAATGAATAGATTCTTGTCATGAACCGGCACGTCACGAACTGCAACCTGAGTGTTTACAGGCATTTCATTCAGGTAATTTGTGGTCCAGTTTAAGGCGTTGCTGAGTCGTCCCATGATAATTGTTTTCTTAGTTTTTCTAATTCCTGTTCAGCTTTTACAAGCCATATTGATTTATATTTTAATTGCTGCCTGAGAGAAATATTCTTTTCGGCTATCCCTGATAACTCATCAAGGCCGCTCATCAAAATGTCTATCCTATCTCCTGTCTCCTTTGATTTATCGCTCTTACCCCTTTTCTTCTCAAATTTTAACCGTTCGCTCTCCATCTGGACAAGTACCCCTTGCATTGCTGCAATCATTCGTATAGGCTTTAAAACATCTTCATAGGCCAAGGCATATATTTCTGCTTCCATCTGGTATTTCTCCGCCAGTTCTTTCCAGTTTATTTCCATTAAAAGGGAGCTTTTTCAAATTCTTTACTTGGTAATATTGATGTTTGATGATATACAGGCGTTGACTTTTCATGTTCAAAAGCATAGCTAGCGCGTCCATCAACATTTTCGTAATACCTGTTTTTCTTCCAGTCCCAATAAAGCCTGCATAACCCCTTTTTGCCTATGCCTTTTGGTTTTGATTTTTCAACCTGCAGAAAAACCTCGTTATCAGCATACGGAACACCCGTTGTCGGGTCAATAACGCCAACAGGAGGACGCCAAATGTTTATCCAGCTGAACGCCTTCCTTAAAGTAGCCTGTCCGCCTGCGGCTTCTCTGGCTTTCGGCATTTCGTAGTATGAAAGACCGCTTTGCTGATCCTTTACGAGCGACTGAAATGACGGATGAAAACTCAAAAATGCATGCTTAAGCGTTCTATCACAATACCTCCTTAGCTGTGTCAATTCATCTTCTATGGCCAAATCCTGCCTACCTGAATTTTGTTGAAGGGCAATTTTGTGATTTAACTCATTCCATGGTTCAGCCATGAAATTTTTAAAGACACATTTATGATCTCGCTCGTACTTGTCAATTTGGCTTATAAGCTCATCAAAAGAATAGCTTGATTTTTCGTCATCGGCAATTACAAAATGATAGTTAACCCAATTGAAGGCCGTGTTATACTCCAACTCGGTACAGTGATAAGGGTTTGTTGAATACGCCGATTTTCCGATGTATTTATGCAGCAATTCCATAACTATCTGAGCCGGCTTCCCTGTTTCAGGAGATAGTATCAATCCTTTGTCCCCAAACTTTATGGACTGGTTCAAGATAAGCTCAAATATTACTTCACTCTTACCATGTGTTGGAGCGCCAAGGAATATTGAAAAGCTGCCTTCCTTCACTGAATAAAGCTCATCTAAGCACTTGAACCCTGTATCACGACCCCTCTGTACTCCTGATTCCCTCAAATGATTAACCTCGTCCCGTAATTCTTCTAGATTTCTGATCATTAGTTAGTCATTTGAGGGGTATACCCAGTTAGCGTTTGGACCTGCTGTTTTTTTACCCAGTTAATAAAGTGGCTTTTGGCGTCTGTTGAGTTCTGCCAGACAATTTTTGTAAGTGCTTTCTGCTCTACCAGGAACACTTTTAGGAAACCAGACAATTGATCCATGGTTCTATTGGTTTTCCTTACAGCAAGCAGTGTAAATTCGTTGTCTGCTATTACGATTTCCTTTTCAAAATCATGGATTGTGAACAATGATGACGATGACGTTTTTTCTTTTACTTCAACATCATCAATAACATTAACACTTACATTAACACTTACAGCTTCGTTTGCTTCGTTTTGCTTCAACTTTAAAGCAATTGCTTCGTTTGTTTCTTTTTGCTTCCTTAACTCAGCTTTTAAGCGTCTTGTTTCGCCGCTTTTAACACCTCCTTTTGACCCTGAATTTGATCGTGTTTGCTTCACTTCTTCCCATTTTTTTAGGCTCCTTTTCAGTTGCTGTTTGATAGGTTCAAAGGCAATTTTTAAGGTGAAATCTTCGACTACTGGATCACGATCATTAACGTAATCCAGTATAATTTTAAACAGTTTACCAGCTGTTTCATCTGGCAACTGGTCCAGCAAATGAACAATGTCGGTGTGTAATAAAAATGATTGTTTGTTATCTGCCATGGTAATTTTATTTGCAGTAATAAGCTTGGAACATTACAAGTAATTCAATGAGTCCAAATAAGGCCTGCATTCGTTTTCTATTCTGTTATGGATAGCTTCGATTGCTTCATCGTCTCTCATGGTTACAAACTCCTTAATTCGGTGCTTCATTGGCAGATCATAAGTCCAGTCGGAAACCATCAGATCATAATAAGGGTTGTGTTTTTTGAAAACCGCCATATCGAAAATCATATTCTTTTCAATTTCTACCAGCTTCTCGATGTATACCGGGTCGTTTTCGTCAGGGCAACCGAGTTTATAATAAATAGACTTCTTTTCGCTGTCGATTGCGTCAGCTGTAGCGTTAACCAAGCAATAAACTGTAGTCCATTTTTCAGCCCCGGTCAGATCGATATATCCGTGATTCTGATTTTCATAGGTAGAGTCGAGCTTTGTATCGAATCTGGGAAATGTCCAGATATCCCATGAGCATTTAGTATCAAACCCTTCTTTGCCGTCTATTATATCGGGCTCACCGGTTAGCCAGTCGTTGTTTAAACGTTCTGTGTTCTTAGTAAAGAACTTCTTTTTATGCCTTGACAAAAGTGTTATCGCATCTTCCTCGCAGGCCAAACCTTTTTCAATATGCTTAGAGCTGTACTCTTTTTTCCTGCTGGTCGTCGCTTCAAGGTATATCTGCTCCAGCTTTCCTTTTGCAGTATCTCCCATTCCGGAGCCTTTAGCGCGACCATTAGACATTATAGCGCCAATACTGCTGCATCTGATTAATTGCTTTGAAAAATCTATCATGCTGCTTTACCGTCTAACTCGTTATACTTCTGGTTAAATAGGTCCTGTTGCTCAGGCTTAATGTTGCCTTTTAAAGCATCAAGATCTTGTACCGTTGTAGCGTCCTCTATTAGTGAGGCGATGCGCTCAGACTCTTTGTTTATATCAGCTGGAGTATTATCCTTCATGCCTTTGAATGCAGCATCAATAGTCGTATCTCCGTCCTTAATCGCTTGGCCGATCCCAATTAAAACAACCAGATCATCACCAGTTATATGGTCAACCGCTGCTTTGCCTACTGCTGCAAGTATTTCTTTTTCGGTCAACGAATAGGTGTTCATTAACCCATCAAAAACCTGCTTCCTTCTTTTTAACAGTTTTGTTGAGTCCGAAATGTTGCCGGTTATTGTTTGCTTAGCGGCGCCATACACTTTATCCGTAACCGCTTTTGGAACAACTGAAAGAATAGCATTACGGAGAGCAATAGAATTACCAGCATTCCCGGTAACGACAATCATATCGTCATTCATCCGTCCTGTCCTTGTCATGATTGACCGCTTCACTTCCACTTTAATAGCTACGTTGTTCTCCAGATCAAATGCAACTGCCTGACTGGTCACGTGCTTATCCTCTACTCCTATTACTTTAGCTTCGATTCTCATGTTCCCCCAGCATTGAGCAAGTATTTTAGCCAGGTGAACGCTAGGCCCTGTAACCGCTTTACCGCCCCTTGGCACCGAATATGTGCAGGTAGACGCGGTTTCAGTGTCCATTGTCACCGTAGCTATTGCATTTTCTACCGAACGTTTAATGTTCCTTGGGAATGCTTTTGCTGTTGATATTTGCACATCTATCTGCGCCTTGTCTTGCAGGTAAGCCACTTCATTACCTGAAATGTTTACCACTTGTAACTCTTGTGTTTCTTCCATTACAGTAAATTTTTAGAATCAGAAATAATTAGTTTGCGAACTATTAAAAGAGCCTCATTCACTCTTATCGACATAGCCATTCCTTCTGCGCTGGTCAAGTCAGGGAATTTTAACTTTTCAAATTCCGAAAAGAACACCTTTACCTTTTCGCGTTCGGGAGCAAGTTTCGCCGCTTTTTCTTTTGCGATACGCTCGGAACTTTCATTTTGGATGCGCTGTTTTTCTTCTTCGTGCTCTTTTTCTTCCTGATCTTTCTTTGCTTGCAGTTCCTTGGCTATGCGCTCATTCTCAGCCTTTAGGTCAGCTTGAATTTTAGCCTGCTTATCGGACTCTATTTTAGCTATGCGATCACGTTCAGCGTTTTCTTTGACTACTCTTTCTCGCTCATCGGCCAGTTCTTTTTCTTTAGCTTCATTAGCCTTTCTTAATTCCTCGTTCTCTTTGCGGATCCGTTCTCGTTCTTCAGCCTCAGATTTTTCTTTCGCCTTTTTATCTGCCAACGCTTTCTTTTCATCCGCAATGCGTTTCTTTTCCGCTTCAGCATCGGCTTTCTGTTTCGCCTCGAAAGCAAATTTTTCCTTTGAAAGATAAGCCTGAAAGGTTTCTTCGTCCATCAATTTTAGATCAACGAATTGATTAAGCGGGCCATAGTCAACAAGCAGGGCCTTACGATTTGATTCTAATTTTAGAAGCCTTTCGTTTTCGATGCGTTCAGCATATTCAAATATGTCTTTGGCATCTTTCTGGCCTAAACGACCGGTAGTTTCAACAAGACCAAACAGATTATCAATGTGCCGGGTTTCAAGAAGTAAAAGCTCTTTATCAGCTTTTTTCTTGTCTGTCGCTCTGCTAAGTATCTTTCCAAGATCAAGGCTTGCCCGCTTCGCTGTGGCGGCATGGACCGGATTTGTTTTATCCAATCCTTTGATGATGTCCGTTTGTCCGAGAACTTCACTCATAAACGGAGCGTAACCCGCGGCATATTTTTCTGCTTTGGATAATTCGATGTTACTTTTTTGAACTACCTGCAATAATTCAGGATGTTCTATTACTGTTAATTCTTGTGTTTCCATTGATTTTAAAATAATAAGGTTATGATTAATAATAATTCTGTCACGATTAACACTATCGCTATAGTTGCGAAATCTTCTTTCTGAACATCCGAGGTAGGCACCTCAAACTCTACTTCCTCAAACACTTTCATATTCTGCCGGTATTTAGTTGTTCAACTGTTACCGGTTCAGCCTTAGTGTTACAGGTGTAAACCGCTGTTGCAATCGCCAGGATTACGAGCATGTAAAGAAATACCTGAACAAAAGGAAAAGGCTTGTAGTCATCGTGGCTGTATTCAAGACCCTTTAAATAATCCTTTTTAAACTCGTTTTTTTCGGTGGTTTTGAACGTCATTTTAGATTGATTTAGATTTTTCAAACACTGATATTATCCCTTTGATCTCACACATACGCTCATTTAAAAGCAGGAGAATCGTTCCGTTTGCTACTCCGGCCTCTTTGTGATTGAGCTGCAGCTCAGCAAGTCTTTTCCTTGCGTATTCCTCCGGCGCTGTTGATCCGGTAAGACCGTTTGCAATTGCGTTTGTTCTTAGCTGATTCTGAAGGATGATGTGAGTCATTTCTACATTTTCCTGAGCTATACCTACGGCTTCGCAGTGGCTTTCAATTGATGGGTAGTGAATCTTTGCACTGAATACCCGCTCAAGTTCTGCATTAGCACGTTCGATGTTTATAAAGCAACGGTTGACGGCTAATTGCTGGTTCTTAACTTTAGTTATGATATCCATTATTAAACTCCTTTCGTTAAAATTGTACGTAAATACTTTTCAAGCCTCGCCGTCACTTTGTTTTGGTTTTTCACATCAACCATTCGCTGAGCGAACGAACCAAACAGACCGTAGTAGTCGCTGCATGCTATGTGCTTGGCTTTGTCTGATGATTTTTTAATAAGATTAACTACGGCCATCTGACGACACAGGTTAATTTCAATTTGATCTATGTTCATTTCCATGATTATTTATATTTAAGATTCATTAAATAAAACCTTACCGCTTCTTTGGTAAGTTTCCCGTGACGCTTTACGCTTGCAGCCTGGGAATTGATGATTTTGTGAATTGCCATACTTTTCATAGCTTTGCTTTTAGGTTTGAAATTTTAGTAGTTTTTACTGCTTTAATTTTGGGAGCCAGACTTCGAGCGTCTGGCTTTTTTATTTTGGTGATCGGTAGCCACGGTTAATCCATGCCTCTACGTCTGCCGGTTTGAATTTTATTTCTATTCCACACGGGATGCTATACCCTATTTCTTCTTTCCGTATGCGGATTGTTTTTTCATCATACCCGGTCAATTGGCCTACTTGCTTTGCTGTCATTAAGGCGATCTTAGAGGCCGTAATGATCTCAGCTTGCCGACGAATTATCTCTTGAGACTGAATAAACATTTGCTTAAACTCTTTGAAGGTTTCCGATTCTATGGTTATTACCTCCATACTTAATCTTCTTTATAATTCCAGTAAACCTTCACATATCCCAGGTCCGTAAACCTTTTTACCGAATACTTCCTAAGTGGGAATTCTGGTTTAAAGATTGTTGTACACACGTTCCTTAGGTATCCCTCCTGTTCAGCCGGAAAAGGCTTCCCGTTTTGTTCTCCTGGGGACTTAATAGACCTGATTAAATCAGGAACAGACACCCCTTTTGTTGTTGTTGCCAATTGTATTTCCATTATATTATTCCTTTTTTAGAAGCCCATAGAGCCAGTACGTTCCTTTTATTTTCACCCGGTTTGAAGTCTATTCCAGAATTGATAAACAGAGCCTGCACATGCTTCGCGACAGTGTTACGAGACAAGAACAGTTTCTCTGCAATCGAATTATCTTCCAGATATATAAGGTTTAAAACCCTAAGTTCAGCCCCGCTAATCTTTCTGCCGTTATCAAAATGAGCCGCAGTGTATTCGTTAAGGAATTCAGCCTCGCTTGGCGTTCCATCTTCGTCTATATCCGGCACATTATCCAGTCCGCCCCATCTGTTAAATGCAAAAACTTCCATTTCCTCCAAGGTAGCTTCGCTATTCCCCATTAAGCCTACTATCGTTTCGTACGCGAACTGAGGCAATTGATCAAATTCAAGAACCTGCCGATCATGGAGCGCCTGAACTTTGTTCTCGTCCACCGCCAGGAATTCAACTCCTTTCGAGAATAAGCCTGGAAGCATGTTGTTATGGGTAATTGTCATTTTGGTTGATATTGGTTATTGATGCTTGATTGTTTATATTTACCTTTGTTACTGTTTGGTAATACAAATATAATACAATCTAACATTTTGACAAAACATTTTGTTAGTATCTAACAACATTATACATAAGACATTGATAATCAGCGGAATTATTTTAAAGCGAGCCTTACAGGGAGCAGGATTAAAGCAGGACCAAGCAGCTAAAATGTTAGGCGTATCGAGACCTACGCTCAGTATTTGGTGCAATAAAGACGCTTTGAGCCAAGATATCATACAAAATGTTAAGTCAAGGCTTGGCATTGACTTGTTAAAAGTCCTTCTTGCTGATCGAAGCGTTACTGTTACTGGTGAGACGGAGAGCGTACAAGAAATAATTGAAGCCTCAAGGAATACAATGGAGAGGGCAAGAGATCAAATACGCGATGCTACTCCTGATTTAATTGATAGCTACAAACAGACTATAAAATCGAAAGACGAAATGATAGAGCTTTTAAGGGACCAGGTAAAGGATTTAAAAGAGAGATTAGAAAAGTATGAAGGCAAAAGTAAAGCCCACAGCGCATGACGGCGCATTGGAACCCAACATACAAGTTAATGCATTTGTCATTGTTTCGTCATCAGTCATCGTCACAATCTCATTACATACTAAATAAACTAACCAAATAAACAAAATATGAAAAACTTAATCACCTTATGTTTGTTAACCATAGCCCTCGTTGGCTGCAAGAAAGAAAACAATGAGTCTACCAAACTAAAGATGACCGTTAGCAACGTGTCGTCTGGAGTCTATTCATTAAGTGTAACAAGTAAAACTCAAGGTAAGCATATTTTTAGTGTTGACTATAAGACTGAAAATACGGTATACGAAGCAGATGGTGTTGCGCCTGGGGATGAATTGAGCACAACAACAGTATCAACTGGCCCTTGCAACATAGATTTTAGCTACAAGGGTAAAACGGTTGGTGTTGTTAACATTATCGAAAACGGAACAATAAAAGGAACCATTCATATACCATAACAAGCCTAATAAAATCATGAAAAATATATTTATCATCTTAGCCGCTATTTTACTATTTACTTCCTGTAGGCAGCCTTCTACTGAGGACAAAATGAAAAAATTAGTGAAGGGTTATTTAGACAGTACTTTAAAAGACCCAAAAAGCTATGAGCCCATTAGCTTTGAGATTGACACAATTAACGATTTGAATAACCCGGAAGATAAAACTGTATACGGCTTTATGGTGACTCACAAGTTTAGGGCTAAAAATGGATTTGGGGCAATAGATTTGAATGATCTGGAATTTAGAATTGATAGCGCCGTAACGAAAGTTCAATTTTCTCAGCCTGCAAAACATAGATTTAGAAAAAACTAATGCCACCAAAAGCAGCCATAATAAATAAAGACGCAGCCAAGCGTTTAAGGTTAGTTCGTGAGTACCTTAATCTCTCTCAGGCTGACCTGTCCGAAGCTACCGGCGTAAATCAATCCACCATTGCTAAAATGGAGCTGGGGCACACCGCAATAACGAGCTATATTCTTGAGAGGCTGTTTATAAAATTCAATATATCACCTTTATATATTGTAGTTGGCAAAGAGGGTATAGAATATAAGGTAGAAAAGAAAACTTTGATTACCGACACCAGGCAGTTGAGGGCGGAAATGCTTGTTATGAGGGCGGAGTTAGAAAAGGCCAAGCAAGACATAAACATCCTTAGCAGATCGAATTTAGTACCTAAATCGTAACCTAAAAAAGAAAAACCGTCTTTAAAATTAATTAAAGGCGGTTTTCTGTGCACTTGTAGGGATTCGAACCCCAAACCTTCTCATCCGTAGTGAGATGCTCTATCCAATTGAGCTACAAATGCATTTCCGTGTGGTTAACGGACTGCAAAAGTAATGCTTGAATTTGGTTTTAACAATTTTTTTGTCAAATAATTCGGCCAGCGTCCCTAATCCACTTAAAATTAACATTTTATTATTTTCTAGCTTGTAGCTGCTGATCAACAATAGCCAATCCTTCTTCAAAACTATGAGGAGTATAACCCAGGTCTGCGATCGTTTTATCTAATATGAAACCTGTCCGTGCAGGTCTTCTTGCCGATTGATTTAAGCTTTTAGAGCTGATCTCATTAATCAGGCCCTTATCAAGCTGCCAATAGTCGGCTACTTTGTTTACCAATTCTGAAACGCTCATCAGATCTTTTCCTGAAGCGTTGTAAACCCCGCGTGCATCTTTTTCTACTGCAAGTAAGCAGCAATCTGCCAGGTCTTCAGCCAATGTCGGCATCCGCCACTGATCATTTACTACATTGATGGGCTCTCCTTTTTCAAGTGCTCCCTTTGCCCATAACACAATATTACTTCTACTCATATCGCTTACAATACCATATACTAGGATGGTCCGCAATATTGCCCAGCGACAAACAGAATTCTTGATCACCTCTTCTGCCTCCAGCTTGGTCATCCCATAATAGCTTAAAGGGTTTGGCGCCGCCAATTCATCATAAGGCCCATGGGCACCATCAAATATAAAATCGGTAGACAAATGAACGAAATGAATATTGTGTTCTTCGGATAGCGATACCAGTGTTCTCACCGCATCCACATTCATCTGGTGGGCCAGCTCTTTTTCTGATTCGCAGGTATCGACATTGGTCATTGCAGCCGTATGAATGATTGCATCCGGCTGAAAACTTTCTACTATGCTTTTTACAGTTTCCGGATCCAGGATATCCATTTCTACATAAGTGTATCCTTCTTGGACGGGAAAACGATTAGCACCTTTTGAGGTGGCTATTAAATTAAACTGCTGTGTCTCCAGCAATCGTTCCGTTATTTTCTGCCCTAAAAGGCCGTTGCTGCCAGTTACTAATATGGTTCTCATGAGTACGCAATTTATTTATTAACAGTTATCCAGCCCCTACAACCCTGGAATTAATGTTGCTTTTATAGGTGCCAAAATACCAATTTAAAAACTGTTGAAAAACTTTTTATTTATATACATAATTCTTGTATAAAAATTTTAACTTTGCAAACCGAATTGCAGGCTTATAAAAGGGCCTTTAACAATTTGATATTTATAATTTTACCCAAAACAATA
>CAMLDJ010000155.1 GCA_946478755.1 uncultured Pedobacter sp. | reverse complement strand
AATGCACCTAATTTAAATTACAGCAATGATAATTAAAGACAAGATCCAGGCACTTTCCGATACTATTTTTGAACAGGTTGTTGGTTACCGTCAGCACCTGCATGCAAATCCGGAGCTTTCTTTTAAGGAATTTCAAACTTCAGCATTCATTAAAAACAGGTTAACTGACCTGGGAATTTCCTATACTGAAATGGCTGATACGGGTGTTGTTGGATTGATTAAGGGCGACCTGCCTTCGGATAAGATCATTGCGCTGCGTGCGGATATGGATGCATTGCCGATCCTGGAAGCCAATGATAGGCACTACGCGTCGAAAAACCCGGGTGTAATGCATGCTTGCGGACATGATGTCCATAGTTCTTCTTTATTGGGTACAGCACATATTTTAAACAGCCTGAAAGCTGAGTTTGGCGGAACGGTAAAGCTGATTTTTCAGCCTGGCGAGGAGATTTTACCTGGTGGGGCCAGCATCATGATCAAGGAAGGCGTTCTGGAAAACCCTAAACCCCAGCACATCATCGGACAGCATGTGATGCCCCTGATTGATGCGGGAAAGGTCGGCTTTCGCTCGGGTATATACATGGCCTCGACAGATGAGCTGTATGTCACAGTTCGGGGGAAAGGCGGACATGGGGCACAGCCACACCAGAACATAGACCCGGTACTGATCGCTTCACATATTATTGTAGCCTTACAGCAGATCGTTAGCAGAAATGCGGATCCGCGCTTGCCATCGGTACTATCTTTCGGAAAGGTAATTGCCAACGGTGCGACGAATATTATTCCCAATGAAGTGAAACTTGAAGGCACCTTCAGAACGCTGAATGAGGAATGGCGTAAGGAAGCGAAGCGCCTGATGAAGAAAATGGCTGAGGGCATTGCAGAAAGCATGGGTGGAAGCTGTGAATTTAACATTATGAATGGTTATCCTTATTTAATTAATGAGGAAAAGGTAACGGCCAATGCGCGTGCCTTTGCCGAAGATTACCTGGGTAAGGAGAATGTGCTCGACCTGGATATCTGGATGGCGGCTGAAGATTTCGCCTATTATTCGCAGATTACAGATGCTTGTTTTTACAGGCTGGGTACCGGGAATAAATCCAAAGATACCTGCTATTCTGTGCATACGCCTAATTTTGATATCGACGAGGATGCATTGAAAATCTCTACCGGTTTGATGGCTTATATGGCGCTTAAACAGCTGGGGAATTAGTCGTTGGCGTTAATGAAGAAAGCCTTGCTGCTGATCCTGTTTGCGGTGCCATTCTTTAATGGCTTTGCGCAGGAGATTCCACGCTTTAATCCGGATACCATTAAAACGATCCAGCTCGATTCGGTAGTGAACATTCAGGCCCAGAAATTTGGAGTGGAGACCTTTATCAATGCGATCATTACGGATGAAAGCTTTTATCAGGCCTTCAGAAATATGAAACGGTATAATTTCATTGCCGAAAACCGGATTTATACTTACGACAAAAAGAACCGGATAGAAGGTCGTATCTTCCGTAAGATAAAGCACAAGAATGAAGGCCAGGATAAGCTGGTCTACCTGGCCAGGCAGGATACAGGCAAGGTGTATAAAAAGAACGGTAAATACCAGTTGTATACCATTGAGATGTTTGATTACATTTTTATGAATGCCTATAAAACTGACTTTGTTAAGGAAGGGCCGATGACTGCAGGCGGCAAAGCTGGAGATACCAACGAAAGTTATAAGGATAAACTAAAGACGCTGATATTTGCGCCGGGAAAGCCTATAAAGGGACTGCCTTTTATCGGGAGCAAAACTCAGATCTTTACGGCAAATATGCGCCAGTATTACGATTATGCCTATCATAGTGGTACTTACCTGGATTCTATTCCCGTTTACCGTTTTAAGGTTACAGTTAAAAAGGACTTAAGTGAGGGAACAAAGGATGGTCTGATGATCAAAGAGTTGACCACCATTTTTGATAAACGGAATTTTGAGATACTGGGCCGTTATGTAGACATGAAATACAGCAATATGCTGTTTGATTTTGATGTACAGATGAACATTGAAACCAGTTACTTCAGGGGAGAAAAGTTACCTGTAAAGATCACTTACCAGGGGAACTGGGATTACCCTTTTAAAAAGGAAGAAAGGGCGAGTTTTTTAATTGTTCATAAAGATTACCACTTAGGAAAAGGAAACTAATTCTTTAACTTAGCGAAGTTTGAACAGCTTCTTGTATAAAATATCATGAATGAGAAATCTTCGTTTAAATTTGGTGCATAGGCATGATTAACCAGGATACCATTAATAAAATTATGGATACTGCCCGGATAGAGGAGGTGGTTGGTGATTTTGTTGCGCTGAAAAAGCGGGGGACCAGTTTAATCGGGAACTGTCCTTTTCATAATGAAAAAACGCCCTCTTTTAACGTTTCTGTGACCAAAGGCATATATAAATGCTTTGGTTGTGGAAAGGGAGGAGATTCGGTCCATTTTATCATGGACCACGAGAAGTATTCTTACCCCGAAGCCTTGAAGTACCTGGCAAACAAGTACAACATTGAGGTAGAGGAGACGGTGCAATCGCCACAAAATATTGAGGCGCAGAACGCACGTGAAAGTCTCTATATCGTCTCGGAATACGCTGCCGGTTATTTTTCCGATGAATTGTGGACTGGAAATGAAGGCCGTGCAATTGGCTTAAGCTATTTTAAGGAACGTGGCTTCAGGGAAGATATCTTAAAAAAATTCCAGCTCGGCTATTCGCCCGATATATGGGATGCGCTGATCCAGCGTGCCACAGGAGCGGGGCATAAAGAAGAATACCTGGAGAAAACAGGGCTGTCTATCAGAAATGATAAGGGCAAGCTGTACGACCGGTTCAGGGGCCGCGTCATGTTCCCCATCCATAACTTCACCGGAAGGGTGATCGGTTTTGGTGGCCGGACCTTAAAGACGGATAAGAATGTTCCTAAATATGTAAACTCGCCCGAGAGTGACATTTACCATAAATCTAATGTGCTGTATGGACTATACCATGCCAAAAAAGCCATAAGAGAGGTGGATAACTGTTACCTGGTTGAAGGGTATGCCGATGTATTGGCTGTTCACCAGGCCGGAATTGAAAATGTAGTCGCTTCGTCGGGTACATCATTAACCACGGAGCAGATCAGGCTGATCGGGCGGTTTACACAAAATGTCACCATCCTTTATGATGGAGATGCTGCGGGGATCAAGGCTTCCTTGCGCGGACTGGATATGATCCTGGAAGAAGGGCTTAACGTTAAAGTGGTGCTGTTCCCGGACGGGCATGATCCGGATTCCTACATGCACCACGTAGGCGCTGGGGAGTTTAAGAAGTACATTGAGGACAACCGCCGGGATTTTATCTTATATAAAGCTACCATACTGCTGAAGGAAGCGGGGACGGATCCGATAAAACGTGCGGGGATCATCAGGGATATTATAGAAAGCATCGCGAAGATCCCGGATGAGATCAAGGCCGCTGTGTTTATAAGAGAATGCAGTAATTTATTACAGGTTGAGGAAAGGACCCTGCTTTCTGAACTCAACAAAATGCGGGTTGCGAAGTTTAAGAAAGCATCCGGGGGCTCCTCGAGTCCACAATCGCAGTCCTTCCAGCAACACCAGCAATCCCATCAGCCTTATGAAGAAGGGCCGCCCGAAAACCTGTTTGAAAGTTCAGGGCCATACGAAGGTCCGGGGCCGGATACCCAGATTAATATCGACCAGATACAGGAGCAGGAAATTGTACGTTTATTACTTGCATTTGGTCATGAGCTGGTTACATGGGATGGGATTGATAATATGTATATCGGATCGTTCATTATACAAAATCTTACCGATGTCCTATTTGAAGACAAGATCTGCAACAGCATTATTGAGCATTACCGCGAAGAAATTGAAAATGGGCATTTGCCTGTGGCCAGCCAGTTTATAAAAAGCCAGGACAGGCAAATTGCAGATCTGGCGATTACTCTTTCCACTTCGCCTTATATTTTGAGTGAAAACTGGGAAAACAAGCATAATATTTATGTAAGAGATGAGACGGTGAATTTAAAGGCAACGATTTTAGGCGGCTTATTCCATTTAAAAAAAGCTAAAATTGCGGGGATCCTTACCAGCATCTCCAATGAAATAAAAACGGAAACTGACCCGGTAAACCTGGAGATCCTGATGCAACGCTTTGTGGCGATGAAGGGCGTGGAAAAAGAGATCTCCAAACATCTGGGCATCACGATTTTGAAATAATTATGGCGATACACAATGAGCTGGGCAAATGGGGGGAACAGATAGCTGCTGCTTATCTGGAAGATCTTGGCTACCGAATCCTAAATGCGAATTGGAGATGTGCAAGAGCAGAGGTTGACCTTATTGCCGATCTGCGGGGAACCATCGTTTTTGTAGAAGTGAAAACAAGGAGTTCAATTGAATATGGACACCCGGAGGAATTTGTGAGTTATAAAAAGGAAAAGCAACTGGAGTTTGCTTCTTCCGTTTATATAGAGATGATGAATCATCAGGGGGAGATTCGTTTTGACATCATTGCAATTGTTTTTGAAAATAAACACCTTTATAAAATTAATCATATAGAAGATGCATTCTGGCCAAGTTAAAAAAATGTTAAGTAGAGCAATGCCTGTCGCTTGCTTGTTGTTGAGTCTGTTGTTTATCATTTCCTGTAAGGAAAAATCGTCCGCTCCCGGCGTTTCGTTTAAATTGCCTGAGCAAGGTCAGGCTTTCAAGATGGGTGAGGAGGTAAAGGTAGCGCTTGATATCCCTGAAGGGACAAAGCTTATCTCAGCTACCTATTTATTGGAGGGTAAGGAGATCGGGGCAAAAAGTAGTGGGGAAAGTATTTCTATAAATACAGCAAAACTTGCTCTTGGTTATAAGCTGATTACCGCTATTGTTGATACTGGGAGCGAAAAAGACACGCTGACTACCAATATTGAGCTTAAATCACCGTTGAAGCCGGAGGTTTATGGTTATCAGATAGTCCATACGATGCCTCATGATACCTCGGCCTATACGCAGGGGCTCGAATATCATAACGGCCGGTTTCTGGAAAGCACCGGACAGGAAAAACATTCGACGCTGCGCTGGGTTGATGTAAAATCAGGGAAGGTGTTGCAGCAGATTAAACTGAATGATCAGTATTTTGGAGAAGGGGCAAGTCTGGTAGGTGACAAAGTAGTGATGCTGACCTACAAGGCAAAATCAGGTTTCGTGTATGACGCAAAAACTTTTAAACAACAGGGTACGTTTGCTTATTCGACCAACAGAGAGGGATGGGGTTTGTGTTTTGATGGTAAACAGCTCATCATGTCTGACGGTTCCAATAAGCTTTATTTTATGAATAAGGATACTTATAGAGATGAAAGTACGATCGAGGTTTATGATGACAACGGCCCTGTTGATTCCCTGAACGAGCTGGAATATATCGACGGAAAGATCTATGCGAATGTATACACGGAAAACATTATTGTCGTAATTGATCCCGCATCAGGTGTGATCGAGAAAAAGATAGATTTTTCAGGACTATTGCCTGCAGATTATTTTAAGGATGAAGATGCGAGGAACAACAATGTGTTAAATGGTATTGCCTGGGATAAGGCGGGAAGGCGCCTGTTTGTGACCGGAAAAAAATGGCCGCATCTATTTGAAATGAAGCTTCAGCCGAAAAAGTAAGGTATAAAAAAGGTCGCTATGTAATAAGCATAGCGACCTTTTTTAGATCAGAGGCGTTTATTTCTTTTTAATCTTAGGTTCGCTCAGGTACCCGTTAAAAGATATCGGTTGCCTGTTGTTGTTGTTTACGATTAAGTTAGCATATCCGTTCTCTGAAACGTTTAAGATCATCGATTGGGTATCTTTTGCATCCTTAAAGTTCATGGTAATTATCCAGGAGCCTTTCTTTCTTTTATCAGCTTTGTACTTGAACTTCTTAGACTTAAACTTAGTACCTGAATCAGGATTCAGGGTTGCACTATAAGCTCTTCCATAATACGGAAGGTAGGCCTCAATACTGTCTTTGGTAACAACGAGCTCGTATTGCGATCCTGACAGCTGGATCATTCCCGCTCCACTACCACCGGGCATCCTGCTTAGGATATTGTTTACCTCCTGATTGGCCATAGGCATTGCTGAAGTCGCATGGAAGATGAAATTCTGCTCATTAATAATTTTTAAAGTAGTTTCCTTATCTGTCTGCCCACTTACCTGCATCGCAATGAACAGCGTAGCCAGCATCAAAATATTTTTAATTGTTTTCATCAGCATGTTATTTTATATCATGATGCCTGCATCATCTATTTTCCATAAATCATGCAGGCTTTTTATGTTTAATATATTGGATTAGAACATAATAGAATCATAAAAGTTTAATGCGCCGATGGTAAACAAGGTAACATTTTTGTTTACCGCCAGTTTTTATACTGATTGATCAGGCCGTTGGTAGAGCCATCATGTGAACTTACCATTGTTTCACCATCCAGTTCGGGCAAAATGCTTTTTGCCAGCTGCTTGCCGAGCTCTACGCCCCATTGATCGAAACTGAAGATGTTCCAGATGATGCCCTGGACAAATATCTTGTGTTCATAAATGGCGATCAGATTCCCAAGACTGTATGGAGTAACCTTTTTTAGCAGGATAGAATTGGTAGGCCTGTTTCCTTCGAACACTTTAAAAGGAGCCAGTTTTTCTATTTCTTCATCGGATTTGCCTTCTTTTTTTAATTCTGCGACAACCTGTTCTTTGGTTTTACCGTTCATTAAAGCTTCGGTTTGTGCAAAGAAGTTTGAAAGCAGGATCGGGTGGTGATTGCCTATCGGGTTTAAGCTTTGTGCGGGAGCAATAAAATCACAAGGGATGATCCGCGTGCCCTGGTGAATGAGCTGATAGAATGCATGCTGTCCGTTGGTTCCGGGCTCACCCCAGATGATCGGGCCTGTTTCGTAAGCCACATCATTTCCATTGCGATCTACATGTTTACCATTACTTTCCATATCACCTTGCTGGAAGTACGCTGCAAAACGATGCATGTATTGGTCGTATGGCAGGATGGCCTGCGTTTCGGCATCAAAGAAATTGATGTACCAGACGCCGATCAAAGCCAGAATGACCGGCACATTGATCTCGAACTCCGCGTTCTCAAAATGCTGATCGGCCGCATGGGCACCTGCCAGTAACTGCTTAAAATTATCGTAGCCAATGCTCAGTGCGATAGGAAGGCCAATGGCGCTCCATAAAGAGTACCTGCCACCTACCCAGTCCCAGAATTCAAACATATTCTCTGTATCAATACCAAAAGCCGATACATCCTTTGCATTGGTGGATAATGCGGCGAAGTGTTTGGCAACATCCTCTTTTTTAGCCCCATTTTCAAGGAACCAATCGCGCGCAGTATTGGCGTTCGTCATGGTTTCCTGCGTAGTAAAGGTTTTAGAAGCAATAAGGAACAGAGTGGTTTCCCGATCAACATTTTTCAGAGTTTCTGCAATATGCGTACCGTCGATATTTGATACAAAGTGCATGCGCAGATGGTTTTTGTAGGCCTTCAGTGCTTCTGTAACCATTACCGGCCCCAGGTCAGAGCCACCGATGCCAATGTTGACCACGTCGGTAATGGCTTTTCCGGTATAGCCTTTCCAGCTGCCGGAAATGATCTGCTTGCTGAATTTTTCCATTTTATCAAGCACCCTATTGACTTCCGGAACTACGTTTTTGCCTTCAACCAGGATTTCCTTATTCGTTTGGTTTCTCAGGGCAATATGAAGTACGGGCCTGCCTTCCGTTTGATTGATCTTTTCGCCACTGAACATCGCCTTAATGGCTTCATCAAGTTTGCATTCCCTCGCCAGCTGAATGAGCAGTGCCATCGTAGTGTCATTTATTCTGTTTTTAGAATAATCCACAAGGATATCCTCAAATAAAAGCGAGAATTTTTCAAAGCGCGACTCATCTTCTGCAAAAAGTTCTTTAAGACTTTTCTTGTTGATGTCGATGAAATGATCGGCAAGGTATTTATACGCAGCGGTTTCTGTAAAGTTTATTGTAGGAAGCATAATAAAAATGTTATATTTAATCAACGATACAAGATAATAAAACCTTTAAAAAAACACCTATGTTAGACAATTTAAATGAATTGGTAAAGGAGAGTGCTCAGGACGCTATTGTGAACAATAATGCGATCCCTAATGAGCAAAATGAAGCGGCAATTTCTGCTGCTTCGGGTTCTATTGTTGATGCACTCAGGCAACAATTGTCATCTGGAAATATTGGAAATCTGGTGAATACGTTTAGAGGGGGCAATGCCGAAGGCAGTGCTGTTGCACAGGATGCTGCATCTGGTTTTAGTGATAAACTTGCTGCAATGGGCATTAATGTGGATACTGCAAAAGGGATAGCTGCTTCGATCATCCCTGCAATTGTTGGAAAATTGGTCAATAAAACAAATGACCCGAATGATAATTCTTTTAACATTCAGGATTTAATGGCCAGAGTCTCGGGGCCAGATGGAAAGTTCGACCTATCTGATGTGACAAGGATGTTTACGGAGAAAACTGATGTAAATGGGGACGGAAAAGATGATGGTTTAATAGATAAATTAAAGGGACTTTTTTAATTAAGGTGATTATCTATTTTATAGAAAGGCCATATCAGTTTATTTTGATATGGCCTGTTTTATTTTATATTTGTGATTATGACAAAAGAACAAATTCAGGATTTAAGGGACAGAGTAACGTCGCTGAGGAGGTATCTTTGACGTCGAAAACCGACTGGAAGATATTCGTATTGAGCAGGAGCTGACCCTGCAACCAGGCTTTTGGGATGATCCTAAAAAAGCCGAGAAGCACATTGCAGATATCAATTCAAAAAAAATATGGACAGATGCATGGCAAAAGGCAAACAGCTTGTTGGAAGACACCCAGGTGCTTTTTGATTTTCTGCAGAGCGGAGATGCAACTGAGGAAGAAATGCAGGAGCAATATGACAGCTGCTTGATGGCGATAGAGGAACTGGAGCTGAAGAATATGCTGAAGAACAAGGAAGACCAGCTGCCGGCCGTGATGCAGATTACTGCAGGTGCTGGAGGAACTGAGAGTTGCGACTGGGCCTATATGCTGATGCGTATGTACATGATGTGGGGCGAAAAGAATTGCTATAAGATTACTGAGCAGGACTACCAGGAGGGTGAGATTGCCGGTGTAAAATCAGTTACCCTTCAATTTTCCGGCGAATTTGCCTACGGTTACCTGAAAGGGGAGAATGGCGTCCACCGTTTGGTAAGGATCTCTCCTTTTGATTCGAATGCACGCCGGCATACGTCTTTTGCTTCTGTATATGTATACCCGCTGGTGGATGACACCATAGAGATAGAGGTAAAAGATTCGGAGATTGAATTTGAGACCTTCCGGTCTGGCGGTGCGGGCGGACAAAATGTAAATAAGGTGGAGACCGCAGTTCGTTTATATCATAAGCCTTCGGGGATTGTGATCAAGAACCAGGAATCCAGATCGCAGTTGCAGAATAAGGAAAATGCGATCCGTTTATTGAAGTCGCAGTTGTATGAAGCAGAAATGCGCAAAAGGATGGAAGCAACGGCATTGATAGAAGGAAATAAAAAGAAAATAGAGTGGGGTTCGCAGATCAGAAGTTATGTGCTGGATGACAGGAGGGTAAAAGATCACCGGACCAACTTTCAGTCGTCCAATCCACAGGCAGTACTGGATGGAGAACTGAATGAATTTTTGAAAGCATATTTAATGGAGTTTTAAAATGAAATATTTAAGCGGACTATTCATGACAGTAATGTTATCGGCAAACGGGCTGATGGCTCAACAAGTATTGACCCTCTATCCGGGCAAGATCCCGGGTGCAAAACCTACGCCAGCTGATTACCAGGAGATCACTACGATGAGGGAGGGAAGAGGGGCAAGCATCACAAAGGTCTCGGTACCTACGCTTACCGTATACCAGCCTGCAAAAGGCAAGGCGAATGGGACAGCAGTGATCGTTTGTCCTGGTGGAGGTTATTCGGGGCTTGCCATTGGTCATGAGGGCTATTTTGTTGGAGAGCGCTTTGCATCCATGGGGGTGACGGCCTTTGTACTGAAATACCGTTTGCCAAGTGATGCGATTATGGAGGACCGGTCGGTTGGGCCACTCCAGGATGTAGAACAGGCAATATACCGGGTGCGAAAAGACGCCGCAAAATGGAATATAGATCCAGCTAAAGTCGGCATTATGGGTTTTTCGGCCGGTGGCCACCTGGCTTCGAGTTTAACCGTCCATTATAGAGATGTAAAAATAGACAATAAGGAGGCCATCAGCCTTCGTCCGGATTTCTCTGTTTTAATTTATCCGGTAATCTCGTTTACCGATTCGGAACACAAGGGCTCGGCTGAGAAACTGGCTGGTACGGATGTTAAACTGCGTGAGTACTTTTCGAACGACAAGTATGTGGATGCGGAAACACCTCCAACTTTTATGGTACATGCCAATAATGACAAAACTGTACCCGTGCAAAACAGCATCTTGTTTAACCAGGCGCTGGTCAGGTCCGGCGTAAATGCCGAGCTTCATATTTACCAGGCAGGCGGACATGGTTTTGGCATGAAGAACAGTACCACGGCAGAAGATTGGTTCAAAAGCCTGGAGAACTGGATGAAGAGCAATAAGTTTTTATAAAGTGCTGCTGTTCAGGATTTCCTGCAACTGTTTTAATTCGTCGACCTTTTCTGTTGAACCAAGGTTTTCATAGGCGGAGACCAGATTTCGGATGATCCTTCTGATAATCTCTACGTTGCTGCATGGTGCATAAAAGCCGGGCAGTGGATCAAGGTTTAGCTGGCGAAGGAACTGATCGACATCGTGCTTCCCAAAAATAGCTCCCTTGTTAAAGGCGTTGATATAGAACAGGACGCCGAATTCATGCTCTTCGCGTTTGCTTTCATCGATATAACCGAGTATAAAATGCTGGGGCAGGTTTACGCCATATACGGGAATGTCAAGTTTCTGTGCAAGTGTAGAATAGATGATAGCAAGGGAAATCTGGTTTCCTTTTTTGCTTTCGAGTACCTGGCTGATATAAGAATTTTGAGGGTCGTGATGGTTTTTGGTATTGCCACTGAAACCATATACATTATAGAATATATGATTGATGAGCTTTATTTTTTCGATAGAGCTCATTTCATATTGCAGGCCCAGCCAGATCTCTCTTTTTATTTCTTCTATTTGCAGGATGAACTTTTGTTCATCGAGATCGGGATATTGATAACGGTTAATGACAAGTGCGCCCTGCAGCAAATCGAAGGCCCCACTTTGATACCACAGATTTAGATCTTCCTTTACACTGCTGAACTGGATCTTGTGGACAATGTTTTCTATCCGCTCCTGTAGCAGGGTGTCGAGTGCGTGTTCCCATTCATTCTCCAGATAATCAACTACCTGAGGCCCATACTCCAGCAGGCGTTTTTCCACATGTTCATAAATTTCAAGATCAGGATCATCAAGAAGCTTTACCAACGCACTTATTTCTTTACTATTTTCCATTAAACATGCAAATTTGAATGCCTATTTTTGTGGCTATGGTTTTTAATTTTATCAGTGATTATTTAAAGCATCGTCTAACTGCAAAAAGCAGGCATGGTACGCATTCCCCGTTTGTATATAAACTTACTGATGAGGTAATTTACGATTTTAAGTCCGAATCTGACTACAAAAGTATTGAGGCGCAGCGAAAAAAACTTTTTAATGACGATTCATTAATTACGGTGACTGATCTGGGGGCGGGTTCACATCTGAATAAGAACAGGACCAAGAAGGTGAAAGAGATCGCTAAAAATGCTTTGAAGAGCCCTGCGCTGGCACAACTGATCTACCGTTTGGCCAGAGATACCCGCCCTGTGAATATTATCGAGCTGGGTACCTGCCTGGGGATTACTACCGCTTATTTAGCAAAGGCCTGCCCGGGTGCCAGCATCGTTACAATTGAGGGTTGTGGGGAAACAGCTGAGGTTGCTAGCCGTAACTTTGCTGAACTGGAACTGGGGAATATTGAACTGCAGGTGGGCAATTTTGATGAATTGCTGCCTGATGTGATTGCCGGTGTTGAAAAACTGGACTTTGTTTATATCGATGGCAATCATCGTAAAGATGCTACCTTGAACTATTTTAATTGGTGCCTTCCTAAAGTGCATGAGGGCTCTTTATTAATATTTGACGATATTTATTGGAGTAAGGGAATGAAAGAGGCCTGGGAGGTGATCAAGAGTCATCCTGATGTTACGGTGACGGTCGATCT
>CAMLDJ010000154.1 GCA_946478755.1 uncultured Pedobacter sp. | reverse complement strand
TACGGTATGGGTGAGTAAATGCGTCCTATCCATATCCATAGCCAGTTTTTCTCCGGTTACAATCGTAGCAACTCCTGTAATCCCATCCATACCATGCTGCGGCTCCCAATAGCCTAAAATGCCCTGCTGTTCATCCATCAAAATTGTTCCTGGCTCTGTTCTCTTCACGATGCCCACTACAACCGGCAATGTATCCCCGCTATAAGTATACACCACCTCCACCCTGTTCATATGCGAACCCGCATCCAGGGAGATGGTTTTGGTCACCTTTACAGGTTTTCCTTCTACATTCCAGGCATCATAGCCCAATTCGAACGTAGTTCTTAACGGTCCGTTGTCCAGCACTTTCCAATGATGATAATTCTTAGAAAAAACCACAGAATCCTTTACAAATGGAGCAATATCACCGGCACCCAAGGTCAGGCCTACACTATAATAATCCATTCCATCGCCATGGTTGGTATGATAATCACCGGTTTTGTACCAGTCATTGATGACCAGTTTGCTAGTCTTTTTCACCCATACGTCCGTTCCATAGGCATTGTCTTTTCTGCCTTCCAGAGATTTTCCATACATCCGGAAAGCGACCTTATCATTTTCCCATGCAAAGTCATCATAGCGCTCAGGCACATAGCGGCCATAGGTCTTTTTAACCACAGCGGCAGGCTTACCGGGTACAATCAAAAACTTAGCACTACCATTTGCTTTCAGGCTAACCTGTAGCAAGAGGTTTTGAACATTCGTTTGCCCATGGCGTTCGAGCTGAAAGGGTATTTCCTTTTTTGTCAGGGAATTCAGCACTTTAAAACCAGCCGTATCGATACGTGGATATTTGGCGGTAATAGTGCTCCAGCTGACCGGAACGATCAGGTCTGTTCGGTCTGACTTTGCAGGGTTAGTTATCGTGATCGTCGCTTTGGTTTGCGCCATTACCGGGCAATAGAAACCCGACAACAACAACAAAAAACAAGTTAATTTCTTCATCATGTAGGGTTCAAAGATTATTTCAAATCGTTAATTGCGCAGTGGTCCATGTCACCATAATCAAGGTTTTCTCCTGCCATCCCCCAAATAAAGGTATAGTTGCTGGTGCCGGCACCGGAGTGAATAGACCAGTTTGGAGAAATCACGGCCTGTTCATTTTGCATCCAGATGTGCCTGGTTTCCTGAGGTTCACCCATAAAATGACAAACACTTTGTCCCTGTGGCACTTCAAAATAGAAATATACTTCCATTCTTCTATCGTGCGTATGCGCGGGCATGGTATTCCAAACGCTTCCGCTTTTCAGTTCAGTCATACCCATTTGCAGCTGACAGGTAGGGAGTACACTGTTTACCAACAATTTATTGATCACGCGATGGTTCGCAGTTTCGGGAGTGCCCAGCTCTACGATTTCAGCATCAGCTTTGGATACTTTCTTATTGGGATAAGTATGATGTGCAGGTGCGGAATTGATATAGAACTTTGCCGGGTTATGTTGATCTGCAGATGCAAAGCTCACCGCTTTTGTACCTTTACCCAGGTATAGCGCTTCTTTAAATTCAAGCTCGTAGCTTACGCCATCAGCCACAACTTTACCTTTAGCACCCACGTTGATAATACCCAGTTCTCTTCTTTCCAGAAAATAAGCAGCTTTTAAGTTTTCAGGGTTCGACAACTCTACAGCCTCATTTACCGGCATTACCCCTCCGGTAACGTAACGGTCGAAGTGAGATAAGGTCAGTTTAACGGTATCCGCTTCAAATAAGCTTTCCATTAAAAAATTCTTGCGCAAAGCAGCAGTATCAAATTGCTTTGCTTCACCCGGACTAACTGCATAGCGGCTTTCAAAAGATGTTTTCATTGTTTTATTTTTATTTATTCCTACACCCCAGGGGTGTTATTGTGTTTTACTAATTAATTTTACTGGTCGACTTCCTGATGATCAATTCAACAGGAATGATCACTGGTTCAACCTGATATACCGGTCCTTCTGCATCACTATTCAACAGCTCAACCAGGGTTTCAACAATCCTTTTCCCTACCAGGTTTGGAAATTGCTCAACTGAAGTAACGGCAGGCGTGATGATAGCGGTTCGTGGGTCGTTAGAATAGCCGGCAATTTTCAGTGTTTCCGGTATGGCTATCCCCTTTTCTTTAGCGTACTCAATCGCAGCGATGGCGCTCGTGTCATTGTCCGCGAATAAACCGTCAGGCACTATAGTGGTTTCGAATAGCTGCTGCATGGCAACAAGGGCATTGCCGCGGCTAAGCTCCTGATGAAACATCCATTCTTCCTTAACAGGGAGCTGATGTGTTTCCATCGCTTTTAAAAACCCTGCTGCCCGATCCTGATAGAGGTTGGAAGTTAAAGGTCCAGAAATATGGGCAATTCTTTTACAGCCTGCATCAATAAGGTGACTGGTAGCGAGATAAGCGCCCCTGAAGTCGTCACCTTTAATTAGGGTGGCTTTGTACTCCTGTACGGGAACCCTATCGTAAAATATTACTGGTGTGCCATGCGCTAAAAACTGATCAAAATGGCTGAAGTCAACAGTTTGTAAAGTACAGGCTGCAATCAGCGCGTCTACCCTCGACGAGTACAAGGTATCGGCCAGTTCCCTTTCCATGCTTACGGAATCGTTCGACTGGCAAATGATCAAACTATAGCCATGTTTATGCAAATCATTTTGAATGGTTGTGATCACCTCTGCATGAAAGAACATGGACACCCTTGGGATAATGAGTCCCACGGTACGCGTTCTGTTGCTCCTCAAGCCGGAAGCCATTTGATTTCGGCGGTAACCCAGCTTGGCAGCCATTTCCACCACATCGCTCCTCGTTTTTTCCTTCACATAAGGATGGTTATTTAAAGCCCGGGAAATGGTTGCAGGAGAAAGCTTCAATGCTTCCGCAATATCAAGTATGGTATGCTGATAGTTCTTTTTGCCTGTAGCCATAAAGCAATAAATATTTGGCAAGCTAACATTTTTTTTAGTTACCTGAAAACGTTTTCATATTTTTCAATATTGTGTCCCAGGTATGACAGCACAGGATGGTCCGATTATTTTTTAATGCTATCTTTAACCGCAAAACCCTATATTCATGACCGTAGGCCTATTTATACCTTGTTATATCGACCAGTTTTATCCGAACGCTGCCATTGCAACTTTAAATTTATTAAGCAAGCTTGGCATAACAGTAAAATATCCTGTCAACCAAACCTGCTGCGGGCAACCCATGGCCAATTCAGGTTTTGAACATTTGACACAGGGCTGTAACGATCTGTTCATTGACAACTTTGCCGAATTTGATTATATCGTTTCACCTTCCGGAAGCTGTGTACTTCATATCAAAGATCACCTGCATTCGCCAAATGAAGAAGATAAGGCATTAAGCATCAGAAAAAAGGTCTACGAATTAACAGAATTCTTAACCGACGTGCTTAAGGTTGAAAAACTATCGGCCCGTTTTCCCCATAAAGTTGGTGTGCATCAAAGCTGCCATGGTCAGCGTGGTTTAATGCTTGCCCAGATGAGCGAGCTGGTTGATGCGCCCTTTTCTAAGCCCTTACATTTGCTAAAAATGGTGGAGGGTCTGGAACTGGTTGAATTGAGCCGGCCCGATGAATGCTGTGGCTTTGGCGGAACGTTCTGTGTTGCGGAAGAAGCCGTCTCTGTAAAGATGGGTAAGGACCGTGTGGCAGATCATTTGAACCATGGTGCTGAATACATCACCGCCGCAGATATGTCCTGCTTAATGCATATGGAGGGGATTCTGCGCAGGCAAAACAGCCAGGTGAAGGTGCTGCATATTGCAGAAATATTAAATGCTCAATAGTTTAAACTTTAAAGTACAGCAATAAAGAGACATGAGTTCAGGAACAAAAGATCACTCCGCTTTATCAGAAATATTTAATAAGGATGAAGCAAGGGTAAACTGGCACGACGAAACTTTATGGTTTGTTCGTGCGAAGCGCGATAAGGCTGCTCACAACTTACCCGAATGGGAATCATTAAGAGAAGCAGCTTCTCTGATTAAGAACAATGTGCTTTCCAATCTCCACAATTACTTAGTGGAATTCGAGGAGCAGGCGAAGAAGAATGGTGTTACCGTGCACTGGGCAGCGGATGCAGCCGAACATAACGAGATTGTACATTCGATATTGAAGCGGCATCAGGTCGACCGACTGATCAAAAGCAAATCCATGCTTACGGAAGAGTGCCATTTAAATGAGTATCTTAAGGAAAATAAGATCGACGTAATAGACACCGATCTGGGTGAAAGGATCGTACAGCTGGCCCAGGAACCTCCAAGCCATATTGTGCTCCCGTGTATCCATAAAAAGAAAGAAGAAATCGGCGAATTGTTTCATGAACACCTGGGCACGCCCGAGGGCATGGCCGACCCTGTGTTTTTAACTGCTGCCGCCCGGGAACATCTTCGCGAAACATTTTTGACGCGGAAGGCTGCTATTACAGGTGTAAATTTTGCCGTTGCTGAAACGGGTGAATTTGTGGTTTGCACCAATGAGGGAAATGCAGATATGGGCGCACATCTGGCGGATGTACACATCGCTTGCATGGGAATAGAAAAAATCGTTCCTAAACGCAGAAATCTCGGTGTATTTTTAAGACTGCTTACCAGAAGTGCGACAGGACAACCAATTACCACCTATTCCAGTCATTTTAAAAAGCCAAGACCTGGCCAGGAGATGCACATCGTACTGGTTGACAATGGAAGAACCACTCAGTTAAGTCGTCCTGATTTCCGCAATTCGTTGAAATGTATCCGCTGTGCGGCCTGTATGAACACCTGTCCGGTTTACCGGAGAAGTGGCGGGCACAGTTATCATACTGCTGTTGCTGGTCCGATAGGCTCTATTCTTGCGCCTAACCTGGATATGAAGGCTAATGCAGATCTGCCTTTTGCCTCTACGCTATGTGGCTCCTGCAGTAATGTATGCCCGGTTAAGATCAACATCCACGAACAACTTTACAAATGGCGGCAGGTCATCGTTAAAGAAGGCTATGCTGACCCTAAAAAGAAAATTGCAATGAAGGCCATGGCCTTTACCTTATCCAGCTCCTTTAATTATAGAAATGCAGGAAAGACTGGCCGTTGGTTTATGAAGCATGCACCATTTACGGTAAACAACAAACTGAACTTGTGGTACCAGCACCGCGAAATGCCTGAGGTACCTAAAGAATCATTTGGAGAATGGTTTAAAAAAAATAAAAAGAATGACTAGCAGAGAACAGATATTAGCAAAAGTGCTGGCCAATCAGCCAGATGCCCAGCCCCTACCATCCGATCTGACAACCGTATTTCCAGCTGCAAATCCTGTTGAAGCTTTTGCAACTGTGCTGACGAATATAGGGGGCTCATGCATCGAAGTTCCAGGTTACCGGGAGGTGCAAAGTTACATCCTCGAACATTTTCCAGGACAGCGTATTGTTTCCACTTTACCGCAACTGGCCGATGTGTCAGAACAAGGTTGGGAAAAGCAGGACCCGCATACTTACGCTGATGTAGACCTTGCAGTGATCACTGCCCATTTTGGCGTTGCCGAAAATGCCGCTTTATGGATCACTGAAGATTTAATGCATCAACGTGCCGTTCCATTCATTTGCCAGCAACTGGCGGTGGTGTTGAGCAAAAAAGACATTATACAAACCATGCACGATGCCTATGTAAAAATAGGCACTGCCGATTATGGCTTTGGAAGTTTTATTGCAGGCCCGTCCAAGACAGCTGATATAGAACAATCACTGGTGCTCGGTGCACATGGACCGAAAGGAATGACGGTTTTTCTGCTGGATTAATTTAATCCTCCACAAAATCGAGGTCTTTATGGTGGGTCTCGGGAATGGTTCTGATACAATAGAAACCTATACCAAAACAAAGCAGTCCCAATATTCCTGCAGCATGCAGTTCAAATACATGAGGTTTTAAGGTACTATATATGGTGGTCATTAATACAACCGTACCCCGAACCATATTAGGGATGGTAGTCGCAGCAGTAGCTCTTACATTTGTACCAAACTGCTCGGCACCTATGGTGACAAACATTGCCCAGTAACCGATACCAAAACCTATCCAGAGACACATGGCATATAAACCTGTAGCTGTTTTTATTCCACCATACAAATAGATAACGGCACCAATTGCAGTAAATATCATCAGGTAAGTTACCGCACGTTTCCGTGATTCAAGCCAGTAACTTACCAGGCCGCTCACGAGGTCGCCAGCGGCAAGCCCAACATAACACCACATGACCGCCAAACCAGGCTTTATGGCTTCACCAATACCTAAGGCTTTACCAAATTCGTTGCTGAAGGTAGCCAGAATACCTATTACATACCAGGTTGGCAAACCAATACCGATACACTTCAGGTACAATATGAGCCTGCTTTTCTTCGTGAAGAAAGACAGGAAATTACCTTTAGCTACATGATGTTTTTCCTTCATGGCATGAAACATTCCGGATTCAAACACCCCTATTCTTAAAAGAAGCAGCAAAATCCCCATGCCTCCGCCTATGAAATAAGCGTTTCTCCAGCTAAATAATTCAACGGTAAAGTATCCCACTACTGCACCCAACAAACCTACACCAGCTACTACTGAAGTTCCGATTGCCCTTAACCTTTTAGGCAGACTCTCAGAAACTAATGTAATTCCCGCCCCCAATTCTCCGGCAAGGCCGATACCGGCTACAAAGCGTAAGGCCTTATACACAGTTATATCATGTACAAAACCGCAGGCAAAGTTTGCTATAGAATAGGTGATGATGGAGCCGAAAAGCACAGAAAGACGCCCTTTTTTATCACCGAGCACTCCCCAGAGGATGCCTCCGAGCAGCAATCCGGTCATCTGCCAGTTTAAAATGCTGGCACCTTCAATAGATACCGCCCTTTCATCAAGTCCCAGTTCAGTCAGACTGGGTATGCGGACAATACCGAAAAGTAAAAGATCATAAATATCTACAAAATAACCCAGTGAGGCCACGATTACAGGGGCGCTAAACAAAAGGGCTGCAGCGCCCTTCTCTTTGGTATAAGCTACAGCGTTTTTTTCATCGGTGTGTGCTACAGGGTTTTTCTCTTTGGTGAGTTCGGTCATTTAATGTTTAAGATTTGGTTTGGTCTACACTGCAATAATAACATATTTATTTTTATATATAACTATAGGATCATTTTAAAATTATTCTTTAATAGCCAAATCATAAATGGATTGGAGTGCTTCTAAAACTGGTCCGGTAACTCTTCAAAAGAATAATGCGATACCGCGAATAGCTACTGTATTCAAAATCCTGTCAAAGCTGCTGCATGGTTTACGTTTAGCTGAGTATTGGTTATATTTGAACCTAAACACCCAACCTTATGCGCATACCATTCAAAGAACTGCAGGAAGAATTTAACAGAGTACTTTTAAAATTGTCTTTTTCAAATGAAATGGCTGGTACCTGTTCCACAATTTTCGCAGCCAATAGCAGGGATGGTGTATACTCACACGGATTAAACCGGTTCCCGGTTTTTGTGGAGCATATAAAAAATGGCCTGGTACGTCCTAGTGCCCTGCCGGAGTTACTGGAAAAAACCGGCTCCTTAGAACGCTGGGAAGGGAACCAGGCACCCGGGGTGTTCAATGCCAGCCATTGCATGGACCGCGCGATAGCATTGGCAAAAGCTAACGGTATCGGCTGTGTAGCAATCAGAAATACCAATCATTGGATGCGCGGAGGAACTTATGGCTGGCAGGCAGCAGAAGCCGGCTGTATCGGCATTTGTTTTACAAATGCAACAGCTAATATGCCCGCCTGGGAAGGAAAGGACCCTGTTTTAGGTAATAATCCGCTGGTTATTGCTGTCCCCCGCCCCGAAGGACATGTGGTGCTCGACATGGCGATGTCTCAATTTTCTTATGGGAAAATGCAGGAATATGAATTAAAAAATGCGCCACTTCCCTTCCCCGGAGGCTATGATGAACAGGGAAACTTAAGCACAGATCCTGCCGTGATCAGAAAAACCAAACTGGCCCTGCCGATCGGCTTTTGGAAAGGATCGGGACTTTCACTGGTTCTGGACCTGTTGGTGGTCGCACTCAGTGGTGGCCGTTCAACACAAAAGATATCAGCAGACGAATATGAAACCGGGGTTTCACAATGCTTTATATGCCTCCATCAACCTGATATGCATGCTGCTCTGATTGAAGAAATCCTTGCCTACACAAAAAACAGTACCCCTGCCGAAGCTGGTGGAAAGGTAACCTATCCGGGAGAACGCACATTGAAAACCCGCATCGAGAATGAAAGAAATGGGATTCCTGTAAATGAAGAGATCTGGCAGCAGTTAAAAAACATGTAAAAATTTGGAATGCTTATTTTATTCTCTATATTTGGTTAACCAATAATTGGTAAACCAAATATAGTGTATGAAATCATTTATAGAAACGATCAAATCTATTGAGGTGGAATCTCCGGTTGACAAGATCATCGGCCAACTTAAACAGCTCATTACAAGTGGACAATTGCAACCTGGCGACAGACTCCCTGCGGAAAGAATACTGGCAGAAAAGTTCGGTGTTGGCCGCAGCTATGTCCGCGAAGCCATTTTAAAATTGGAATTTTATGGTCTGCTCAGAACCAACCCGCAAAGTGGAACCTATGTTTCTGGTTTAAGTATAAAAGTGTTAGATAACATCATAACCGATATCATCAAGTTTAACAAGGAAGATTTCAATGCACTTTTAGAAGCGAGGTATTACCTGGAGCTTGATGCCGTAAAACTAGCGGCAGAAAGACGAAATGAACAGGACCTGATAAAATTAAAAGAGGCGATGATCGATTATGAGAACAAGATCAATAACAATCAGGATGCAATTGAGGAAGACATGCTTTTTCATATTGCAATAGCCCGAGCCACCAAAAATTCGGTCATTGAATCGATGATCCTGATTCTAATTCCGGATCTAATTAAGAGCATCGTAGAAAGCAGGATCTGTGGCGATAACCGTGGCAAGTTGGCCATTGCCGAGCACAGAAAGATACTGAGCGCAATTGAAAACCAGGATATAGATGCGGCTGAAAATGCTGTGGCGGCCCATCTGAACGATATGTTCCAGATCAGCAAGGCGGGATTTTCTGCACAAAACATACTCAATGAAAAATAACTAAGCACAAACCCAATCCTTTCTTCAAAAATACATATGAACTACTTAAAAAAGTTGGTAATGGCTATGTTTTGCCTGATGTTTACCTCGCCTCTCCTGGCACAGGAACATCCTGGTATTATGCTCAGCAAAAAAAATATTGAAGCCGTAAGAAAAGGAACGACAACTTACCCGCTGCTCAAAAAATCCTGGCTAAAAGTAAAGGCTGACGCAGATAAAGCTTTAACGGAACCCATTAACGTACCGACACCAAAAGATGCCGGCGGCGGTGCCACACACGAACAACATAAAAAAAACTATACCAATATTTTAAACTGCGGCATTGCTTACCAGATCTCAGGAGATCAGAAATACGCAACCTACGTAGAAAACATCCTTTTGAAATATGCTGCAGATTACAGCAAATGGCCCCTGCACCCTAAAAGGAAAGAAAACCACCAGGCTGGGAAAATCTTCTGGCAAAGCCTCAACGACTTTGTATGGCAGGTATACACCATACAGGGTTATGACATGGTTTACGATGCTATCTCTCCAAAAAACAGAGAAATCATCAATAATGGGCTGTTTGAGCCGATTCTTAAATTCTTCACTGTAGATTGTAAGGAAACCTTTGATAAGATCCACAACCATGGCACCTGGGATATTGCAGCCGTAGGGATGACCGGTTATGTACTCAACAAACCGGAATATGTGGAGATGGCTATAAAGGGATCAGCAAAGGATGGAAAAACCGGGTATCTTGCACAAATAGATCAATTGTTTTCGCCAGATGGCTATTATACAGAAGGACCTTATTATCAAAGATATGCTTTACTTCCTTTTATCATTTTTGCAAAGGCCATCAACAATTTCCAACCCAAGCTAAAGATTTTTGAATACCGCAACCAGCTGCTGGCGAAAGCCATCAATACCTCTTTGCAGCTTACCTATACTGATGGGACATTTTTTCCGATCAACGATGCCATAAAAAGTAAAACCTACGAAACTGCCGAACTGGTGTATGGGGTCGATATTGCCTATGCAGATATCAAAGCCGCTCCAGACTTACTGGATATTGCAGAAAAACAGGATGAAGTCGTCGTATCGGACGCCGGACTTCAGGTGGCGGCCGATCTGCAGGCCGGTAAGGCGAAACCTTTTGCCTACCAGTCGCAGCTCATCAAAGACGGGGCAAAAGGCAATGAAGGTGGCCTCGGTATCTTGCGTTATGGCAGCAATACCGATCAACAGGCCCTGTTATTAAAAGCCGCCTCGCAAGGGATGGGACATGGCCATTTCGATCGGCTTAACTTGCTGTATTACGACAATGGTGTCGAAGTATTCCCGGATTACGGGTCTGCAAGGTTCATCAATATCGAATCAAAAAAAGGTGGCGATTATCTGCCTGAAAATAAATCCTGGGCCAAACAAACCGTAGCACATAATACTTTAGTAGTGGATCAAACCTCGCATTACAAAGGCAATTCCGATGCTGCACAACAAAATTACCCTGAAGTGCTGTATTTTGGCAAGGATAAAAACCTGCAGGTAGTTAGTGCTGCTGAACGCAAAGCCTATCCTGATGTGCAGATGATCAGAACATCTGCACTGCTTAAAGTGGATGAACTAAAAAAACCGCTGCTGATAGATGTATTTCAGGTACTTTCCGATAAATCACACCAATATGATCTTCCTTTTTGGTACAAAGGCCATATTGTAGACGTTTCTGAAAAGATCAGCGCCTTTACGCATCAGCTTAAACCACTTGGGGATAAAGATGGCTACCAGCACATCTGGCTCAATGCAGAGCAGGCTGTTCCATCAAAAACCGGCTACCTGACCATATTAAACAACAAACGCTTTTATACGGTCCACTTTTCAACAGATGCGGATCTGAACTTAAAAATGCTGAGCCTCGGTGCAAATGATGCCGACATGAACCTGGTAGAGAGCAAAGCCATCATGCTCTCGACAGCAAAGAGCCAAAATCAGGTGTTTTTCAACATCGTCGAAACTCACGGCCGTACCAATACGGTGAGCGAAACCACTACAGGTGCTGCCACTGCCGTTAGCGATTTAAAGATCAGCAGCAGCGATAAAGATCAGGTTACCCTTTCCTTTAAAGTGAAAGGCAAACCTTATACTTATCAGATCAACTATAAGAACAAAGAAAATTTTATAAAACTTAATTAATCCGTCATGTTACAGAACGACTTATTTCAAATAGATGAAGAAACGCCCTGGGAAGATCTGGGTAACGGGATCAAAAGGCAGATGTATGGTTATGACGAACAAATTATGCTGGTAAAAGCAAAGTTCGAAGCCGCAGCTGTAGGCGTATTGCACGAGCACCGTCATTCCCAGGTTACCTATGTAGAGAGTGGTGTATTTGAAATGACCATCGGTGATGAAAAAAGGACCATCAAAAAAGGTGATGGTTTTTATGCGCCACCACATGTATGGCATGGCTGTGTATGCATTGAACCCGGAATTTTAATAGATGTTTTTTCTCCGCACCGCGAAGATTTCCTGAAAAGCGAATTGATAAGATAAATAAGATGTTAAAAAACAAATTTATATTCCAATGAAACCATCATAAGCATACCGCTTACAAACAGCAATGAACCGAACTTGTGAGCGCTTGAACACAAAAACAAATAGATGCAAGTGAAAAATATGCTTATGATAGCTTCATAACAATTAAAAGTCAAATATATAGTGATGAAAAATATAACCTTAATTTGCTGGCTTTTACTGGTCAGCAGGACACTTATTGCCCAGGATTCGGCGCAGACCATCAAAAAAGTAAGCTATCCGGCCGGCTTTAGCGAACAGCTAAATGTGGTATATACCAAACTGAACGACTGGGAAGGCAAACTAGACCTATACCTGCCCCCGGCAAAAAACGGCCCCAGTCCGGTTGTCCTCAATATCCACGGTGGCGGCTGGAACAAAGGCAACAAGGAATCCCAGACCGGCTTTAGCGCTTTCTTTAAAAGGGGCTATGCCGTTGCCAATATTGCCTATCGCTTAACCGGGGTAGCTACTGCACCCGCAGCGGTAGAAGATACCCGCTGTGCACTGATCTACCTGATCAGCAATGCAAAAAAGCTGAATATTGATGTCAGCAAGATCGTTATCATGGGTGGTTCGGCCGGCGGGCACCTGGCCTTAATGGGCGGACTGCTGGAAAACAGCCACATTTTTGACACCAACTGCAGGGGAACGGAAAACATTAAAGTTGCGGCGATCATCGATAAATATGGCATTACCGATGTATGGGACTGGGCTTACGGACCAATAAAA
>CAMLDJ010000153.1 GCA_946478755.1 uncultured Pedobacter sp. | reverse complement strand
TTTACGGAGATGCTGTTCAGGAATTGTTTGAACAGGCTAAAAAACATCAGTTTGCTTTACCCGCAGTAAATGTAACGGGAACAAATACGATCAATGCAGTAATGGAAACTGCCAAAGCAGTTAATTCACCTGTTATGATCCAGTTGTCTAACGGAGGAGCGCAGTTCTATGCAGGAAAAACATTAAATAATGATAACCTGAGTGCCTGTGTGCTTGGCGCAGTATCTGCAGCTAAACATGTTCATCTACTGGCAGAGCATTACGGCGTGGCAGTGGTGTTGCATACAGACCATGCAGCCAAGAAATTATTGCCATGGATTGATGGATTACTGGACCATGGCGAAAAGTTCTTCGCTGAACATGGTAAACCACTCTTCTCTTCTCACATGCTTGATCTTTCGGAAGAATCTATCGAGGAAAACATGGAGATCTCTGCTAAATATTTAGCGCGTATGGCTAAAATGGGCATGACCATCGAAATTGAATTGGGGGTAACCGGTGGTGAGGAAGATGGTGTAGACAACAGTGATGTAGACAGTTCTAAGTTATACACACAACCTTCTGAAGTCGCTTATGCTTGCGAAGTGCTGCGTAAAGTAAGCGATAAGTTTACCGTGGCGGCAGCATTCGGAAACGTTCACGGCGTGTACAAGCCCGGCAACGTTAAACTGCAACCGGTAATCCTTAAGAATTCACAGGACTTCGTTAGGGAGAAATTCGGCCTTACTGCCGAGAAGCCGATCAACTTCGTATTTCACGGTGGTTCTGGTTCTTCGCAGGAAGAGATCAGGGAAGCCATTTCGTATGGGGCCATTAAAATGAATATTGATACCGATATGCAGTGGGCTTTCTGGGAAGGGATCCTTGATTACTATAAAGCTAATGAAGCGTATCTTCAGGGCCAGATCGGTAACCCGGAGGGTGAAGATAAGCCAAACAAGAAATATTATGATCCGCGCGTTTGGTTGCGTAAAGGTGAAGAACAGTTTGTTAAACGTTTAACGCAGGCATTTGAAGATTTAAACTGCAGAAACGCCAGCGATAAGCTATAATTTTAAAATATAACCCATAAAGATGCCCTGAGAAAAACCTTGGGGCATTTTTTTTTGTATTGATGTAGGCTGTTCCTTAAATAATGATGAACTTAGAACACATACCTGATCTTATGAACAAGAACAAAAAGAATAATTTATTTGAACGTTTTGCGAATGCTGCGACTAAATTTACCGGTAGCTCTTCGGCTTTTCTTATTGCCTCAGCTATTGTTGTCGTTTGGGCGGTTACCGGGCCGCTGTTCGATTACTCGGAAACCTGGCAGCTGGTGATCAATACCGGTACAACTATTATTACTTTTCTAATGGTCTTCCTGATCCAGAAGGCACAGAATAAAGACGGTAAAGCCATTCAGCTTAAGCTCAATGAACTGATCGCAGCTCATGAAAGAGCCAGCAACAGGATGGTTGATATTGAAGACCTGACGGAAGCGGAGCTGGACCAGTTGCATAAATTCTATGTAACCTTATCTAACCTTGCAAAAAAAGAGAATGATATTCATTCTTCACATTCTATAGATGCGGCCCAGGAAATTAATGAAATCAAAAGAGCAATGAGAAGAACAAGCCATGGAAGCACTGCTGGTAAACAAGGTCAAAAATAAGGAAGAACTGGAAAAAGCATTCGCTATCAGAAGAACAGTCTTTGTCGAAGAGCAGCACTGTCCGCCTGAACTGGAGTGGGAAAACGAAGAAGAATCCGTTCATTTCCTTGCAGAGGTTAATGGAGAAGCCTGCGGTGCCTGCCGCTGGCGTAAAACGGACCTTGGCTATAAACTGGAACGTTTTGCTGTCTTGAAAGCCTTTAGGGGGAAAAGGATAGGGCAGGCATTGGTAGCTGCGGCACTGGCTGATTTGCCGGAAAATGCACATTACATCTATCTAAACGCTCAGCTTGAGGCGATGCATCTGTATTCGCGCTTTGGCTTCATTGCCCAGGGGGAAGAATTTGAAGAAGCCGGAATCCGGCACATGAAAATGGTAAAAAAACTATGAGAAGACTTTGGCAGAGAAAGCGATTGCTTCCTGCCACTTCTCCATGTTCAGGTTCAGCGGGACTCCCTTGCTATTTAAATAACTGATCAGGTCTTCTGTAGCCATATTTCCTGTTAACTCGTCCGCTGCCATCGGACAGCCACCAAAACCTTTTAAGGCACTGTCAAATCGCCTGCAGCCGCTTTCAAAAGCCGCAGCTATCTTTTCCAACCGGGTATGTGGGGTACTGTGTAAATGCAGGCCGATCTCTACGCCCTGGCCGGAATTTTCAAAGCGTTTAATAATTCCGGGGACGATCGCTCTTATCTTTTCAGGGGTCGATACCCCCGTGGTATCTGATAGTGCCAGTATCTTTGCGCCCTGACTAACCAGCTCTTCCGCCCATTTTTCAACAATTCCCGCGTTCCATTCGTCGCCATAAGGATTCCCAAACCCCATCGACAGGTAAACGACTGCTGTTTTATGGCGCTTGTCGCACAGGTCCAGTAAATGTTTAACGGTATCGAGCGACTGCTTGATGCTTGAGTTCGTATTGCGTTGCTGGAAGGTTTCTGAGATCGAGAACGGAAAACCGAGGTAGCTGATCTCCGGATGTGCTGCAGCGGCTTCAGCACCCCTTAAATTGGCTACAATGGCCAGTAATTTAGACCGGCTGTTGCCTAAATCGAGTTTTGACAATACTGCTGCTGTGTCCCGCAATTGCGGGATGGCCTTTGGAGAGACAAAACTGCCAAAGTCTATGGTGTCAAAACCTACCTGTAGCAGTAAGTTAATATAGGTCGCTTTTAATTCTGTATCAATGAAGTCATGGATGCCCTGCATGGCGTCCCTGGGGCATTCAACTAGCTTAACCGGTTTTTGTGGTATCATGTATCTCTAATTCCTCGTCTATGCTTTTTTCCTTAAAAAATGGGCGGATGATCAGCCTTGTGCCTCTGTCGTAGCTAAAATAACTCCATACCCAGTTCACAAACACAACCAGTTTATTTCTAAATCCAACCAGCGTCATCAAATGTACAAACATCCAGGTGAACCAGGCAAATACGCCCTGAAATCTGATCTTATGCAGATCTACTACAGCCCTGTTCCTTCCCACCGTGGCCATAGTGCCCTTGTCAAAATATTTGAAAGGCTGAACAGGTTTCTTTTTAATGATATTCATCAGGTTTTTAGCCAGCAATTTACCCTGCTGTATGGCTGCAGGAGCTACTCCAGGGTGGCCGTTGGGAAATTCTGTACTGAGCATAGCTGCCACATCGCCTATCGCGTAAATGTTGTCATAACCATCAACCAGATTGATCTCATTTACCTTTAACCGGTTGCCTCTGGCGATTGTCTCTACGTCCAGGCCCTCCAGTACGACACCTTTTACACCGGCAGACCAGATTACTGTGGATGAAGGGATCGTTCTCCCATCCAGCAGGCTTAACACCTTTCCATCATATCCCTGCACTCTTGAACTATTCATAATGGTTACCCCGAGTTCAGTCAGAAAATCGGCAGATTTTTTTTGTGCCTGCACAGACATGGCACCCAACAGTTCGGGGGAACCTTCAATGAGGTAAATGTTTACATCATCAATATTAAGATCCGGATAGTCATTTTTTAGCACGTGCTTTTTCAGTTCTGCAAGTGCACCAGCCGTTTCTACACCGGTCGGGCCGCCGCCCACTACCACAAAATTCAGCAGTGATGCCCTCAACAGCTTGTCAGGAATAATCTGTGCAGCCTCCAGGTTCTGCAGGATCAGACTTCTAAGGTTCAATGCTTCGGGAATAGACTTCATAGGCATCGCATTGTGCTGAATTTCTGTCTGTCCAAAAAAGTTACTGGTTGATCCTGTAGCCAGCACCAGGTAATCGTATTCAATTGTGCCAATTGAAGTTTCAATGATGTTTTCAGCAGCACGTACCTTTCGGACCTCAGTCACCCTGAAAGTCAGGTTCTTTTGTCCTTTAAAGATTTTACGGAGCGGAAAGGCAATAGAATCCGGTTCCAAACCTCCGGTAGCCACCTGGTACAGTAAAGGCTGAAAGGTATGGTAATTGTGCTTGTCCAGCATCATAACCTCTACATCCTTGCTCCGTAGTTTTTTTGCCAGCTCAATCCCGCCGAATCCACCACCGGCAATGACGATTCTTGGTTTGCTGCCTTTTGGGAAATGTTGATCCATAACTTTGGGTTTCAGTAAATATATAACATCAAATGGAATTAGGCCTATGATAGCTTCATAACAGATAAAAAACAAATCATATGCTGACGAAAATATCCCATAACAACAAAAGGCATCCCAAAAAGGATGCCTTTAATTATGATCTATAAGTAATTACTTATTTTTTGTCTTTTATTTTGGCCTCACCAAGATCCAGTACGATAGGGGTAGAGATACATAGCGATGAATAAGTACCAATGATACGTCCGATCAGCAAGGCAAATATAAATCCACGGATACTTGCTCCGCCGAAGATAAAGATAACCAGCAATACAAAGAACACAGTTAATGAAGTCAGAATAGTACGACTTAATGTACTGTTTAATGCGAAGTTGATTAGTTTTTCTCTTTCTTTACCATGCAGGTCCTCTTTACCTGACTCAGCCAGTTTTTCACGGATCCTGTCGAACACCACCACTGTTTCCGTCATTGTGTAACCCATTACGGTCAAAATAGCCGCAATAAAGTCCTGACCAATCTCTAAAGAGAACGGCAGCACGCCATCTAAAATGGTATAAAACGAAAGTACCAGCAAGACGTCGTGGAACAAAGCGATAACCGCGCCTAAACCATAGTTTAGTTTTTTAAACCGCACTACAATGTAGATAAACATCACTAAACAAGAGAATAAGATTGCTCCGTAGGCGCTGTAAAGTATGTCGCTTGCGATGATCGGACCAACTTTTTCATTACTTACAATGTTATAGTTTACCCCCGTTTTGGCCAGTCCGGATTTTAAAGCATTTTCAACTGTTTTATCAGCCTGAATATCTGAATCGGTGATGTGGAAGGTCGTAGTGATCTTCAATTCATTGTCTGCACCAGCAGTTTTTACAATCGTTTCTGATTCAGGGAAAACATCTGACAGTTTGGCTTTAACATCTTCTGTGTGCATTCCCTTATCAAAGTGCACAATATAAGTTCTGCCTCCTTTGAAGTCGATACCCAGGTTTAAACCACCATTTTTGAAGTAGAAAATGAAACCCAGAACAATGATAGCAGCAGAAATGCTGTAGTAAAGCTTTCTGTGTCCCACAAAGTTAAAGGCGATGTTCTTGAATGCATGGATGGTGTGTTTGTTGCCAAAAGTGATGTCAACTTTCTTATCCAGCAGGGTGTCGAATACCAAACGCGAGATCAGTACTGCACAGAATAAAGAAGATATAATACCGATACAAAGTGTAGTGGCGAAACCCTGAACAGGACCGCTACCAAATACATAAAGAATCACACCCAATACCAGTACTGTGACGTTTGAGTCAATGATAGAAGACATTGCATGTTTGAAACCTTCTCTGATCGCTATTGGAGTAGACTTGCCTAAAGTAAGTTCTTCCCTTACGCGCTCAAAGATCAGGATGTTCGCATCTACGGATAAACCAATCACCAATACAATACCGGCGATACCAGGTAAAGTCAGTACTGCGCCCAATGACACCAATATTCCCATAATAAAGAATAAGTTGATCACCAGGGCAAGGTTTGCAACCCAGCCCGCTTTGTTATAATAGAGGGCCATGAAGATCAGGATCACTACAAAAGCAAGCACGAAGGAAAGTAAACCATTGTGGATAGCGGCTTCACCCAAAGATGGACCAACCACAAATTCACCAACAATCCTGGCAGGGGCAGGTAGTTTACCAGCCTTTAGGATATTAGCTAAATCCTGAGTGTCGTTTTGTGTAAAGTTACCAGTGATAGAAGAAATACCATTCGGGATCTCATTCTGTACGGTAGGAGCAGAGTAAACCGTGTTATCTAAAACTATAGCAATAGATTTTTTATTGTTAGGGTCTGCAGACGCTTCGGCAGTGATCTTTTTCCATTTGGCTGCACCATCACCAGTCATATACATGGTTACTTCCGGACTTCCTTTCTGATCGAAATCGGCACGGGCATCACTGATCGCTTCGCCACCCAGATCTGGTTTACCATCTAAAGAACTAATTTTTATGGCATAAAGTTCAAAGATCTTGCTTGATGTCTGTGCACCAAGGTCTGCAGGCTTAGCACTCCACAGGAATCTGTAATTCTGAGGAACGATAGATGCGATCTCCGGTCTTTTCAGGAATGCGTTTACTTTAGCTGTATCTTTTTGAGCCACCCAGCCTACAACTGGTCCCGGACGTAATGCAGGCTGCCCGTTTTCGCCCTGGTAAGTAGGGATGTTCAATACGGCGAATAAAGGATTGGATTTACTAAGCTCCTGGGTTTTTAAGCTGGTTGAATCTTTAGCATCCGTAGTTTTAGCCAGGCCTGCAAGTTTACTTCCGCTTTTAGCGGTACTGTCCTTTGCCGTACCTGCAATTGAGGCTGTATCTTTTGACGTAGTTTTTAAAGTTGCCGCAAGTGTTTTGTTGATGTTTTCCAGAACAGGATAAACTTCCTCATTCTGATATACCTGCCAGAATTGTAATTCGGCCGAGCCCTGTAATAATTTATGAACACGCTCTTTGTCCTGCACACCCGGCATCTCGATCAGGATGCGGTTGGTACCTTCCTGTTTTTGCATGTTTGGGCTCACTACACCGAAACCATCAATCCGGCTTCTGATGATGATGAAGGAGCGGTCGATCGCACTAGTCGCTTCTTTGGATAAGAAGCTTTTTACTTCAGCATTACTCGCATTCGGTTTTAACAATTTAGCATTGTCCTGGTTAGAGAAGAAATCTGCCAGTTGCTTGTTTGGCTCCAGCTTCTCATATTCGTTTACAAACAAATTGATAAAATCCTTGCCACCCGCATTAAGCTGTTGCTGTGCCGTTGCCAAAGCCTTATTAAAATTTGGATCGTCTGTATTTGCGGCCAATGATTTAACGAGTTCACCTAACGATATTTCCATCGTTACGTTCATACCACCTTTAAGGTCTAAACCCAGGTTAATTTCTTTTGCTTTACAAAACTGATAATTAAAACCAAAAAGCGGATAAACCGGCACGGTGGCCATTGAATCTAAATAAGCTTTTTCCTTTTCTACGTCTCCTTTCGCATAAGCTTTTGCGTCTGATTCAACTTTCGAGGTGACAAAGTTGAATGAGAGAGAATACACACAGACAATACCTAATAGTATTGCCATAAATTTAATTAAACCTTTACCCTGCATTTGTTTGTAATTATTAGTCTATATATGCTATATATTTTTTTAACAAGTCGGCAAATCTAATTATTTTTTTAATTAATAGGCCACCTTATTGATTTTTTATTATAGGGCTCAACTATTTACGAGAGAGTGTCGAAAAAGTGTAAGCTACGCTATTTTTTTCGTCGGGAAGATGTTTCTCAACATTGGTTTCTTCCCAGCGGCTACGATCAATTTCGGGAAAAAAGGCATCCGCTTCGTAATGCTCATGTACCCTGGTCAGGTAGATCCGGTCCACCATATCCATGGTCGATTTATAGAGTTCAGCGCCGCCTATAATGAAAACTTCTTCTTCTCCTGTGCAAAGTGCAAGCGCATCCTCCATGTTTCCCCTAACTTCAGCTCCTGGTATTTGTAAGCCCTGGGACCTGGTGATGACAATATTGCGTCTGTTTGGTAAAGGCCTACCAATAGAATCGTATGTTTTGCGGCCCATGATAATGGTATGGCCGGTAGTAATTTGTTTAAAATGCTTTAAATCGGCGGGCAAATGCCACAACAGCTGATTGTCTTTACCGATGGCGTTATTTTCCGCACTGGCTACTACTACAGATATGATCATACGGCCACTGCTCCTTTAATGTGCGGGTGTGCATCATAGTCCGATAAGGTGAAATCCTCGTATTTGAAATGAAGGAGGTCTTTTATTTCAGGGTTGATTTGCATTAACGGTAATTTCCTCGGTTCGCGGCTCAACTGTAGTTTTGCCTGTTCAATGTGGTTGTTGTACAAATGTGCATCGCCGAGGGTGTGAATAAAATCGCCGTAAGCGAGGTCGCATACCTGGGCAACCATCATAGTCAGTAAAGCATAGGAAGCAATATTAAATGGAACACCCAAAAATATATCCGCACTACGCTGGTACAGCTGGCAGCTTAGTTTGCCATCGGCCACATAGAACTGAAAGAAGGCATGACAAGGTGGAAGGGCCATGTTTTCAACTTCAGCCACGTTCCAGGCCGATACAATGATCCTCCTTGAGTCGGGATTGTTCTTAATGGTGTTTACGATCTGCGCGATCTGATCGATATGGCCGCCATCCGGCTTCGGCCATGACCGCCACTGCGAGCCATAGACCGGCCCCAGGTCGCCGTTTTCATCCGCCCATTCGTCCCAGATCTTTACGCCATTATCTTTTAAATATTTGATATTGGTATCGCCGCTTAAAAACCAGATCAGTTCGTGTATGATGGATTTTAAATGCAGTTTCTTAGTGGTCACCATAGGGAAGCCGTCCTGGAGGTTAAAACGCATCTGATAGCCAAATACGCTGATGGTGCCGGTTCCTGTGCGGTCGTGTTTTTGCGTGCCATGATCCAGCACATGCTGCATTAAGTCTAGATATTGCTTCATAATTGTTTAACAGGGTACAACCTGTATGCAAAAGTACATAATATCTGAATGGTTTGGAAGTGGTCCTGCGCATTACGCGAGGCATTAAATAATTTTGACTTGGATGGTAGAAGTGGTACCTTGTCAAATAGATCTACTAGGGGGACAGATATAATATATAGGTTTTTTAGATTAAATCGGAAGTTACGCTTAGCCGTTCCCGAACTCGTCATCCGCAATTCTTAACGCCGGGAGAATCATGATTGCATTTTTTACTAAGTTTGCCATTCAAACGTTAAACATAAATACATGCTTGCTTTTGCCAACGCCAAGATTAATCTTGGTTTGAACATCATTGAAAAAAGAGCCGATGGTTATCACAATATCGAAACAGTATTTTATCCTGTAAAGCTGAATGATGTCGTTGAGCTGACTGATGCAGACAAAACGGTTTGTCTGGTAAAGGGGGTCGACGTGCCCGGGAAGGTTAAAGATAACATTTGTCTGCAGGCGTTTAATGCCTTGCAAAAGGATTTCGGTTTTCCACCACAACAGATCACGCTGCTTAAAAATATCCCTGTCGGTGCCGGACTTGGGGGAGGGTCCTCTGATGCTGCGCATCTGGTTAAGCTGCTGAATGATAAATTCCGGCTCGGTTTGTCCGTAGTAGCCATGCAGGATTATGTACGGCCTTTGGGGGCCGACTGCGCTTTTTTTATAGAAAACAAGCCGGCTTTTGCTTTCGGTAAAGGCGATCAGTTCAGTTCAATAGCAATAGATTTGTCAAATTATTATGTTGTTCTGGTGAAACCGCCCATTCATGTGTCTACAGCAGATGCTTATGCCGGAATAAAGCCTGTCGTTCCTCGTAGATCGGTAAAAGATTTAATACATTTGCCTGTGAAAGAATGGAGATCTGGTCTGAAAAATGATTTTGAGGCTTCAGTTTTTTTAAAATATCCGGAAATTGAGCAGATCAAATCAAAGCTTTACCAGATGGGCGCGATATGCTCTTTAATGAGTGGCAGCGGTTCAAGTGTTTTTGCCATTTTTGATCGGCCGGTTAGCTTGCCGGAACTGGAAACCAGTAATAAAGTCTTTTATAATGTGTAGCCAGCTGTGAACCTGTGACGGACAGGTGTTATGGCAATTAAAAACAATAAATACGAACATGGAGATTAATTTAGTACGTAAAAGCGGTAAATTCAATTTTGAGGCAGAGAATTCCAGTGGTTTTACTGTTGAACTCGATGCCAAGCCTGCAATCGGCGGGGAGAACAAAGGTTTCAGACCAATGGAAATGTTGCTCATCGGTTTGGGTGGCTGCAGCGGGATTGATATGGTGAATGTGCTGACAAAGCAAAAGGAGCCGTTAAACGATGTGAAAATAGCGATTAAAGCGAGCAGGAAGGAAGAAGAAATGCCACCGATATTTGACGTGATTGATATTCATTTTGACCTTTATGGGGCATTAAATGCGCAGAAGGTAGAACGTGCACTGGCCTTAACCTTCGACAAATATTGTTCAGTATCCAATATTTTGGGCCGCTCCGCTACCTTAAATTTTACCTATACCATCCATCAATAAATTAAAATGCAAGAAGAGAATTTTGAAACCCTGGCCATACGTCTACAAGCCGAAAGAACACAGTTTAAAGAGCACTCAGTGCCCTTGTATTTAACATCAAGTTACAAGTTTGATGATGCGGAAGATATGCGTGCGCTTTTTGCGAACGAAAAGGAAGGAAATGTGTACAGTCGCTACGCCAATCCGAATACCACTGAGCTGATTGAGAAAATGGCAGCCCTTGAAGGGTCGGAGACGGGATGGGCAACGGCTTCCGGTATGGCTGCAATATTTACCACATTTGCAACTTTTTTAAAGTCCGGAGATCATGTTTTGTCCAGCCGCTCTGTGTTTGGTTCAACACATCAGCTGCTGAACAATGTTTTCGCAAAATGGGGCATTAGTTATACTTATGCCGATCTGGATAAACCAGATCAATGGGAAAACGGAATACAGCCCAACACAAAAATAATCTTTGTGGAAACTCCTTCCAATCCGGGAATTGATATTATCGATCTGGAGTGGCTGACCGCACTGGCAAAGAAACATAATATTTTGCTGGCGGTTGACAATTGTTTTGCTACGCCATATTTGCAACAGCCAATCAAATTGGGTGCCGACATATCTATTCATTCTGCTACGAAATTTATTGATGGACAGGGGCGTACCCTTGGAGGGATCATCCTGGGCTCGGAAAAGATAATTAAGGAAATTGAAGGTTTTGCAAGACATAGCGGACCTGCGATGTCACCGTTTAACGCCTGGTTGTTGTCTAAAAGTTTAGAGACGCTTGCTGTTCGCATGGACAGACATTGTGAGAATGCCTTGAAAGTCGCAGAATTTTTAGAAAGCCATACCCGCATCAAAAAGGTAATGTACCCTTTTCTTGCTTCTCATCCGCAGTATGAAATCGCTAGAAAGCAAATGAAGCAGGGCGGAGGTATTGTAACCCTGGTAATTGAGGGTGGTGTTGACGCGGCAAGTAATTTTATGAACAAGCTGAAGATGTTCTCTATTTCAGCTAATCTGGGGGATACCAGGTCTATCGCTACCCATCCGGCAACCAGTACGCATTCTAAACTCACTGAAGAGGAGCGTTTGGAGGTGGGTATAGAGCAGGGGACGATTCGTTTATCTATCGGCCTGGAGCATATCAACGATATTCTTGGAGATATCAAACAGGCTTTAGGATAGAAGCCTCTAATAATAAGAAAATAAAAAAGCGTCGGATCATCTTCAGTGGTCCGACGCTTTTTTATGATACTCCCGCATCCTGAGTGCGACATCCGGACTATCTGATGTGACGTCGGAATTATCTGATATATTCTCTGTCTTCGTCACTCAGGTCATTTTTATCGTCTTTGTAGCCGTCTGTTTCCCTGTCATACGTGCTTATCGTTGTTTTAGGGCGACCTGCCCAGTACCCCAAAACAAAGCCCACAAAAGTACAGACCCCAACGACCAGCAGTTTAGAAATTTCTTTTTTTACGAATATGAAGTTAAATTCCACCGCATCCGTGTTGATCATTAGAAAAATGGTAATCAGGGCAGTGAAAATGATGATGAAAACGGTTTTCGTACGCATAATCTAGAAGCTGTAGTTTAAAATTAACTCTAATATAGGATTTTGATTGTAAAACTTATTAACGAATACAAATCTGGCACCTAGATCGATGACAGGTTGGTAGCGCAGTAAATTCATGCTGCTCCGCAGTTCGAATCCATAAGTCTTAGGTTCGGCCAAATTGGTTTCCACACCTAAGTTTTCGTAGTGACAGAACAGACCGCCACGGACGTTTCTGATGTAAGCCAGCGGGCCAAGTTCGAGGTCTGGAAAAGCGAAGGGGAACCTGTAATTGAAAAGCAGGGTGTTCTTTAAAAAGTTCCTGGCCATAATGTTGTTGTAACCGTAAACTGTATTGACCTCATTGTCGTACCTTCTTACCCCACTGGCTTTCTGGTAATTGAAATTGGCGGTGAAGGAATGGTTTTTAAACAGACCAGGGAAATATAAAAATGCTTCTGCAGCAAATAGATCCCCGTCAAGCCTTTTATCGAAGGGCTGGTGAAAATAGGATACTCTGATGGTCTGTGCCCATTTTGGGAAAATGTCACGGTCGGCCTGGCGCATCGAATGCCCAAAGGTGAGCCCGTATTCCATGGGAAACTTCAGGCTGGTAATGTAATTGGCGGGCATGTTTTCTCCCTTGTACCGTTGCGTATAGCTGGTGGCGGTTTTTAAGGAAAGACTATAGGTGTCTCCAAGCGCGTTCAGGTTAATCGGGACTAAGGCCTGGACCTGGATGTTGTTTTCCCGCCAGTCGCCCTGCATGATGCTG
>CAMLDJ010000152.1 GCA_946478755.1 uncultured Pedobacter sp. | reverse complement strand
TCGTCAGAAATCCAGTAGCCATAATGAACCTGAATATTCGTTTTCTCTGCAATCTTAAGAATATTACGGTCATATATGTCGGGGCCATATCGTTTGATGGAATTGATCCCAGCTTTTTTCATCTGGTCAAAGTCGGCGATCATGTCACGCATTGTAACCGTCTGGTAGTTCTTTTTCCAATCCTGAGCCCTGTTGTAATTGATCCCTCTGCTTCCTTTAAAGAACATTTTCAGGACTGGTGCTGGTGCAGCTATTCCACCCACATTAAGTCTTAATGCTGGTAAATCAGGAATTACACTATCTTTTTTAGTTGTCCCTATGGTATTTTGTTCTTTCAGGAGCCTACGAAGGTTCCCGGGGTCTTTTATGTTCCAGTCGAGCACCGCGCCCGCCCCCTCATCCGGTACATTTTTATCATAAACAGAGTTAAAGAAAATACATCCTTTAATTTCTGGAAATTTAGGCTTTGCCCTAAAAGCCTCATTAAACCATTCATTTTGCCTGCCGGCAGCTGCCAGTGAACCCATCTCTGCAAGCATGACAGGAATACCTGACCGGAATACCGCCTGCTGGTGAAAAGGCTTATACAAAGATTCCATGGAGCTCCATTTTTGCGATGAGTTCGGTGAACCATAGTTGAGGTTGGTTACTCCAATCCAGTCCACATATTGTTCGCCCGGAAAGTAATCTTCAACAGTCTCTGCTTTCCATGGGTTCCACACCCAGATGACATGGTACGCGCCATGATCTGAAAAGAAGTTGTAAACGTATTTCCAGGCTGCTTTAAATTCTTCAGCAGTATTGTTACCTGTTTGTGACCATGGATAAAAGGGATTATCCATTTCATGTGCAAAACGGATATATACAGGCTTGTTTAAGGCGATGATCTGATTGCAGAACCGATGAAGGTATTGATCATAAGCGCCTTCAGTGATTCTTTTAAAGACCTTTTTGTCTGTGCCAGACCTATTATTCTTCTCAAATAGATTTTGCCAGGGTTCCCAGGTGATCATCGGTACAGATCCATTCCTGTAAATCGAATCGACCGTTTTTTTAGGGATAAAACATGAAGACTTATCCCCCCAGGGAATATAAACGGAGATGATATCAAAACGCCGGTCATACATACGCTGGTATTCTTTTGCTTTATTTACCGAAGATATTCCGTTAAAATCAACAGGAGAAAATACACCGGTCAGAAACAGGTCTTTTTTATGATCGAGAACAGGGGCATCTGGCTTTTTATCTCTGGAGGTCATCGCAAAATAAAATACCGAGCAGCATAAAATAATCGTGATCATTAAAGCTGCACTTCGTACTCCTGTATACAGACGTCTCCTGATCAGCCAGAACCTTACTTTGAATTCTTTTATTTCTGCCATGAACCCGTTAAAGGATGGATAACGGGCCTGTAGTTTTCTAAATTCCTGTTGCCGGCTGGCTAGGATATTGAAGCACATGATCAGGCTGTTTAAACCCGCAAAACAAGCCATAATAATTGTGTACGGACTCCAATCGAAATTAAGTCCATAAATAATGGCGGCTAGCGACAAAATTAGTATAAACAGGTTTGGAATGTTTAACGGCCAGTTATTGGCTTCATTTCCATCTTTTGGAGTGGGAACATAAGGAACCTTTTTCCCAATAATGGTGTATATGAGGCCTAAAATGAATATCCACCAGGTGCCGATCATCAGCAATCCCCCAATAACGTGAAAGCCCCGCTCCTCCTCTTCCATGACCCACCACTGTACAAAATGACGGATCATGAGTGTCGAGGTAATAAATGGCAGCACAGTAATTCCGAAGTGCCCGATATTCATACGAATCGGACTCACGTCGAAAAACAAAGAGCATACCGGTACCAAAAAAGTAATGAGGTACATTACACCGGAAAGATAATGTATTGGCAGCGCGCCATAATGTATTTTTTGTTGCCAGGTAAAACCACTAAAGAGCCTGGGATAGGCATGGAGCAACAGATCGAAAACCCCGCGCGACCATTTTAGCTGCTGTTTATAATAAGCAGACAAGGTTGAAGGCACTAATCCTCTTGCCAAAACACTGGGGACATACACGGATTTCCAGCCCTTTGAATGCAATTTCATAGCGGTATGCATATCTTCTGCCAGGCCAGCGGCATGACCGCCGATAGATTCCAGTGCAGTACGGCGAAATGTACAATTCGCACCAATGGCCAGAACAGTGCCGTATTTATTCATCGTCATCATCATCGGACCATAAAACTGATAGGTCTGTTGTGCTGCTCCTTTGGCGATTAGATTTTCTCCATTATTCTTATAAGCCTGAACAATCTGAACGAAACCGATCTCCGGATCATTAAAGTGCGAAACTATCGGGTCAAGGAATTCCGGGAAAGGAACATGGTCTGGATCCAGAACTACACAGAGTTCAGCAGATGAATAGTTTAAGGCATTATTGATATTTCCTGCTTTTGCATTTATTTTGTTGACGCGTGTAATGTGGTTAACGCCAAGCTCCCTGCATAATTCCTTAAGATAAGGATCGTCGGCCTCATCACACAAATAGGTTTGATGCGGATAGGTGATACGCTGTATGGCGGTAAGCGTCTCTTTTATCATTTCATAAGGCTCTCCGGCGCAAAAAGTGGTAAATATGTCGACCGTGTAAGTTTTAGTTTTTTCCGGAGTTTTGGGAAGCGTAATAAAAAGATAGTGTAACCATTCGTGCAGGACTTTGAGACACATAAATATAAATGTCGTCATCAGCATCCAGTACAATGGCGCATATCCCCTTAGGGGTACTGAAAACATGCTTTTGAGGAAAAAAAACATAGAGATCAGTCCCAATATAATCATCAGTCTGAGCGTAAACTGTTCTTTTCTCGTAGGTGGGGCTATGGTTTGCAGGGACTTCATTTAGGCGCGACTACGTAAAAGGGTATATTGCAGGTTGAAAAATGTTGATTGTTATCATAAACTGTAGCGTATATGCGATATGGCCCTTCCCCGGCAGGAGCGATAAAATCCATTTTTAAATCCCCTCCATATTTAATCACCGTTTGAAGCGGTTTTAATTTTTTACTGTTGTGTATATTGTTCTTTTTAAACCAGTCTTCTTTCAATATTTCCCATTTTACAGACCTGATCGTATTTTTATCGAGCATTTTTAGTTCAGCGACAGACTGCAAGCCAGGAGAAAGAAAAATGTTATCATTCGCTACTTTTTTGTCCAGAAGCATGTCTTTAATCTGCGGGAAAGTACCTTTGTATGATTTGCCTGTCCACACATACCTCATCACGTCAACCGCTTCGGACTTTGCTCCGCCTGCATCAAACATACTGAACCAGGTAGGTGTGCCTTCCTGTTTATTACCCCAATAGAAAACAAAAGCGCCTAGAAATCTGGAGTCCTCCACAGGGACATATTTCTGATACCTGTTCAGGTATAGCTCTGCTTTTTTATTGCTGGTTTTTTCGATATATGCTCCCCAGGCGGTTTGTTCGGTTCCTTGCCAGGGCCCGTTAATTCCCCATTCAGCAAGCATGTAGGGGCCCTTCCAGAATAATGAAACTTCCTTTAAATCTTCTCTTAGCACAGTTATCCTGCTAAAAATATTAAATGAAATCACATCGACATCGCAGCGGACCTTAAGGTTAAAAATATACTTTCTATTGAAGTTTAGCAAAGTTGTTGTAACAGGATGATCCGGATCATCCTTATGGATCATATCAGTTAACTGATTAAAGGCCCTGTAAAAGCTATTATATGATAATTTAAATGGGAAATCAAGTTCGTTTCCCATACACCACATCAGCACTGCAGGATGGGCTTTAAACCGGTTAACAATTCGCTTAAATGCGTTAAATTGTTTAGCCACTCTCGCTGGATCATTATATAGGGCCATGTAATCACTGTTTGCTATTGGCAGACCAACAATTACAGCCAGATGATTCGCCTGGGCACTATCTAAAATTCTGGCAAGATGAACAGTATCCCAGATCCTCATGGTATTTCCGCCGGCATTTTTTAGGACCCAAAAATTTGTATACCCTGCCCCACCCTTAATGACGTAAGGTTTACCATTCCGATACAGGGTATATTTTCCCCTACTTTCTTTAATGGTCACTTTAGCAGAGGAAGGCTGCTTTTCGGGCTTACAGCTGAGCAGCATAAAAAGAAGAACGATTGCAGCGGTCATAGGATTGTTTAAGAACTTGTATAACCTGAAATAGTCGCGCATATCATTCAAAAATATAAATTTTTGAATGATAAAAAATAACCCTTGCAAATATATTTATGTTCGCTGGCCTTATTCTATATACAGTCTTTCCTGTAGAAATAATATCCTGCTCAAACCAATCGGCAGCCATTCGAACAGATGGTTCCCGATTAACAACAATACCATATGCGCAAGCCGGATCAGTACCCCTCAGCAATCAACTCATGATTGATGAAAGCCCCTGCTTTACCCCCTGCTGCGATAGCAGCCGAAACTGCACGGAACCTGCTGGTATTGTCGCCGGCTGCAAACACACCCAGAACCGTCGTTTTCTGAAAATCATCAACCTGTATATAACCTGCATCGTTGATCTCGCAGCCGATTTCTTTTGGAACTTCGCAGTGCTGCTCAAAAGGAGGTCTGGCATAAAGTGCCTTCAAAGGATGATTGCTGCCATCATTAAAAACGATCCGATTCAGATAACCGTCTACATGTTCAATTTCCTGTAATGGCTTTTCTACCACGTTGATATTCAGGGATGCCAGTTGCCTTGCCTGTGTTTCTGTCAACGCTGATCTTCCATTGGTAAAAACAGAAAGCTGCTTTGTCCAGTTCCGGACCATCAGCGCCATTTCAAATGCAATATCCCCATTGGCCATAATACCTGTGACCTGATCTCTAAACTCGTAGCCATGGCAATAAGGACAATGAATAACAGTTATACCCCAGCAGGACGCAAAACCGGGAAGATCGGGCAGCAAATCCCTCAGCCCTGTACTAAATAATAACTTGCGTGCCTGAATTTGACGACCTGAAGCGGTGAAAATCTCAAAGCTGTTATTTTCAGCCCTGACTTCAGTCACCGTATCCTCCAAAAACCCGATGGTCGGATATTCCATGACATCGGTCTTTCCAAGGGCAGCGATCTCTGCGGGCGTACGGCTATCCTGCGTAAGGAAGTTATGAGAATGGGGCGTCTGGCGGTTACAAGGCTTACCGCTATCAATGACCAGGACCTTACGAATGGCCCTTCCCAGGGCTAAAGCTGCGGATAATCCGGCATAGCTTCCACCAATGATGATCACATCATATTTTCTATTATTTTCCATGTAGGTTATGTTTTGCAACAAAGTTGCAAAACATAACCTACATCGCAAAATTGAATGATAAACCGATATTAAAATTAAACTGTTCTATGACCGTTAACGTTTTATTTCACCGTCATTCCTGGCAAAACAATACCAGAGCCCTTTAAATTTTCGAGCAGCTTTTCCTGGAACTGCAACCGGGCATCATGAAAACCATGAGAGGGCAGCCAGATATTGATCAATATTTTATAGCCGCTTTCTTCCAGCACAGAGATCCCTATTCTTTTCTCCGGCGTTTTTTGAATGTCCGACGATGCCTTAATGGTTTGATCAATAACGTCCTTCATTGGTTTGATCTTTTTTGGAATACAACCCATCCATCTTCCCAAAAAAAGGTTATTTCCAAAAACCGAAAAATGTAAAGGAATTCTGCCTTGTTAGCCTGCCGACGGCACAGCACAAAATGTAATGGTTTAAACTGCTTCTTTCTTCGCCCTAGCGGCGATAACAAGTTGTTTTACCGCGCCAAGATGATAAGCTGCGTGGGGCAACAAAGCCAGCGTTCCGGTAATCAATAGCGGGTCAGACCAATCTTTAACCTCTTTTAACGCATAGATCAGTTCCTGATAAGCCACCAGCAATGCCAGTTGCAGCTGCTCCCATTGCGCTTCATTGACCTCATGAATCTTCCAGCTATCCGCCCAGTCGCCCGAAGGCTGCGCCCCTTCATAAAATTCCATTGCAAACCTAAGGCTCCAGCGTAAATGTTCTGTATGAGCGGCTATGGTCGAGCCACCCTCGATTAAAGGAGTAGAAGCCTCTTCAGCGCTAAGCTCTTTAATTGCTGCAGTAAAGCCATGTCCCGGTTTTCCATCGATAATCCACACTTCCTCATTTTCAGATCCGATATAAATCTCTCGCAGCAGCTTCAAAAATGGTTTAAACACAGTTTCCATATTGTCCGTTTCGGAAACAACAAATCAGGATCCCTTATTGTTTATTTTCCCTAACTAACTAACTAACTAACTAACTAACTAACTAACTAACTAATTAACTAACTAACTAATTAACTAACTAACTGATTAAACCGTGTCTTATGGCCGCATAGATCGGCTGTAGGTCTAGTAGTATTCCATTAAAAATCCAATAGCTGTGAGGAGGCATTTGTCGGGGTTGCGAACGAAGGGAGCTTCGCCGGCGCAGCCTCAGAATAGCTATTGGATTTTTAACAGGATATTACAAAAATTTACTTTACATAACTGATCTGATAAGCCCTTCCTTTTTCGATCTTAACTTCATAAGTACGCTTACCAACTTCTACAGCTTCAGCCCCTTTAACAACCGGCTTGGAAACACTCTTAAATCTTAAAATACCAGCTCCTTCATCGGCTTTTACCCGAATCTCTTTCTTGCTGCAATACAAGGAGATTTCACCTGCAGGTGTAGGCACCTTCCCTTCCATCCAGTCCAGGCCTCCCAGCGAAGGCTCAATCACATAAGTTTCATAGCCCGGACTAAGCGGTTTCACGCCCAGATAATATTTTCCGAGCAGATATATCGGACTTGCTCCCCAGGCATGACAAAGGCTCTTACCAAAAGGCCGGCCATACATCGCCAGGTGCTCTGTACCTTTCTTATCCGGATTGTATTCCTCCCAGAAAGAAGTAGCACCAAGATCCAGCATACCTCCCCAGTAACTCTTCATTTGCTTTAGCACGTACGATTGCTCACCCATCGCACAAAGTGCTTCCAACTCATAGAAACGCATATAGGGTGTGGTGATCTTATTGATCTTGTCATTCATCAGTACATGCTGCTTTACCTCCAGCTTTTGCGAAGGTGTAAAATAATCGAAGAAGATACCGAACATATTGGCGTAACGGGTTACATGATCTGTCGGCTTCCCTCCAACCCTGCTGTGTACCAGTGCATGCTTATTTTCGTCCCAATACAGCTTAAAGATCTTTGTCTTCAGCGCTGCAGCGAGCTTTTTATAGTTCGCAGCCGCTTCAGTGTCTTTTGCCATATCCGCACAAAGCGCCATGGTTTCCAGACTGCGGCAGAACAGTAACTGCTCAAAACTCACTTCACCATCCTTGCTCAGCTTATCTGCCCAGTCGATGAAGATCCAGTCGCCAGGCATCCATTCCAGCAAGCCATCCTTGTTCCGGCGGCTCAGCACATAATCCATCAGCGTTTTCATCCTTGGATAGACGTCCTGAACAAACTTCTGATCACCGGTATACTGATAGTAATCATAGATGCCTAAAAACCAGTAAAAGGAATAATCCATAATGGTATTGATATGGGCCGTTACCGGATCTTTGCCTCTTTGAGCAAGTAAGGTTCTTTTTACTATGGGCGACTCATTAAAGGAGTAATAATTCATCAGGTAACTCTGGTAAGCATCGCCAGACCATACCCATCTGTCGCGCTTAATTCCGTCAATAAAGAACTCGCGGGTATTTAAATGAAAAGTGTATTTGGATACATCGTAGATCTTGTTGACCTGCTCATCAGAGCAGCGGAAACTGCCCTTCTCTGTAACCGGTGCGTACTCGTACAACATACTTACTTTATCCAAAGTCACATTGCCCTCCGGCTGGCAGTTCACATATCGAAAAGCTTTCGACAATTCAATGACCGAATCCGTCTTGCCTTTAAGATCAATTTCCAGCAGATCAAGCGTTTCGCATTTATCGGCAGATAAGGCTTCTTCTTTGGATTCACCATAATAAATATGAAGTTTGCCTTTGCCTTTCAAGCCATGAAGCTTAAGGAAGCCAAAGGTCTCTTTACCAAAATCCGCCACAAAGCCTTTGTCTAATGGGTCAGTTTTCACCGCAGCCATAGGTTGGGTGGCGAGTTTGAATTTTGATGGTGGCAGCAATGGATCCGTTAAATTCCATGTACCTACAGAGACAAAGGTAGTGCCCGACTTATCGGATGCTTTTCCGCTTGCATCTATCCATTCTTTATCTTCAAACGTGGTTAGCCAGCTTCCATCAGAAACTACAGTCTTTCCCTGAACAAATATTGCAGGGACCTTATCCTGTCCATACACCTTTAAGCTCAGCTTATGTTTTCCTGCCGGAACCGTGATCTTTTTAGGATAACCGGAAAATGCCTGTCCGTCAATTTTCACGTTGTACTGGCCTTCTACATACAGTTTTACTTCCTCTGCATTAGCCAGGTTAAATTCCTTATGGAACTCTACCAGTACATAATGGCTGTCCATTTTCCAGAATGGAGGAAGGAAAGCCCCGCGTTCTGTTCTGCGGTTCTGCATTTTGTTGGATACCCAGATGTCGAGGTCACCAGGATACCAGATCCAGGAGGCCTTTTGCGCATGGGCATCCGCATAAAAAGTTAGCGTTAAAAGCAGGGCAACAGCCGCCTTTTGCATACCGGATTTTAAGAAAGAGGAAATAAGGTTCATAAGCCGTAATTTATAAGTATCTGTTGAAGTTAATGTCCGTTAAAAAAAAGATATAAAGCGATCATCACAATGGCCAGTGCAATCCAGGAAACCCAAACCCTTTTCGTCGGTTTTTCAATTGCACTTTTATCCAGCTCATTGATCTCGTAAACCGTTGGATTCCTGTCCAGCAAGGAGATCAGGATTGCAATCAGCAATAAGCCAACGAAGATCAGAAAAGAAAGGATCAGGTAATGTGGCCAGAAAACGTATTTATCAGGGGGAAGAATCCAGAGGTAAGCCACCCCTGTACCCAGACTCAAAGCCGAGCCGACAGAAAGGGTAAAGTTCACCGCCTTTCTCGTTGTCCGTTTCCAGAATACGGTAAGCAGGAAAACGACAGACAAAGGTGGCGCAATAAAGCCCAGTACCGATTGAAATACATCAAACAGGTTTAGCCCCTTAATGTTGTCAATAGCCAGCACCACGATCACCGCAAAAACACATCCTGCAATAACTGATAAGCGGCCCATCCTGATGATCTGCTTATTGGTCGCCTGCGGATTGATATTTTTTACATATACGTCCATGGTAAACACCGTGCTCAGTGAGTTTAACGAAGAACCTATGGTACCTACCAGCACAGCGATCAGCACGACGATCACCAATCCGTTCATTCCTGGCGGAAACAGGCTGGTCACCATGGTCATATAAGCCTCATTAGGATCTTTAAGATCAGGGAACAAAACAAAACACAAAACCCCTGTAATGATAAACAAGGGTAAAGAGAGGATCTTTAACCAGCCGATAAAACTGACGCCCAGCTGTCCCTGTTCCAGGTTCTTCGCACCCAGCACCGATTGCACCATGGCCTGGTCCGTACAAAAGAAAGCAACTGCCGCAACAGGATAGCCAAGCAAAATAGCGTACCAGGGATACTTTGGATCACTTGCCGGCTGGATCAGGTTCCAGTAATGCGATGGAGTTTTGCTATATAAAGCTTCAATACCACCCACTTTATGCAAGCCCAGAACGGTCAATGCCAGTGATACGGCAATAAGCAGGATCATTTGAAAAACATTCACTTTGGCAATGGCCTTTAAGCCGCCAAAAAACGTGAACAAGCCTGCAAAAGCGACCAGAACAGTTACAGATTGCCACATCGGGATACCCAGGATCTGCCTCACCAGAAAGCCCCCGGCAAAGAGGCCGAGAGATAACCAGGAGATCAGAATTTTGATCAGTGCATACCAGGCAAGGATATTCTGTGTCGAATCCCCATATCTTTTACCCATAAATTCAGGCATCGTACTTACCCTCGCGGCGAGGTATTTAGGGGCAAAAACGATAGCCAGTAAAAACAGGAACACAAAAGCATACCAGTCGAAATTTACCGCCACGATCCCCGTGCTGTAGCCTATGCTCGCAAAAGCCAGCAGCATGGAAGGGCCAACATTGGTACCCCACATGTTAAAGCCAATACTCGGCCAGCCTAGTGATTTATTGGCCAGGAATAAGGTTTCGTCCTCGTTTTTCTTTTTGGAAAAACTGGCTCTGTAACCGATAATGATTAGAATAACCAGATAGGCGATTACAATGAAGTAATCCAGGTTGGTTAAGCGTTCTACAATGTTGCCCATTCAGTTTAGTTTGTTTGCTTTTTTTTCGTTTGTTTAAAGGCCAAAATCAGCCCTTAACAGCTGATATTCATTCAGGATATCATTGATCTTAACAGGCAGGCCGGTTTGGAGCGACCTGTCCATCGCCTGTAACAACGCAATGGTGCCGATGCCCTCTTTCAGATCAGGATAAGCTACGGTATCGTTTTCAATGCTATCCGCAAAATATTCCAGGTAATTTTGGTATTCACCCGCATGATGGCTCTGCCCTTCGAAACGGAAGAAATGCTTCAGTTTCGCATCACCCCAGGTGATCAGCTGCTCTTCGCCCGTACTGGTGGTCACCGCATATCGAAGTTCGTGATAATCGGCCTGACTGGCGCCTTCCGTTCCCCTTAACACGCAGCTCATCTCACTTTCACGATAAGCCGGCTGGATCGGACCGGTATAAGCACCACTTACGCGTGCGATCCTGCCGTCCTGGGATTTGAAGATAAAGTGCATGGTATCTTCGTTTTTCAGCCCGGCTTTCCTGCCATTGGCACTGATCATCCCATAACCCATTACCTCTTCTATTTCGGGCAGGTACCAGCGGATAAAATCCACAGGGTGACTCAATCCACCATATAACCATTTAAAAGAAGCCTCTAAAGCCCATTTCTTTTCCAGGAACCAACGGTGGTCTGCATTATAATGGCATTCTACGGTAATCAAGTCTCCGATGATCCCTGCTGTGTAATCCGTCCTTTGTCTTTTATAAGGTTCAAAGAAGCGGGAGCTTTGTCCGACAAAAACCTTCCTGCCACTTTGCTGCGAAACTTCCAGCAGTTCTTTGGCCCTGCCCAGATCGTCGATAAAAGGTTTTGTACATACCACATGTTTACCATGCTGTAAAGCTTGCTTTACATGATCTGCGTGGAGATGATCGGGCGTATAGATCGCGATCACATCTATTGATGGGTCGTCCAGCATCTCCTGGTAACTCGTAGTATAGCTTGGGAAATCGAACTCCTTGGCCCTTTGCCTGCACACTTCCTCGTTTGCATCGCAAATTTTTACCAGCTCGTATTTATCGCTTGCAAGGGCGGCCGACATGGTGCTCCTGCCTTCTCCCAATCCTAATATTCCTAATTTCAACATATTCAATTCTCTGATTATTCTTTTCTACTTATTTTTACTGAAAAATACCCAGACCTCGCCCGGCTTCGTGCCTGCTATGCCTTCCTGGTATTTCTTCATCAGGTTGTTCCATTCATCAACCCGTGGGTTGTTCAACGTCGTCCTTGGATTCAACTGATCCAGGTCTGCACCTTTAGGGATACTGATCACCAGCATCAGTTGCCGGCCATTTTTAAAAATGCGGAGCTGCTGGAAATCAGCGTTGCAAAAGCCTTTCGATACCTCCGGCCATTTCTCAAATTGTGTCGCGTGGTAATTCAGGTATTCTTTTTGCATCGCTTCATCCTTTACCAGGCTGGTACTTAAAATGATGTTGTCCCATTCCTTAACGGGTTCCTGTCCGCAATGTTTTTTCCGATCGAACGTGTAAAATACATCCTTATATAGCTTTACTTCAGCCCCCTCCATTCTCAACCGGATCAACTTCATCAGCGACTCTGCATCATTGATTGCAGCATACACCAGCAATCGGTTGTTCCATTGGTATATGGCAGAGGCTGCGACGCCTTTTTCACGGCAGATCTGAACCAGGAGTGCTTTGCTGCTTTCAGCCGATCCCGGCAATATTACCTCTATGGCAATTTCATTTCCGTTACCGGATTCCACACTGTTAAGCGGTTGTTCTCGGGTATTTACTTTGCTGTTTTTCAGTAGATCAACATAAGGAGCCTCAATCCCTGCTTTATATTTAATACTGTCAGCCACTCCTGGCCCGTTTCCTTCCCAGACGTTACCCGGACCATTGGCATTTTGCAGGTATTTCTGCGCCGGGGTCCAGTTGTCCTTTACCGTAAAATAGGAAGATCCTTCATCCGTGTACAGATAAAACCAGTGCCCCGGATCATGGGGATAAGGCGCCTTGTAAATGCTGTCGATATAATTATTGCTGATGACCGACCCAGGTTGCGCAGACAGGGTGTAGATACCTGCCACGTCATACAGGTATTTCCCATAATGATGGATCTTGTTAGCCGTGATGGTATTGTTGCGCATGGCATTGATGGTCCTGGTCCAGCCCCAGCCCATGCTGATCCCGGAATAGGCAACATCACTGATCTCATTATGGGCAATACAGATGCCCCGTACATAACCCGCCCCGATACCTACACATCCCCAGTCTTCATTGGTCACATCTGTGATCAGGTTATTGCTAATACTTTCATTGGTACATATCTCCCGTTGATCTTCGGGATTATAAGGCAAATGA
>CAMLDJ010000151.1 GCA_946478755.1 uncultured Pedobacter sp. | reverse complement strand
CATAAAGCAAATATATAAAGTATACAGGAATAGTAGTATATACTTTTATAAAAAATATGCAATTGATTTATTATCAACGGATTATTTTACATAGAAACAATAAACATCTCCTTCATGTTTCCCATATCTTCATGCCAGTGTCATTTCATGTAACAGGCCAAACACTTTAACATCAAAGCTGTAAACATTATAAATGAAGCGAAAAATAAATCTTTTACCTTTTCTGGTTATCATTGCCTTTTTCTTTTTACTAAATAGCTATGTATTGTCAGGCATTCATACCCTCAGTACCCATCCCATCATTACACCCCTGTTCTCCACTTTTATAGTTCTGGTAACTATCTCCCTTCTTTATGCAATGCAACGGATGCGCGACAACGGAATGGATATTTTTTTTAAAATAGCTACCCACACTTTTCTTGTACTTCTTGTAGCAGAACTCATTTTTATCCTGGTCTTGTTACCTGTTGATGCTTACCGGATGATTGCACAACAGCCAAGGAATTTTTATTGGGTAGCCTTTGCGGCATTTCTTTTTATCTTTACTGTGATCGTATTTATTTACGGTATAATTAAAGGCAAATACGCTTACCGGGTCATCAAACATACCTTATTTTTTGATGACCTTCCTGAAAGTTTCGACGGATTTACCCTCACCCAGATCTCCGATGTGCATGCCGGGAGTTTTCAAAATCCAAAGGCTGTCCAAAGAGGCATAGATCTGATCAAGGCGCAAAAATCAGATCTTTTTGTTTTTACGGGAGATCTTGTTAACAATACAGCCGAAGAAATTAAGCCCTGGCTCAGCTATTTTTCTCAGATCAAAGCGCCATACGGGCAATTCTCTGTTCTGGGCAACCACGACTATGGCGATTACGTGAAATGGAAAAATGAAAGCGCTAAAAACGCCAACTTACAGCAATTAAAGTTATACCATGCCGAACTGGGCTTCAGATTACTGCTGGATGAGCATGTTGAGTTATACAAGCATGGCGAAAAGATTATTCTTGCGGGTGTAGAGAACTGGGGTATTGGTTTTGGAGAACGTGGCGATCTTAAAAAAGCTTTAACAGGTGTAAATCCCAACGATTTTAAAATACTGCTATCCCACGATCCAACACATTGGGATGCTGAGGTAAAACGTTTCCCTACAAAAATCAACCTCACCTTATCCGGGCATACCCACGGTATGCAGTTTGGGATAGAGGCCTTTGGAATGAAATGGAGCCCGGTTAAATACAGATATGCGCATTGGGCCGGAATAGCCAGCGAGCATGGCAGGTTCCTAAACATCAACAGGGGTTTTGGTTTTCTCGGTTTTTCAGGTCGCATCGGTATCTGGCCCGAAATTACTGTTATTGAACTTAAAAGATCAAGAACTTAATTTATCATAGAAAGGTTGTTTTCCAACAAAATGGGATTCGAATTGTTTAAATTCTATACTTTTGCAGGGCTAGAATTATTTTAATATCTACGAAGCCTTAATGGAACAAAACAAATTGAGAGAAGAAACTTTGACTGCAGCCGCTGATTCTGATGATTTAAAAAGAGTATTTCAGGATAGAAAGAGAACAAACATTTTAAATAAGCTAGAACAGCAAACGATCTCTTTTTTGGTTACAAGGGTTCCTCAGTTCATCACTTCAGACATGCTTACCTTTGCCGGAACATTTGGTTCCTTAATGGTACTTGGTGGATTTATCCTGGCCAATTATTATGACCGGACTTACCTGCTGCTCGGTATTCTGGGCCTGGCAGTTAACTGGTTGGGAGATTCACTGGACGGTCGCGTGGCCTATTACCGCAACATTCCCCGCAAATGGTATGGCTTCTCGCTGGACATCATCATGGACTGGGTGAGTACCGTCCTGATCGGTTTGGGCTATATGGTCTATGCAAGGAACGCATATGAGCTGATCGCTTTTGTTTTTGTTGTTTTTTATGGATGGGCAATGATCATTTCACAGCTTAGATATAAAATTACTGATGTTTACAGTATAGATTCCGGTCTTGTGGGCCCAACCGAGATCAGGATCATTCTGGCAATTATTCTCTTGCTCGAAGTCCTGTTTGCCCATCTGATTGAATACTTCGCAAGTGGTATCTGTATCACGCTACTGGTCATTAACGTCATAGACACAAGGAAACTTTTAAAGCTTGGCGATATCAGGGATAACATGGAGCGAAAGGCAAGAAAATTATAGATAAATGATTAAAATGAAATCTGTTTTCGTATTTGCTAAGGCCCAGGTTTCAGCGTTTACCGGCGGATTGCTTGACTACCTGGTGATGATATTGTGTACCGAGCTCCTGCACATTCATTATACCATTTCAATTGCGATCGGCGGGGTTATCGGGGCAGTGCTTAACTTTTCTGTCAACAGATACTGGACATTTACTGCCAGCAAGGCCAGCCAGGTGCCCGTTGGGTTCCAGCTGGTTAAATTTGTTTTCGTAGTAGCCGGCAGCATTATGTTAAAATCATCAGGAACTTATCTTTTAACCAACTTGCTGGCACTCGACTATAAGATTACCAGGATTATGGTTGATATTATTGTTTCCCTTGGTTTTAATTACGTACTGCAAAAATATTGGGTGTTTAAAAAACCCACAGTAGAAGAACTGCGACAACTCGATTAACCATTACCTTTTATTTTTCAATACCAGGGGCTCCAGTACTTTTCGCCAGATCTCATAGCCATTTGCTTTCATATGCAAATTATCTTTTAAAAAGACATCCTTAAATACCTCAGCATTTTTATCTAACATCGGTGTCCATACATCCGCGAAAGCGGTCAGCTTTTCTTTGCTGGCATATTTTTTAAGTGCCGTATTAAACTCCATGTATTTATCCTTTAAGTGCCACCTGGCTACACTTGGCTTCGCAGATATAAAGACCACAGTAACCGCAGGAAAAGCTACCGCAATCTTTTTCCTCAGGGCTTTAGCCCGTTTCATGATCGTTTCCATATCAACACCGGCAGCAATATCATTGTCACCCTCGTAAATAAAGATCCTGGCGGGTTTATAAGGGGTTATTACCCTATCCGCATAATACAGCAGATCCTCAAACGTCGAACCACCAAAGCCCCGGTTAATCACATAAGATTCCGGAAAATAGCTGGCGACATCTTTCCATTTCGTAATAGAAGAACTTCCAACAAACAAGTTTGAACCTGGCCGTACCTGCTCAATAGTGTCGCGCTGATCAAAAGCCTTGATGTTATTTTCAAATCTTTCAGGCCCTTTGGTCTGCGCCTGCAGGCCAGAAGAAAAGGCCAGCAAACAACCAACTAAACCTGTGTTAAAAAGGATGTGGAAAAACGATCGAATTTTGTTCATTTTAAATATTTCTATAAGTACGATGTCGTAAGTTAATAAAATTACGATTAGTTGCCAATCCTGTTTTTTTCCTCTTCATTGCTTTGCTCTATTTTTTTATTACTGAATTTCTTACCGGAGCTAAAATTATAGCTCATCGTAAAACTGAAGGTCCGTGTAGGTCTTTTCTGATAAAAATCAATCCTTGTTGCCGCAAACTCAGTATAGTCTTTTTCTCTTGCCGTATTTAACAGGTCAGAAACATATAAACGAAGCAGTACACTTTTATTGACAAATCTTCTGGATACTCCCAGATCTGTCACAAACTGATATGCAACATTTGTATTGGCCCGTACAAATGGGGAACGATAGTCAGCAGACAGATCAAAATCTGCCAGATTCCTAACCAAAAAAGTATGCTGAGACCTGGCGTACAGTGTAGTCTGCCTAATTTGATAGCCGTTCAATGCATATCTAAGATTGTAGGCCGCCAGCGAATTGTTTGTCGTCCACCATTTTAAGATCTTGACGGGTGCATTCAGCGAAAACCCGTATTCCTTGCTGCTGTTAAAGTTTCTGGTTTGGTATTCAATAACGTTATTAGCAACCGGACTTGCCAGCTGGGCGATTTTATCCGTTGTTATGGAGTAATACACATCAGCCGATATTCCTTTCCAGAAAATTGCTCCCGCTTCAAACTTTTGGGTATATTCAGGCAATAGGTTGGCGTTGCCCAATTGGGTCAGGTAATCGTCAAACTGCAACCGGTAAGGATTCAAATCAGCAAAAGAAGGGCGCTGCAACCTCCTGGAGTAACTAAAAAAAATAGCGTGGTTCTTCTCTACGCTTAATTTCCAGGAAACGAAAACCGAAGGAAAAAGACTGAAATAGCTTCTTTTGAATCGCTCATTGCCTGTTAACGAATTCCCGTTCATATTGGTATGTTCGGCCCTCAGGCCTGCTTTGACGCTTAGTTTATGTAAACTTTTTTCCAAAGAAGCATAGGCCATTGAAAGATATTCTTTGTAAATAAAACGATTACTCAGGTCCCGGTTGATCTGCCATGTCCCATCCATATAAGTTTCGTTCAGCACTTCGTTATCTCGCTTCGTGGCTGCAAATTTCAACCCTGTCTTAAATGAAACCTCATGGTTAAAGATCCTGGTAAAATCGGTCTGCACACTGAACAAATTAGTCAAATTTGGTGTATTGTTGCGGTAGGTCGAGTTTTTCTCAGGAAGGGTATATACAGAAGAAAAATCATTGCGCTCGGTTTTGGTACTATAGATATAATCTCCGAGAATCTTCAAACCAGATCCAAGACTATCCGTTTTTAGTGAATAGTTTATAGTTGTACCATTAAGTGATGGTCTCCTGAACCATTCTGACCTGGCAGCTCCAGTTAATGACTGGCCTCCTGTAAAGGTAATCCCTGTATCGAAATATTGATCCAGCTTACCAATCGTTTGTACCGACTGTACGCCAATGGATTGATTCGCACTGAGGTCATAAGCCAGACCTAGCCTGTACATCAACCTTTTATTGTTATTGTACCTTTCCGTCTTGCTTGAGTAATAATCCTCGTTCGGGTAACTGATCCTGTTGGTCGCGATGTATTCGCTTTCGTCTTTTCCCGCCGATAAACTTCCTGAGAGGTATAAGTTCTTAATCTTGTAATTGAGGCTGCTCGATCCGCCATAAGCTGGCCGTTCTACCTGTTGACGATACTGGGCCGATACCGATCCCAACAATCCATCCTTTCTGGCTTTTTTCAATATAATATGGATGATGCCTCCAGAACCTGCAGCTTCAAATTCTGAAGGAGGGCTGGAAATAATCTCGATCTTGCTGATATCTTCTGACCTCAGTGTACGCAGGTACTCAGCGAGATCGCTTTCCGACATGCGTTGCACCACATCATTGATCATCACCATTACAGATTGGTTTCCCTTGATCTTAATCGAGCCATCACCCCCGACCCATATCCCGGGCGATTTCTGAAGCACTTCGAGACCTGTATTTCCATTAGCAAGTACACTCCCCTCCACATTTACGATGTACCGGTCTGTTTTCCTTTCTATCAATGGCCTTGTTGTCGTAATATTGACAGTATTCAGCGTATTGTGTTCTTCTTTCAAAACAATGTTTCTAAGCAAGGCAGTATCAGGGTATACAAAATCGAAAGATAGGGGCTGGTAGCCTACCGATGAAACCTTTATCGTATATTTCACTCGGTTTTTAAATGCATACGCAAGTTTAAAATATCCATGCTCATTGCTGATGCTGCCACTTACATATCCGCTGCCCTGCATTAACCCAAGCGATGCAAAAGGTACTGCAGCTTTTTTCTGATCTGTTATTCTTCCAGACAATGTATTTTTTGTCATTGATTCATCGGCCACCAATTTGTCGATCCGGTTGCGACCAATCACTATCAGCCGTTCCGACATCATTTTGTAAAAGAGTTGCTTTTCAGGCAAAACCTTAGTTAGCACTTCAGCAACAGGAATCCGCTGTACATGAATGGTAATCAGCATGGTATCCGGCACTACGTCATTGCTGTACACAATCGAATAAGCACAGGCCCGTTCAATCTGTTCCAAAACTCTGGTCAGCGGCTGTTGGTTTGCAGACAAAGATATTTTACAGTTCTGCGCATGTGTACTAGAGTGACTGAGCACCGCCAACGTTACAATCATTTGGATATATCTCTTCATCACAGCTATTTGATGATCACCAGTTTGTCATTGACGGTATAAGTAAACGGATATGATAATCGCAGGGCCTCGATCGCTTCTTTTAAGCTTTCGGCGTCAAAACTTCCGCTAAACCTTTTATCCTTTAATTCCTCTTTTTGGATTTCTATTTTAATGGCATATTTCTTTTCCAGGCGGCTGACAAGGTCTTTCAACTTTTCTTTTTTAAAGATCAGCGAATCCTGGACCCATTTGGTATCCTGTGATTCTCCTTCTGCGCCAATAGGGATCACCTTTAAAACCTGACCAGATCCGGTATCTTTGGTGGCTGCAATTAGCTTTTCATTGGGTTTGAGCAGGAGTACCCTGTTCCCTTTGTCCAGGTCGCTGGTAATCTCTATTAATCCCCTCAGCAGGGAAACCTCGATGTTAGCACGCTTCCGATAGGCATTTACATTGAAGGCAGTCCCTTTTACTTCAATATTCAGGTTACGGACATGTATAAAAAGCGGAATTTCCTCATTTTTAGCGACATCAAAAAAAGCCTCCCCCTCCAGAAATATCTCCCTTTTCTCCTTTCCAAATCTTTGGTTAAACCTAATTGATGATCCCCGGTTTAACCAGACCTCAGTGCCATCATCAAGTGTTTTGTATCTCTTATCACTGGCAGTATTGACCACATCGAATTTTAAAGACCTGTGACTATTCAGCAAGTTATAAGTAATCGGCGCAAAGCCTAGAACCACTAAAAAAACAGCCGCGATTTTTAGGAAGTAGATTGCAGAAAATGTTGTTACTGCAGGTTCGGTGTGATCATATTCAGGCACAAAGCTTTGCTGCTCTGCCATATCAATTGTTTCCCAGACACTTTTTAACTTTTCGCTGGTCTCCACACCGGTATGATTATCCTTTTTATTCTCGAAATAAGCAGTCAGCCTAATAGCTATCTGCTTAAAATTTTCATCCTGTCCGATAGCCTGCGTTAATTCCTTTTCCTCTTCAGGGGATATCTCTCCACTCCATCTTCTAGCTAACAGGGTCAGAAAGTTTTGTTTCTTCATAATCATTGCGTCTTATACCTTAAAGACACGCAGACTTTGTCAACTACTTATTGGCTTAGAAAAAAAATAAAAAAGGAAGGTGGGAAAGCGCCTGTTTTTTGCTCATACGTTTTTGCGGGTGATAACCTAGATAAGGACTGATTACATCAGCAAGCGTTTTAACAGCTTTATACAGTTGATTCTCAACCGTTCTGACAGAAATATTCAAGATCAAGGCAACTTCCCTGCATTTAAGCTCATTTTCTTTGATCAATTTGAAGATGATTCTTCGCTGTTCTGGCAAAGCAGCTATAGCTTCATTCAATTTCCGTGTCAATTCTTTGGTTTCCACTTCCGGCCCGCTGTCATCACCGAACTCCAGTGTCAGCCCATCCACATCATCCACCGTTAGCTGGCTACTTTTTTTGCTATCGCGGAGATGATTCAGTGCCGCATTTTTTACAGCGACATACAGGTAAACTTCAGGGTTTAAAATATCCCGGAGTGTATCACGTTTAAGCCATAGCTTCACAAATAGCTCGGAGCTAAGTTCTTCCGCGTGCTCCCGTTGCTTTATATAGGACATCGAAAAAGCAACCAGCCGATCATAGTATATCAGAAAAAGTTCATTGAAAGCCAGTTCATTACCTTCACAAATTTCTCTAAACAGCACAACAATTGATCTCTTTGGCTTCGGCATGGGCATTATTTTATATTGAAGATATACTTATTCAAAGATAAATTCATGCTGAATAAATAGTTTTCTATACAAAGTTTTACAAATAGCTCCGCACAGGCTTTACCATAAATAGAATTGCTTCTTAGCATTTTCAACAATTCAAACGTTTCATTTGTACGGTAAATATGAATTATTCACCCTGTAAAGAAAGGTCGTAACAGGCCTATCTTAGGCAACAACGTATTGTCTTCCAAAACAGGCAGGCAAATAAACGCCACGAAACATGAAAGTTAAAAATAGTCTGTCAGCCCTATCCTTCATTTTACTGCTGAGCCTTAGCATTCCCGTTATTGCAAAAGATATCCCCATTCATTCAAAAGGGAAACCCAACTTTAGCATTTCTATTCCAATAAATCCGACGGCTTCGCAGCAGTTTTCGGCTGATGAGCTTGCAAAATATCTTCAACGAATTACGGGAAGCAAATTTATTATCAACAAGGGACAAGCCAGTCGTAGGCCGACAATACGCCTGGAGGTAAAGAAATCCGGCAATACCGATGATTATGCGATAACCGTAGTGAACAGGGATATCATTATGTGTGGGAATTCAGACAGGGCATTGCTATATAGTATATACGATTTTCTTGGCAGATTAGGCTGTCAATGGCTTGCACCTGATTTCAGTCATTACAATGGGAATGCAGAAATTATTCCTGATCAGCCCGAGTTAAATTTTAATTATGTAGGGCAGATTAAAGAACACCCGGCACTCGAATACAGGAAACTGGACGTTGCAGGTGCAAGAGAAAATACCGCTGAAAACTTAACAAAATTAGTAGAATGGATGCCTAAAGTAAGGTATAACACCTTACGGTTGGCAATGGACAAAAATAATACCAGTAAAACAAAATGGGATAAATGGCGTGAAGAGGTAACACCCGAAATGCAAAAAAGAGGGATTACTGTAGAGGTTGGTGGACATGGTTACCAGAATTTCCTGAACAAAAGAATGCTAAACGGCAATTTATTTAAACAACATCCTGATTGGTTTGGTAAAGATAGTCTATGCAATTACAGCTCCTCAGATCGCCTGGTGTTCAATACAGAGCACCCTGAAGCGGTAGATTTTTTTGTAAAAAATGTTGTTGATTATTTAAAATCGCATCCCGAAATTGAAATCTTTGACCTGTGGCCACCTGATGTAGGCCGCTGGTCGGATTGTCCCGACTGGAAAAAATACGGAACCCCGCAAGACAGACAGGTACGTTTAACAAATAGCGTAAATGCTGCGATTAAAGCAGCAGGATTAAAGGTTAAAACAGAGATTATCGCCTATTCATTTGCACTTCTGCCCCCCGAGAAGGAGGTCATCGACGAAGATGTCTTGCTTGAGATCTGTCCGATCAATCAAAGTTTTGAATACCAGATCAATGATCCGACAGCTATCAATAACAAAGAATACGCTGATGCAATTCAGGCATGGCGCAAGACTTTTAAGGGGAATATTACTTTTTATTCCTACTATCGGAAGCAGGCATGGCGATCACTCGCTAACATCATACCCAACTATTTGCAAAAGGACATGAACTGGATTGCAAAAGTCCCTTTAAATGGTATATCATGCTATGCAGAACAGGGAGATTGGTTTTCCTATGAACTGAACCACTATGTTCTTGCGCATTTAGCATGGAAATCAGATATAGATCTGGATAGCCTGATTCAATCCTATTTTAAAAGCCGATATGCTGCCAACTGGAAAAAAATTAAAAACACTTATGCCACTATAGAAGAAATAGTGCCGGTGTATGGCAGTATTCCATTCTCCACGTTAAAATCAAAAAAGGCCATTGAACAGGCGCAAAAAAGGATAAATACAGAAATTGCGATCGTCAAAAATTTACATGAGCAGTCTTTAAACGATCCGGCAAAACAAAACTTATCACGCCTGCTACTGGTATTGAGTTACATTAAGATCGACCTTGAAATACAGCATGAACGCTCAGCCGGAAATGATAAAAACAAATTGTACGCTCAGATACATGGACTGGTTAAATTTCTGGAAGATAATAGCAATAAAGGGGTTTTTATCCTCACCGGGAACAATGATTTTGCGCGCTTTACAAAAAAATACGGGTTGACAAATCAGAGCTTACTGGACTAGAGCGTCAGTAGCCACTTTCTTAAGGTATTTCTGCAGCGCTAAAATATGTTCGTCTGCGGAGGGGGCGAGCGGCAAATTTGATTGGGGCCAAGAAACAGGCAATCAGAACGGAAAGCAATTATTCCAGATAGTGACAAGAATTACGCTGTCCGGAATAATTGCTTTTTAATCCAGTCAGGCCTTAGCCTCCGTATATTTTTTAAAATTATCTATGATCGCCTGCCATCCGCCCTGCTGCATTTCAATGGGATTAATATCTTCAGCTTCAAAGCTTTCTGTCACTTTGGTAGTCACTCCGTTTGTCACAAAGGAAATTTTAACTTTTCTGCCATCATCAAGGGTATAGGCAATCCATTCATTGGTTTTCACTTCATCATACACTCCGCCAAAATCAAAACCAAAACTTCCGTCTTTAGCTTCCATACGGGATGAAAATCTCCCCCCCACACGTAAATCATTTTCTGCGCTTGGCGTATGCCAATCATCAGAAGGGCTGTTCCATTTTGTAATGTGTTCGGGTTGTGTCCAGATTTCCCATACTTTTTCAACAGGTGCATTCACTGTAGCTTCTACTGTGAGGTTTGTTTTGTTTGCTGTTTCCATATTTCAAATGTTGATTTATTTACACGGTAAAGGTAGGTTAGGTTTTGCGAAACCGCACTGCCCGAAAACGACATTCCCCGGGTGAAATGCGACAAGCTATCCCAGGCTGAAAATAGCACAACAGAACTTTCCACTCGCCTGTTTGTTTAAATATTCAGACGAATATGCCATGATCACATTTAAACAAAACATTATACACCAATTAAACGAGTTTTACAGCGGTGAGCAGTGGGTGACTGAAAATTTTCAGCGTAAGGTCGCCATTCTGGATGCCAGGACAGCAATGAATAAAGTCAAGTTTTTTAATCACACCATCTGCGAAATTGTGAATCATATGACCGCCTGGCGATATTTTGCAGTCAAGAAGCTCAATGGCGATGCTGAATTTGATATCATTGACAATACCGCGGCAGACTGGCCGGAAATTGATAGCTGGGAACTCACGCTGAACAAGTTCTTTCAGTCGCAGCAGGATTTAATCAGTGGCTTAAATCATTTCTCTGACGACAGGTGGTACGATACTGTTCCCGGAAGACCATATGACTTCGCTTACCTTGCCAATGGCATTCTGCAACACGACTATTACCATTACGGACAGATAGGCTGCCTGATCGCAGCCCAACAAAAAGATTTCTAAAAGCCTCGGCAGGGCCACGCTTTTTGTGTCATCAGTTAAAAATGCTATCCCGAAATTGTATGCTGCAATACCAGGAAACTTATTAAATTTGCGCAATGAACAGTGAAATTGCAGTTATATTTGACATGGATGGCGTCATCTGCCATACGAACCCGTACCATTCTCTTGCCTTTCGTGAATTTTTCTCCATAAGGAACCTCGCCCCAACAGATGAGGAATTTGCACAACATATGTTTGGAAAAAGCAATAGCTATATTTTAAGCCATTTTTTTAAGCGCCCCGTCACCGGCGAAGAGCTTCTGCAAATGGAAGAAGAGAAAGAAGGACTTTTCAGGAAAATATATGAACCGCATATTGAACCCATCAGTGGCATCATTGAATTCATGACAGATCTAAAAGAAAACGGGGTAGAATTAGGCGTTGCAACTTCAGCTCCCTATGCCAACCTGGAATTAATATTGGGCAAAATTAACATCAGGGAAAAATTAGGGTCTATAATGGCCAGTGAAGATGTGAAAAAACATAAACCCGACCCTGAAGTTTATTTACGTTCAGCGGCTAACCTGGGTGTAAGTCCGGAACAATGCCTGGTATTCGAAGATTCTTTCTCCGGTGTTTCCGCAGCTTTAAATGCCGAAATGCGTGTGGTGGGCGTATTAAGTTCTCATACAAAAGAAGAACTTCCTCCCTGCGACCTGTACATTAACGATTATAAAGATCTATCCTATAAAAAACTCCTTACCTTGCTCGAAAAATAATGCCCTTAGCTTTACACCATGGAAAACGAAAACAGAAACCCCTATGTCCAGTTCAATGCACAGATCCTGCAGGACTGGAAAAACAACGGTGTAAGCTATATTAAACTTGTTGAACTGGATACGGATTTGCCGGTTAAATTCTTTGAATTGATCCCAAACTCGGAAATTCCGGATACTGGAGAAACCATTTACCATATCGATTCTGAAGACGTTACAGAACTCTTAGAACCTGTAAAACAAGTCAAATTCCTGGTGCACGAGATTTACCTGGAGGAAGAGTAGCAATCAGACTTAGCCCCCTCCCATCCAATTATAGCAGTTTTTCGGGTGTTACCCCACATGTATCCGCCGAATACTCCGGTAGACTGGATCACACGGTGACAGGGAATGAGAAAAGCTACAGGATTACTTCCAATAGCAGTCCCTACTGCTCTTGATGCATTTGGCTTATCAATTTGCCTGGCAATCGTACCATAGGTAGAAAGTTGCCCCATTGGGATCTTCATTAATGTTTCCCAAACCTTGAGCTGAAAATCAGTCCCTTTTAAATGCAGTTTGATTTCCGGCAGTTTAGTCCAGTCGTTTTGGAAAATGAAAAGCGCATTCTGTTGGATGAGATCTAATTTTCTGATGAACAAAGCATTTGGAAACTTCGATCTCAACTCCACCAGTGCCAGGTTGTCATCCTCGTTAAAGGCCATAAAGCATATCCCTTTGCTGGTGGAGGCGACTATAAGGTTCCCAAATGGACTCTCGGCAAAGCTATAATTGATGCTCAGATCTTTTCCGCCATTTTTTTATTCTGCAGGTGTCATCCCTTCAATATTAACAAAGAGGTCATGAAGCCTGCTC
>CAMLDJ010000150.1 GCA_946478755.1 uncultured Pedobacter sp. | reverse complement strand
TCGGTAAACCGATCACAGGAAGAAGCTTCGGGGGCTGTGTCCGCTACATCGTGGACAAGCCCGAAGCGAAGATTCTTTTTGCCGAGGGTGTAAGAATGCAGAACGCTACCACACTGACCAATGATTTTAACCTGCAACGTAAAATGAGGCCGGAACTAGGCAAGGCGGTCGGGCATCTGGTCTTAAGTTGGAGCAAGGAAGACCTGCCCAAACTGACAGATGAGATCATGCTGGAACACGCCAAAGAGTATATGCATAAGATGGGTATCCGAGATACACAGTACGTGGTGGTACGTCATCATGATAGACTGCACCCACATTTGCACGTGGTCTATAACCGGGTCAATAACAAGGGGGCTACGATCACCGATAAGAATAATTACGCACGCAATATCAAAGCCTGCAGGGAGCTTACCTTAAAATACGGTTACCAATGGGGCAAGGGCAAAGAGCAGGTCAACATGCAGGCTTTAAATGGCAGGGAAAAGATCAGGTATGAAATGTATGATGCCATCAAGGCGGCTATGAAAACTTCCATGAACTGGAAAGAGTTGGAAGCGAAGCTGACCGTACGGGGCATCGGTATCGCCTATAAGTTCAAAAGTGGTACCAAAGAAGTCCAGGGCATTTCGTTTGAAAAGGGCGGGCTGAAAATAAAGGGTTCCGCCATTGACCGGAGTTTGAGCTTTTCCCGTATGGATGCACAGTTGAACCGCAACCAGCAGGTACAGGATTACCATGCAGCAAGGGAGGCGCATCATCCCTCATTGGCGCAGCAGTTGCGGCACACCATCCGGCAGGGCATTCATGCCGAGCACCAGCATAGTCCGAATGTGTCTAGTGTAGTTGAAAACCTGCTGGATATGCTCCTTAGCCCAGAGTTTGTGCCATCGGCACCAGATCCGGTCGGAGATGCAGAAATAGCGCGCAGGAAACGAAAGAAACATCAGGCAGAGCAATCCCAGGGAGTAACCAGATAGATAAACAAAAATATTCACCGCCAAAATTCAATGTAATGAAACAAGATGAATTAGAAGAAAAAGTAAACATGGCCGAAGAGCTTATTCTGGGCTTAGTTAAGCGTATGGAAGTCATCGAAAGCGAACTACCAGAATTTTTAAAGTCGTTTTTGCAGCAGTATAAAGAGACTTTAGCTAACATCTCTGGCCAGATAGAAAAATCCAATAAGCGTTATGACGATCAGAAAATCAGCCAGCAGATCGATCAGGTTAAAGACCTCGTGGATACCATGCCTAAGGTCATGACCGTAAAAAACGAACATCACCACCATTTCGGGGCATGGTCAAAAAACCTCATCATTGGTGTAGCAGCCTGTTTCCTAATCACAGCCTCATCGACAGGAACAGCTTTATACCTGAAACACGAAAAAAACCGCATGAGTGCCAGTGAAATTAAGTTTCGTGCGATCAGGCAGATAGCCCCTAAATGGGGAAATTGGGCGGATACGACCTACATCCGTAATCCAAAGGCGATGGAAGAGAATACCATCAAGCTGGAAAACGAAGCATTGGAAAAAGCCTATGCGGAAGAAATTGCCAGAGAAACGGCAGAAGAGGCGAAGCAAGCGAGGAAGCGGCTGCATTCGCTAAAAAAGAAAGATTGAGTTTATTTATGTGCAATGATAAATGTTGGAAGTGCGACTATAGGGGACGATATGAAATAATTTGCCATTCAATAAATAAGTTACTAAATAATCATCTGACCTAAATTTTGAGATCATAAAGTTGCTAAGTATAAACGCTTACGGTGACAGCTTATTTATAAAAAAAAGGCATCAGAACTAATTCTGATGCCTTTTACAATTATATAAAAAGATTATCAGACGACTTTACTTTTCGTTATTTCCCCTCTTAAGTAGCTCTACCTTTTCACGTTCGCTTTGAAGTAGTCGTTCATAAAGTTCTACCACTTTATCTAAAGGATTGTAATGACATTGGTAATTGTACTGGTATGCTGATGCGTTATCATGCATATTTTGAATGTGGAATATAAGAACCTCTTCACTGAAATTCTTTATTGCTTCGGCACTCACACCAAGTACACCTGCAATCTTTTCCAACATTGCATCTTCAACTTCCTCACTCTGCTCTATCTTAGATATGGTTTGTTGGCTTACGCCAAGTTCAATGGCAAGATAATCCTGCTTGATACCACGTATTTCCCTGATACGGCTGATCTTTCTGCCGATGTGCACTTTGTTAGATTTTGTAGGCGTTTCCATAAAGCAAATATAATAAATTCCTAAGATAGTAATGAACCAATGTATTGTAGTAAGATACCAATTTAATTGGTAGGTTACGGCATTGCCGTACCTCATTTTTGATCTCAGAAATCAAAAATGTCACGATTATGGAAACACAATTCTCGCAATCTGGTCAGTTCCAGAAAGAAAACTTTTCGGCCTTTATTAAGGAGCTGGTTCAAAAATTCAAACCCGAGCAACTCTATAGCTTTGGTAAAAACATTGATTTTAAAGTCAATGAAAGTTGTTTTTTAGAAAAACACAGTACAGAAAATTATCATTATTTTTTATTGATGGTCACAGAAAGCGTCACCAGAATTGAACACGAGGTGCAGGACTTTGCCAATAATCACTATCCTTTCGGCAAGATCACCATATTGGCTCATGGGAAAGAAACCATTGCAGATGCAATAAAGGCCAATAACAGGTTTTTCATTACCATTTCTAACGAGGGTAGAATTCTCTATAGTCGGGATGGTATGGTACAACCTTTCCAGGCTACAAGTTTGATACCTACACAGGGAGCACTAAAAGCCCAAAAACATTACAACCATCGCTTTCCGTTGGCAACAGGTTTTTTAAAAAGCGCAAAAGAATGCCTGACGAACCAACATTTCAATCTAAGTGCATTTATGGCGCATCAAGTCGTAGAACAGTGCTGTATTGTTTTGATCAGGGTTCATCTAGCTTACCGTTCTGATATACACAACCTGTATAGACAACTTCGGTTGTGCGATAGCTTTTCTCCGGCACCATCAAGGCTATTCTTATCGGGCAGTGAAGAGGACAAAAGGCTCTTTGATATCATGGTAAAAAGTTATTCCGCTGCACGCTATAAAGATGATTTTAAGGTTGATCAGGCCGATGCGGAACAAATATTCACCCGTGTTTCCTCCTTTTTAAAACTCACAGAAATTATGTGCGGTGACAAGATAAAATTCCTTGCAAAAGTGGCAGATTCCTACACACAATTAAAAAAAGAAAGTGAGGTGGATTATGCCGGATAAAACTATTCCATCAATGAACTTCTTTCATTTGCCTTTTACGCCAAATACAAGAATACTTACAGAAAATACAATGAACCAATATTCCGAGATCAGAAAACCCAAAAGGGGCTATTTCCCCATTAAAATCAGAAAGATATCTTTTAGCAATGAAATGCTTGTAATAGGTGTAATTCTGGACAGAGAGCCCGAAGAAATGGTTTACATTAAGGTCACCACCTCCGAACTACTGGTGAGCTGCAGCGTTGATACCCATGAAAACTATTTGAGCCGATATGCTTATTTTTCGCTTAACCAACTGATGTACTATTACACTGAATATAATTTCGAGGACTATTATTGGCCGGGATTCTTTGATCAGAAAACAGGGGGATCTAAGTACCTGATGATTCACAAGTCGAAGGATAATTTACACGTGTCGTCAAAAGTGAGGTACAAGGGCCTATATAAACCTGGAAAACAACTCCCCATAGTATCTGCAAACATAGTGGACCTACGGAAAGCAGTTCATTCAATTCAAGAACAGCCACCTAGAGAAACATACACGGTGTTGGGTTTCTGTTTGGCAGATAACAACAATGAAAGGTTCCGAACAAATCATTATCCCTTTTTAATTCCTTATATAGGGATTTTGAATAAGGCTAAAACCGAGGTAAGAAGCTTTACAAAATACGTGCTTAATGAAATGCAACTTTCTGAAATCGATCTTTCAGACGAACAACAAAACCTCGTTGAGATTTGCTTCGACATGAAGAAAATAGCCTTGGTGGCTAGCCCGGAATATAAAGAAGACGCTCATAAGCTTTCTGAAAAACGGAAACGGAACCAAGATAATTTTAATCAGCTTTTTGAGCTCTGGCAAAAGGCGCTTCCTTTACTTTCAGGAAGGTTGTACACACACTACAGTTATACATATGGAATGCGTAATGTAAAGGGCAAGCCAAGAAGATCGTATATGACGCCATGCGCCTTCAATAATGAAACACCAGAAATCTGTTTTCTATGGAAAGACATGGGCGATTATTATAAACTGGAACTTCGAATAGTGCTTCAAGGAAAAATACATCCGCTACAATATTACTTCAACACCGCCTTCTTTGCTATGCTGAGCTACAGCCCGAGAAAATATGTGCTGTTGAACTCTGTTAATGACAGCCAATTGGTCAGTTATTTTCAGCGAAGCCAATTTCAGCTCTTAGTACTAAAAAAACACTATGACGGTGATTTTAAAGACTTTGTAGATCAATTGAGAATGGGATATAGATTTATTGATAAATAGAATAAGTTATGGAAGAAATCCTAAAGCTTTAATCTCCGATTTGCTGATTGTTGTTTCCATTTTATACAAGGCTTTGAATTTATTTAGGCTTACATCGGGATTTCTGTTTTTGCATGCTTAGCCTTACCATTGTTAATTATGCTTTTTATTAATAAGAGATGTGATAAGGCAACTATAGGAACAACAATAGTGGGCAAGAAACAGAAAGGGAACTCCAAAACAGCAATGTTCGGTTGTTCAAATCCAAATTGTTGAATAGGTAATGGTGAAGAGAGAACAGCAGTTACCACAATAATGGCCAGAAAGATCAAACCAAAAATATTCCAAATCAGAAAAACTTTGTCTTTAAGCTTACTTTCTCTGCGAAAATGAGTTAGTAGGAACAAAATAGCCGTCGCTCCAATGAATATATCAAAATTCCATCCTTGAAAGGTCATTAGTACAGGTATTTTTTTTTGAATAAACAATCCGAGTAATATCAGCTCAACAGGTATTCTTAAAAGATGAATAGCTAGCAATATTTTCTTATTGATATTGTTTAAATCTACCTTTTTGAATACGAATACCGATAACGCAATAGTTGACACTACGGCAACTATAAAACTTTTAGGATTAGAAGCAAAAAAACCTGAAAGTGTAATTGAGCCGATTATAACGAGCCAAGTGAAATAGATTAATGAAACTATTTTTTTCTTCTTTGTTCCATAGTAAAATAGTACAATAGATAACAACGTAATAATTGAAAAGGTGATTTGTAGCATCTGTATGTTATAATCAATAAAGCAAATTTAATCGGCTACGATGGATATTGAATTGACCTATGACAAAAAAGAAACTTCATTCACTTATTTCTCTTCTAATTCGGCTGAGCGAATAATTCGTAATCCCCAAAAATGTAGCAATATGCTTTAACTGTATATTCTGTATGATGTGGGGGCGTGCTTTCAATAGCTGGAGATAGCGTTCTTTCGCTTGATCTGCAATGATAGTGATGCGATGGTTCTTAGATGAAAAATAAGATTGAACCAGCCTCGTCCGCCCTTGTTCCCGAAATGTCTCTATGCTATGAAACAACTTTTGAAAAGTTTCAAAATCCAGCTGCCAACACTCGCAATCTGTCAATGCTTGTATATATTCTCGTGTGGGACTTCTAAGGAAAAATGATGGCCAGTCTATGACTACGTCTCCTTTTGAATAAAACTCGGTGGTAATATCATTTCCCTTGGAGTCTGTGACATACGAACGTGCATACCCTTGCTCTAAGAACCAATATAGATTTTCGACCTTGCCTTCTCTAAGTAAGTAATCGTCCTTATAAAATTTCACTTTCTTAAAAAGGGGGATAATGCTATTTAATTCTTCCTCTTTAAATAATTCCTTCGTGAAAATATTTAATAAAAAATGATTGCCCTCCATCAACTATGACATTTAAAAAAAATAATATTGTTATACACCGTTTCTATCACACAAAGACTAGACATCACTGTCTGGAATGCCTAAAGTAGGTATTTTTTTTTATTCTAATACCCTTAATGCAATTACTGAGATGAGTCTCTATAATGGATTATTAATGCCACAAACTGGCCACCTCGCATTTGCGGCCTGCGGAACGGCTCCGCTCTTGGCCATTGCTGTTCCCGCTTTTGGCATATACGGAGAAGACAGTAACAGAAAACTACAGTTCGTCGGGTCTGAACCCAATGCGTGTCCTTTTAGGCATTGGCCGTTCTTGTTTCTCCAGCAGTTCGTCTAAGTAGCGGAAAACGATTTCCATGTTTTTGTCTTGGCTACCCAGTTTCCCTTTAATCTTTTCAATTTCCAGCCTAATCTCTGTATTGTCGGACAGCATATGGCGCATTCTGGTAAAAATACGAATGATCTGGATGTTTACCTCAATAGCCCTTATACTGTTTAGCACGCTGGAAAGCATTGCTACACCCTGTTCGGTAAAGGCCATGATGTTATATTTGGAGTGCGCCCCGTGTCTTAAGGTGCCAAATTGGCTCCTTAAGATTTTCTGTTCCTCCGTATCCAACTCAAACATGAAATCTTCGGGAAAACGTTCCGCATTTCTTTTTACCTGCCGCTTTAGCTGTTTGGTTTCCACTCCATATAGTTCAGCCAGATCGGAATCCAGCATCACTTTATGTCCTCTCATGATGTAAATCTGGTTCATAACCAGTTCATCAGAAATTTTGATCTTTGTTTCCATTCTTTGATCGTGTATTTAAAAGCGGTCGGCACTTGAACTGCCGACTGGGGATGGGTTAAATTGAGGCAAATATCTGTCTTAAAGGTGCCATGTCACTGCTTACCTTTTCATCCAGCATTTTTGCATAAAGTTGGGTGGTGCGTATATTGGTATGCCCCATCATTTTAGATACGCTTTCGATAGCTACACCGTTCAGTAGGGTAACTGTAGTGGCAAAAGTTCGCTTGGCAATCCGGTTGCCCAACGTTTTGATGATGCCTGACAGGGCGGCAATCTCCACCAGATACTCGTTCATTTTTTGATTGCTGGAAATTGGCAGCGCCCTGTTGTGATTGGCACATAAAGGGTGATCTTTATATCTTTCCAGAATATCAGCAGCTAAAGGAATAAGCGGGACAGCTACAGGTGTGCCTGTTTTTTTGCGATAGCTGAACAGCCACTTTTCCCCGTCTATACCTATACGTATGTCGGTTTGTTTGAGTTTTTGCACATCGGCATAGGACAGCCCCGTATAACAGCTAAACAGGAAGAAATCCCGAACCTGTGAAAGTCTTGCTGTACTGTATTTTTTGCCCGCAATGTTTTGCAGTTCATCCGCAGTCAGGTATTCCCTTTGTACGAGTTTTGATTTCAGCTTATAACCAAAGAAGGGGTCGGTGATGATCCATTTGTTTCTAAGACATATACGGACAATCTTTCCCAGATTTTTAAGGTGCTTACTGGCGGTATTGGTATCATTATCCTTTGAGGTGTGCAGGTAGAAATCAAAACCATCAATAAACTCATGGTCTATATATCGGATGTTGAGGTCATTTGTTTGGTATTTGAATAAAAGATATTCTTTAACGTGCTTTTCAAGCACTTTAAACCGTCTCAAAGTGCCTTCCGCATAATCGTCCTTTTCTACAAGTGCGGCCATGTTTGTGTTGTGGATTTTAATGGCCTCCATAATGGTGTGTGTTTTTTCGGCCTTGCCTAGGAATTTGCATTTAACGCTATCAGCGGTTATTGCAGCTCCGTCCACGTTTAGCTGGCTATGCGCTGCATAAACCTCCGCTTTCATATTTTCCAAATAGGCATTCAGGATTTTGACATCTTCCTTTGTGCCGATAACTTTTCCGGCTTTGGCATTCCACCTCTCTGGTTCGCAGTTTCTGCTTGTGGACATTTCTGCACGAATCCCGTCCACCGTAATTCTTAAAAAGATAAAGTAAACAGCCCCTTTAGTGTAGTTTTTTGGCTTTTTCAAAAAGAAAAGCACGCTAAAATTAGTTTTCATAACGATAACATTAAGGTTAAACAAAAATAGCTTTGCAGTTTCATTCATACAAGATGTTCATCTATTAAACTAGTTGAATATCAATGTTTTAATACGAATTAGGGGAGTTTGATATTATAAAGAACGACGCACCGAATGACGCACATTTTATATGCGATTTCGTGCATATTTTGGTATAACCCGTAAAAGCAAAAACCCTGCAATCATTTGATTTGCAGGGTTTTAGTTCTCTTTGATATTGTTTCTTGTGATCCCGCTGGGATTCGAACCCAGGACCACTACATTAAAAGTGTAATGCTCTACCAGCTGAGCTACGGAATCATTTTGTCCCTTTCGAGGCTGCGAAGTTAGAAATTAAATTCATTCCCGCAAAGAACAAGGTCAATCTATTTAATAAAAACTTAACCTTAATTAAACAAAACAGCGCTAAATATTTAGAGATCATGTTGTTAAATACGATCAGAAATTTTATTATTTATTTATTTTTCCACCCTCTTTGTCATCAAAACCGATATATAACATAAAAATGATGTTTTAACACCTCAAAACCTATTTTGCATCTACCCTCGTTTTTCACTACAAAAGCATAGATTGAAAACAATAAACATATCAAACGTTTGCGCGGAGTTAGCCATGCTTTTAGACAAAACCTTAAAAGAATGTGGCGTACAAATGGCTATAGAAAAAACGACCGGAAAAGTAGTGCCTTTTCCTGATGAAATTTTGAATAAATAAATGCATTTATATAACAATGAAGAGCAAAATCCGTCTCTTAAACAATAATTTATGAGACGGATTTTTTTCTTACACCTTATAAACCCCAGCCATATCTGATACGGGTTAATCCCGATTGATTGGTAGTTGTTAAGGTAATATTTGTTCCGCTTCCGCCACGGTTCTGAATACTGTAACTATCATTATCTCTAAGCCCTGGCCAGTACACACTGGCAACTTTATCGTTCCTAAATACATTGGTAGAACCAACTATATAGGCAATTTCATTATCGCTACCAACCGAACCAGTATAATTTTTACCCGTAGTCATGGCTGCACCATATTCGGTAACCACGGTACGGCTTGCATAATTACCGAAACGGCTTCGCCAGTCAGCTTCCCAGGCCGATTGTGTTCTGGTAGACCAAAATGCATAATTATGCAGGGATAAGAGGCAGCTCGAAAAGCGGCTATCTGCACCAACAGCTGTTACATTTTCCGAATAGCCGGTACCACCTAAAAGAATCCGGCCTTTGCTTACATTGGGGTAACGGGAAAGCCATTCGGCATAAATAGTGGTTAGTTGGGTCAATGTATAACCATGCGGCTCATTCATGGGCTCGAAATACACATTTGCATTACTTCCATATTTGTTAACTACGGTTTGCCACATGGCCCAAAACTGAGTAGTGTCATCGATAGTGCCATTACGGGAAGATGCACTCTCCCAATAAGCCAAAATCACTTTCATGTTTTTGCTTAATGCACGATCTATTGCGCCAGTATATGCATCCCACCACGAATCGGATACACTTGGCGGATTAATTGGTAACCTTACTGTATTTACACCTGGCATGTTATTTTGAAAACCCGTTAATATCGCATTTGCCTTTGCCGATACGGTGGTGTAATCATCACCAGCGGTTAAGCTTGAGGGGATTACCCAGCCATCAACAAAATTGTCACGGCCATCCGCCCAATTTACGCCTGCAATGCCTGCAGCACCAACCGATTCTACATTTAATTTCTGAGCATCTGTAACATCCGTTTTATCAATTTCGAGCGGAGTTTCTGTAATTAATTCTTTTTTTTCACAGCCCATTAAGCACACGCTTAACATAACAGCCATTGTTGCAATTGACGTTTTAATTTTCATAGGTAATGATTTAATATTTGGTTAGTGAGGCGTTAACCAGAAGAAAATCGAAATGTGATTTATTTTTTTAGTTCATTTAAAATAGCTTTATCTAAACTGCTTAATGTATCTTGTTTAGGTTTAAGCAGTTCGAAAACTACAATTTCATTCTTTCCCTTTTTAAGCCATTCTGCAGGCAAATAAATGGTCTGTTGTGGCCCGATAGCCCAATATTTACCTAAATTATGTCCATTAACCCAAACCAGTCCTTTTCCCCACTGGCGCATATCCAAATAAGTGTCGGCAACTTTCGTTAAATTAAAGGAAGCCGATTTAAGCACCGCCGCAGACTGGCTATTTACTTTTGGCTGTATTTTTTGGGCATCTATTTTATCAAATGGCAAGGGATATATTTTCCATGATTTAATCTCTTTACCATTAAAAGTTACATTTTTGGTAATCCCTTTGTTGTTTTTAAGCAGGTAAGGACCAAAATTAATTCTACCCATGTTTTCTACTAAAACATCAAGTTGTACATTGCCAGCGGGAAGATTAACGACCAAACTATCTTGATAAAGTCGTCTATCTAAAACACCCGCAAGTTTTTTATTGATATATACTAATCCATAATCGCGCAGTTCGTTGATTTTAATCACACCTTTGCGCCCACCTTTTATTGTGCTGTTGTATAATACAAAACCATAAGGTTGGTTAAGGGCTTCGAAGGTTAGTGGTTGTTCACTTAATTGAGGTTTCCCAACCAGGTTAAAGATATCTGTTGATTTAGTAAAAGTAATTACTGGCAATGCAGCTGCCGGCTTGGCGGCAGGTACAACAGGAAGTGTTTGGTTTGCTGGCAAATTCTTTTTAATCGCTTCGCGGAAAAGCATAAATTTTGGCGTTGCATTACCTGCCTCATCTAATGGTGCATCATAATCATAACTACTAATCTGCGGTTCGTAAGCTGTAGAATCGTTATAATTTGCCCCATTCATAAAACCTCTGGTTGTACCACCATGAAACATGTACATGTTAATAGAAATCCCTCCTTTAAGTACGGTATCTAATTTATCGGCATACGTTTTTGGATCTACCTGATGGTGTTTTGTACCCCACCAATCGAACCAGGCCGGATACCATTCTGGCACAAAATAAGGTCCGGTACCATTGTTATATTTATTGATCAGCGTTCTGATCTGAGCAGGATTATCGATGCCATTTACGCCTGGAAGCAAACCAGCTAAATGACCACCTTCTAATGCAGGAACAGGATCGCAGGTAGAAAGCACGCCGTCAAAACCAGCATCCTTAAAGAGCTGGGCATTGATCTTCAGATATTCTTTGTCATTTCCGTAAGAACCATACTCGTTTTCTACCTGTACCATTAAGATGTTTCCTCCATGGTTAATCTGCAATGGCGCTAAACGTTTACCAATCTCTGTAAGGTATTCTTTATATTCTTTTAAATATTGTGCTTCTTTACTCCTTACCTGTAAACCTTTAATGTTCTGTAACCAAAATGGATAACCACCGAACTCCCATTCGGCACATACATATGGACTAGGGCGAAGCAATACCCATAATCCTTCTTCTTTTGCGATACGTACAAATTCGGCAATATCATTATTACCAGAAAAATCAAACTGATCTTTCTGCGGTTCATGTACATTCCAAAATACATAGGTACCAATGGTATTTAAGCCCATCGCTTTAGCCATTTTCATTCTATCACGCCAGGCTTCTCTTGGTATGCGAGGATAATGCATTTCACCTGAAATGATCTGAAAGGGTTTATTATCCAGCAGAAAAACAGAATCTGCAAGTTTAAAAGTGTGCTGAGCCTGTGCAAAGACACCAAAGCTGGAAAAACAAGTAATTAAAATTACTGCAATCTTCAGGAATTTGAGGGTAGGTTTCATTTAAGATATATTTAATATTTAAAAAGTTAAAAGCATAGTTTTCCCATATCGATTTGTAAAGTGCTTTTCAGCTCAAAACAAAATGATTGAGATAAAAAAATAAAGAGCTATATAATTACAGACTAAGAAAATTAATTACTAAGTATGGTGGTTACAGATTTAGCAGGAACACGAACACGTTTTGTATCCTTATATTGTTTATAGGGTGATAAATTGTATTCGGCTGAAGTAACATAGGTTTGTACAAAACTTTGCTTATTCCCTTTTACATCGATATCCAGATCAAGATCGTTTTCTGAAGGGTTAACGGCTACCGTTACGAGCTTTTTATTTTGGAGGTAAGACGATACATACACCTGTGGTACTTTTTCTTCAATTGTTTTAACCTGAAGCCGCTTACTACCAGCACCAATAAAACGGCTATAATTACCTAAAGCCCATAACATTTTACTATCGTACACCTGCCCGTCGGTTTTATTTTTATCGATATAAACCAGTCCGTCTTTATAATCGCCTGTTGATACGGCTAGCCACCATTGCCATGATGTAGCATTGGATATCACCAGATCATGATGGATTAACCTTGCAATAAACAAAGCGGTTACCATACCCAGATCGCGCTTTTCGCCTTTCAGCACATCATCACCCAACACACAATATTCAGACATCCAATACCTTAAACCTGGTATCTGGGCTACTGCTTCCGCTGTTTTTTTACGGGTATTTATAAATTTTTGTTCAGGGCTTGTTGTAAAATAGCTATGAGCAGAAATAGATTGATCTATGTTAGAAAGATTGCCAACATAATTCGGAGATGCAGCATTAAAAAACTGATACACCTGATTTCCCTTTGCCTCATTTCCATTATCATATAAATAATCAAGCTGACCTGCGTCTCCTATCTGTATTTTGGTTTTGATCTTATTTTTAGCGAAAGCATCATTTACAC
>CAMLDJ010000149.1 GCA_946478755.1 uncultured Pedobacter sp. | reverse complement strand
GTTACTGGGCAAGCCATCCGCCTCGATATAGCGGGTGAATTTTTGATTCGCTCTATTGAATAGCAACAATCCACCTCCCTCGGTCCCTATCCACATTTTTTTATTTACATCTTCATGAATAGAACGGATAGCGAAATTGACCGGTATAAATAAATGTTTCTTGGCCAGCAAGTCTATTTTAATAAGGCTAGTATAGTTTCCAGCCCAAAGGGTTCCCTCGCTATCCTGGTAGATGGTGTGGATGTTTTTAAGACCTCGGTCAAACAACTCAAATTTATCTTTCTCCGAATCAAACCTGTACAGCGAACCACCTTTCGTAGTTCCTGCCCAGATGTGATGTTGCCGGTCTTCATAAAGCTTCCACAAATTCACTTCCTCGGCTTTACTTAATGTATCCCCGCAGGCATAATGCCTAAACGTATTGGTTTTAATGTCAAAACGATCAATACCGCCCGAGAAGCTGGCTACCCAAATGGTATTTTTATGATCTTTTAAAATACTGGTTACAAAGTTGCTTTTTAAGGAATTTGGAACATCGGTATTCCGGACATAATTGGTGTACACATTGAGCTTTGGATTCCAGACACTCAGGCCTCCGCCATCTGTACCAATCCATATATTCCGGTCAGCATCTTCACAAAAAGACAGTACAAAATTATCAATCAGTGTATTCTCTTTATAAGGATCTTTATTTATGGTTGTAAATTGCCGGCTCTTATTGTCAATAATGTTTATCCCCCCCCTAAAAGTGGCAATCCATTTTCTGGCCTCCCTGTCTTCAAAAACCGCGCCAATCGAATTGCTGCTCAAAAATCCTTTTCCCTTACCGGCAACAAGATAATTCACTTCGTTCTTCTGCCTATCATAAACTGTAATACCAGCCCCATCAGTACATACCCATAATTTTTTTTCTTTATCGAGACTTACTCCAGTGATGTTTTCACCGCTTAGTTTAAACGGCGCACGCTGTAGTTGCGAACTTTTTTTATCGTAACTAAACAAACCTTTTTCAGTACCAATCCATAAGGTATAGGCATCCCCATTTATAATACTGCTTACATGAGTGATTTCAGAATTTACGCATCTCATTGTCTTTGTCCGCTCGTTGTATTTAAAAAGTCCGGCACCATTTATATACATCCAGATATTCGCCCCATCTTCACATATGGCCTTTACGGCAAAATTTAACACCTTGTTATGAGCCAATCGCTCAGCAACAAATGCTTTCTCTTTCAGCACAAATAAACCTTCCTCCTCAGTAGCTAAATAAACCGACCCAGACTTGCCGATGGCAATAGCATTTATAGCAGCGGTAATTTTGACCCGCTGATCTGCTTCCTTATAAAAAATGGGATTAAACTTCGAATCTTTGTAATCAAAATAAGAGATGCCTTTTTGGGTGCCAATCCATATGCGGTCCTTTCCATCCCCATTTAATGCAGTAATATGGTTGTAAATCAAAGAGTGCTCGCAGCCCCATTTGTTCCTGAAAATTTTAAAGTCATATCCATCATACCGGTTTAGGCCGTCGTAGGTACCCATCCACATGAAGCCAAAACGATCCATATATAAAGAGTTGACTACATTATTTGAAAGTCCATCCTCTACCCCCAGGTACTTTATAGTTGGTCCTTGGGACTGTGCAAGGCACATGGTATTGCGTACAACAAAAAGCAGTAAAAATAAAAGCCTTAACAGATAAATCATTACAACTAAATAATTCCCGAATAGATTTAGACAGATAACTAAAAATACATAACATTTTTAGAAAAAAGACTTTAAATTTAACTATAACTACGCATGAGACCAATGGATAGTAATAAATATGGGGGCTATATACGAAAAAAGACTCCATAAGAAGTCTTTTATATTAGTCAGGAATGCCGGGCCGGAGTCTTTTATACTGGCAATCTGTTCAGTTCAATATCATCCGGCGTAACAAATATTAAGGGAACCTTCTCCACATCAACATAGCTGGAGTCCAATCCAAAGCTTCTTTCTTCAGAAAGGCTCAAGCGTTTAAGGATGAAATAATAATCCATGATCGTACGCTCATATAAGCTCAGCTTAGAGAATTTAGACAAGTGCTTCTCTAAAAGCACGAACCTGAAATCTCCCGCAATCTTATGCCTATTTAACGAGCTATACTGACTGGTAATATCCACCTCACCATTTTTTACCAGTTCTTCAATTACCTTTCTATATAACAGATTAACCCGCTGCTCTACCCTGAAACCCAGCTTAAAGTCGATTCTGATCAACTTACCCGGGATTAAGAATTCCACCTTATAATCTCTTGTAAACGGTTCATCTACCACATCAACGTGAACAAGCCAGTAAATATCAGCCCGCTTCGGCTCTTTCTGAATAATCGAATAGATGATCTTCGATTCGATCTCGGTCTTAAAGTTAGCACTGGTTAAGTAAACCAGTTGCGACGAATACTTAGGTACAGAAATATCCTCACTCAGCTCACTTATAATCTGGTAATAATCTTCAATCTCAACATATTTAACGAACCTGTTCTTAATTTTCCTGGCCACATACCAGCTCCACATGACTGTAAACAATGCAGAGCCAATTAGAACAGTTACCCATCCGCCATGAAAGAACTTGGACATATTACCCACTAAAAATGTCATCTCCAGCAGCAGGTAGATGGCCAGAAATATGCCAATAGCATACATAGGCACTTTTTTACGCTTCATGTATGCGGCGATCAATATGGTCGTGGCCAAAAATGTAACGTTGATGGCCAGCCCATACGCCCCCTCCATCGCTCCTGAATTTTCAAATATTAAAACAATAGCGATACAACCTGCCCAAAGAATCCAGTTGATAGAGGGCACATAGATCTGCCCTTTCTGATTACTGGGATAGTTAATCCTGACCTTAGGCCAAAGGTTTAATCTAACTGCTTCTGAAATCAGCGTAAAGGATCCTGTAATCATTGCCTGACTGGCAATTACAGCTGCGACTGTTGCCAGCGCCACCATAAACAAGAGATACTGAGTCGGAACGATCTCAAAAAATGGATTTAAACCTGTGTCATAATGACCATGGTGCAAGATCCATACCCCTTGCCCAAGGTAGTTGAAAATGAGCATAATTTTAACAAAGATCCAGCTAATCCTGATGTTGGAACGTCCGCAATGACCCATATCAGAGTACAAAGCTTCAGCCCCGGTGGTACATAAAAATACGCCTCCCAGAATCAGCAGGGCCATTCGGTTATTAACCAATAAATTAAACGCATAATAAGGATTCAATGCTTTGAATATGGTTGGATCCTGCACGACAAACAAAATCCCAAGCACACCCAGGGCGCTAAACCACAAAAACATGATGGGACCAAACAGTTTTCCAACAAGGTTGGTTCCGAATTGTTGTATAATGAACAAAGCCGTTATGATGGCCAATACAATGGGAATTACACTTACTGTTGGAAATTTTAACTGAAGACCTTCTATTGCCGAGGTTACGGTAATGCTTGGCGTAATAATACCGTCTGCCAATAACGCACAACCTCCAACAACAGCTGGGATGACCAGCCATTTGGCATTCTTACGTACCAGTGAGTAGAGCGAAAAAATACCGCCCTCACCTTTGTTATCGGCTCTCAACGTAATCACCACATATTTAATGGTGGTTTGCAATGTCAATGTCCATATGATACAGGAAAGCGCACCAAGAACAAGATCAGAAGTAACCTCCTGCCCGCCTCCAACTACTGCATTAAAAATTGCCTTGAGGGTATACAGTGGCGAAGTACCTATATCCCCGTATACAATTCCCAGACTTACTAATAAACCACCCGCTGAAAGCGTATTAAAATTTTTATGACTTGACACTAGTTAATAATATGATGTGACATTATTTAAATTAAACGGTGGCAAAAATACAGTAAATAAACAAAATACAACTCATTAATGTTTAACAACGATCCCTGATCAAAACGATATTCAACGGTCAAACATGTTAAATATTGTTAAATATTAAAATAGTAAGCAAAATGATTGATTTTTTTATTTTATTATTTATATTTTTGGCATACCAAACATGAAGATACAACGGAAAATAGCTGCTCTCCTTCACATATCTTGCATCATATGCATGAGTGTTTTGTGCAGCCTTAGTGTTTTCGGTCAGAAAAACGATAGTTTATCTACAGGTATCAGGTCTAAAAAGATTAATAAAACGCCGCAAATTAAGGCAAACGTGCCTACCTATAAGCCTAAATATAACTTTGGATATGTTCAGTACAATGATGTGGTATCCGGCAACAAAGGTTTAAACAATGTTAAACAGGAAAAAATTCTCAACGTTTTAAAAGTATATCCAAATCCTGTAGATGATCAGATTAACCTGATCCTTCGGATGGACAGGGAGTCGAACCTTTCTGTGAAGATACTGGATTTGTTGGGCAATGAGATCGTAACCTTATCCAATGAACGGATCGCTGCCGGCGAACAAACAAAAAGCTATACTATTCCTAACCGTTTAAACAGCGGCATTTATTTCCTTAAAATAATGTCGGGCACGGAAACTGTTGTAAAACGCATTTCCGTTTTATAACACCTCTTACAATTGTTCTCCATTTATTTCTTTTTGTATTTTTGAAATCTGAAACCATCGTGGCTTAATCCTTGTTAGCTACATCATTTAAAATACACATCCAGCATGAAGATAATTGCCATAGGTCGCAACTATGCCGAACACGCCAAAGAACTCGACAATCCCATCCCCGACAATCCTGTTATCTTTTTAAAACCCGATACTGCAATACTTAAAGATAATAAACCCTTCTATATTCCTGATTTTTCTTCTGACATCCACTATGAACTCGAAGTGGTTTTAAAAATATGCAAAGAGGGCAAACACATCTCAGAAAAATTTGCCCATAAATATTTTGAAGAACTTGGCTTAGGCATTGATTTTACGGCCCGAGATATTCAGACCGCCCATAAGGCGAAAGGATTACCCTGGGAACTGGCAAAGGCTTTTGACCATTCAGCAGCCATCAGTAACTTCGTTCCTAAAACACAAATCGGGGATATTTACGATTTGCCTTTTCAATTGAAAATTAACGGAGAGACAAAGCAAAACGGCAATACCAGGCATATTTTATTTTCGTTTGAAAAGATAATTTCTTTTGTATCACGCTATATCACTTTAAAAAAAGGCGATCTCATTTTTACCGGCACACCTGAAGGAGTAGGCCGGATTAGTCAGGGCGACAGACTGGAAGCCTGGCTAAAGGAACAACAATTACTTAATTTTGAGATTAAATAGTACTAATGACAAAAAGAAAACTGGCCCTTGCCATTTCGATCCTATTTTCATTAAATGCTTTCGGCCAACAGCTGTTCAGCAGCAGTAATTACCCGCTGGTCGACTTCAAGTCGCCTCTGGATATTGTACCTCCTGCCCTGGCCGGTTCATTTGGCGAACTTCGTGCCAATCATTTTCATTCGGGAATGGATTACCGGACCAATCAACGTCAAGGCTACCCGGTGTATGCCATTGCTGATGGCTATATTTCGCGACTGCGCGTACAGAACAGTGGCTTCGGTCTGGCCTTATATATCAATCACCCAAATGGTTATACTTCCGTCTATGGACACCTGCAACGCTTTGGGCCTAAAATAGCGCAACAAGTGAAGTCTATTCAGTATCAGAAGAGATCTTTTGAAATCGATGAATTTCCCAACGCACGGTTCCTGCCGGTACGCAAGGGCGACGTTATTGCCTATACAGGAAACACAGGCAGTTCCGGTGGTCCACATTTACATTTCGAGATCAGAGATACCAAAACCGAGGCCACGATCAACCCGCAGCTGTTCGGCCTGGAAATACCCGACAACATCCCCCCTGTTATTTACTCCATGTATGTATACCGGTTAAATAAAAAACCGTTTAATGAATTCATCCCCAAGCAATACTTTCAGGTAATTGGCAGCAAAGGAAATTACCACCTGAACAAGGTAAGCACCATTAATCTGAGTGGTGAGGTGGGTTTCGGTATCGTCACGACCGACAAGCACAATGGTGCATCGGGCACGAACGGGGTGTATTCCATAACACTCGAGCTAGACGGCCAGCCGGTCTATACTTCGGCATTAGAGAAGTTCACCTTTGAAAACAGCAAGGCCGTCAACTCCCATATCGATTATCCTACTTATATCAACACGAAAAGAAGGATCCAAAAAAGCTTTGTGGATCCCGGCAACCCGTTAAAAATTTATTACAATCTTGTCAACAACGGAAAGATAGCCTTTACCGATGGCAAGCAGCACCACCTGAAATATACGGTCACCGACGGCAAGGGTAATGAGAGCACGCTAGCCTTTAATGTACAGGCTGATGTTAAGGCGGTGATCAGTGCCCCGGAGCCAGTAAAAGAACTATTTGAGTATTCTTACGCTACGCCTAACGAGTTCAACACGGAAGAGGTAAAGGTTATTATTCCAAAAGGAAGCTTATATAACGACCTGAGTTTCACTTATAAAAGACTGGCAAAGCCCGCTGTAAATGCCTATTCGGTCGTGCACCAGATTCACAATAACCTCACGCCATTGCATACTGGCTTCGAACTTTGGATCAAAGCAGACAGCACCCTCGATAAACACAAGGAAAAGGCGCTGATTGTCAACACGGCTAGATCATCACAGGGTGGATATTTTGAAAACGGTTATGTGAAAGCAAAACCACGTAACTTTGGCAGTTATTTTATTGCTATTGATACCATACCTCCCAGCATTATGCCTGTTAACATTGCGAACGGAAAAAATATGCGCGGCATCAGCAAAATGTCCTTTAAAATAAGGGACAATCTCTCGGGAATTAAAAGCTTTAACGGCTATATCGACGGCAGATGGATATTAATGGAGTTTGACGCCAAAACTGCATCATTATGGCATACCTTTGATGAACACACTGCCCCAGGAAAACATACGTTGGAGGTCATTGTTACTGACATGAAGGACAACAACAGAAATTATTCAATTACTTTTTACAAATAACACTATGAGCGAACTAAAAGAAGGCCAGAAGGCTCCGGCTATTTCCGCAAAAGACCAGAATGGCAATATGGTATCACTTGATCAGTTTAAAGGAAAAACTGTAGTTCTTTATTTTTATCCTAAGGACGATACGCCGGGCTGCACGGCAGAAGCCTGTGATTTCAGGGACAATTATCAGGGATTGGCTGCTAAGGGCATTGTTGTTTTGGGCGTTAGTGTTGATGATCAAAAATCTCATCAAAAATTTGTAGCCAAGCATAGCCTTCCTTTTACGTTATTGGCCGATACGGATCAGAAAATTGTGCAGGATTATGGCGTTTGGGGCGAAAAAAACATGTATGGCAAAAAATACATGGGCACCATCAGGACGACTTTTATCATTGATGAGAATGGCGTGATTGCACACATTATCAAAAAAGTAGACACAGCAAATTCTACTGCTCAGGTCCTGGAATTAATAAACAGCTAGCCAACTGCAATCAATAAAATAGAAAAGGAGCAAATTAATTCGCTCCTTTTCTATTGCACTTCAATATCAAATTAAGCCTTTTTTCCAACCTTATGTCCGGAAACCGCAAAAAACCAGATGTATAAGTAACAAGGCAATACGCTCACAAAGAAAGCCAGCTGGAAATGCATACCGGCATAATCTTTCAGGTAGCCATAAATTAAAGGCCAGATGGCACCACCCGCGATACCCATAATCATTATTGCAGAACCAGTTTTGGTAAACTTACCCAATCCCTTTATCCCCAGAGGGAATATAGCCGGCCACATTAAAGAGTTGGCCAGTCCCAGCAGCCCCACAAATATGACCGATGTATAGCCATCCGTGAAATAAGCGGCGCAAACAAACAGGACTCCTGTGATGGCACAGATTTTAAGTGCTGCCTGTTGGGTAATGTATTTAGGAATCGTAGCAATCCCAATGAAATAACCAACCAGCATGCTCGTCAGCGTTAACGTGGTGAAATACTTACTGATATCGGGACTGATACCGAGTTCTTTGCCATATACCCCAATGATATCACCGGCCATTACTTCTGCAGCCACATAAACAAAAATGCAGAACGCTCCAAGAAACAGATGCGGAAATTGAAAAATTGAAGTCTTGACTGTTTTTGTCTCCTCGCCTTCAATCACCTCTTCTTTATCGACATCAACTTCAGGCAAATTTGAATATTTAATAAACAGTGCAAATGCGACAAATACGATTGCCAACACGATGTAAGGCATGTACACCCGACCTAGAACCTCGGTCAGTAAAGCTTCCCTCTCTGAAAATGTCGTTGCCGCATTGTTGATCTTCGCTTCAATGCCAGAAGCATTTTTAAGGAACAATGTACCCATAATGATCGGTACAATGATTCCTGCAAACTTATTGCATAGTCCCATGATACTGATGCGCTTCGCTGCACTTTCTATCGGCCCAATGATGCTGATATATGGATTAGATGCTGTTTGCAGTAAAGATAAAGCTGCACCCTGGATAAAAATACCGGTTAAAAATAATCCAAAGCTTCTTGAACTTGCCGCAGGAATGAAAACAAGAGATCCTACGCCTAAAATAATTAGTCCAATGACCAATCCGTTTTTGAATCCCAGTTTCTTTAAGATCCATGAGGACGGCAATGCGAGAAAGAAATAAGCAATGTAGGAGGCAAAAGTTACCAAAAAAGCCTCAAAGTCGGTCTTTAGACCACAAGCCAGTTTTAAAAAAGGAATTAATGTACTGTTGGCCCAGGTTACAAAGCCAAAAATAAAGAATAGGGCTCCAATCGTTACAATAGGAGAAATCACTGACGATTTTGATTGGTTTGTCATAATAAGTTCATTAGTTAGTTTGTTTTACGCGCACTTCTTTAACTTTTTTAAAAACTTCAAGCTCTAAAAATATAAATTTTCATTGAATTCTATACTTAATTGACATTTTTCACGCAAACGTTTGCTTAAAAAGCCCTCTTTCCACCAACTTTGCCATTACATGTCACCCCCAAAGGATTTTTAATTACATTTGTGCTATTAATCAACAACCCCAATTAATGAAACATAAAATAAATGAATTAGAAGATATCGCTGCTCAGGTAAGACGGGATATCGTTAGAATGGTACATGCCTGCCAATCGGGCCACCCGGGAGGATCCTTAGGCTGTGCAGATTTTATGACTGCATTGTATTTTGAAATCATGAACCACTCTACTGATTTTAAAATGGACGGAAAGGGCGAAGATTTGTTTTTCCTTTCAAATGGACATATCTCACCTGTTTTCTATAGTGTCCTGGCCAGGTCAGGTTACTTTGAAGTGAGTGAAATGGCTACTTTCAGAAAACTAAACTCCAGGTTGCAAGGCCACCCTACTACTCATGAAGGACTTCCGGGCATCAGAATCGCTTCCGGCTCTTTAGGTCAGGGTATGTCTGTAGCCATCGGTGCAGCTCAGGCGAAAAAATTAAACAAAGATCACTCGACCGTATTTGTCCTGCTTGGCGATGGTGAATTACAGGAAGGCCAAAACTGGGAAGCCATCATGTATGCACCTCACAATAAGGTAGACAATCTGATCGCTTCTGTCGATTATAACGGACAGCAGATAGATGGGCCTACAGAAAAAGTTTTATCTCTGGAGAACCTGCAGGCAAAATTTGAAGCTTTTGGATGGCATGTGATCAATTCCGACGGTAATGATATGGATTCAATTGTTAAAGCGTTGCATTATGCTAAATCATTAACAGGCAAAGGAAAACCAGTTTTAAACCTGATGAGTACCCAAATGGGTTATGGTGTCGATTTCATGATGGGATCACACAAATGGCATGGTGTAGCTCCTAACGACGAGCAGCTCGCGGCGGCCTTAGCTCAATTAAGTAGTACCCTTAAAGATTATTAAGTATGAAAGCTGCGAAGCAGGCTTCATCACCATTAAAAACATAGATACTAGATGAAAAAGTATACATACACTGAAAAAAAAGATACACGTTCTGGCTTTGGAGCAGGATTGCTTGAAGCAGGAAAGAAGAACCCTGAAGTTGTAGCACTTTGTGCTGACCTTGTAGGATCTTTAAAAATGGACGCGTTTATAAAAGAATTTCCTGAGCGTTTTTTCCAGATCGGCATTGCCGAAGCCAATATGATTGGTATTGCTGCCGGCTTAACCATCGGTGGAAAAGTACCGTTTACCGGAACTTTCGCTAACTTTTCTACAGGAAGAGTTTACGATCAGATCCGCCAATCGGTAGCATACTCGGATAAAAACGTAAAGATATGTGCTTCGCATGCAGGCTTAACCCTGGGTGAAGATGGCGCGACCCACCAGATTCTTGAAGATATCGGTTTAATGAAAATGCTGCCTGGCATGACGGTGATCAACACCTGCGACTACAACCAGACTAAGGCTGCCACCATTGCAATTGCCGAGCACCACGGCCCGGTATATCTGCGCTTTGGCCGTCCGGTGATTCCTGTATTTACTGATCCTGATCAGAAATTTGAAATAGGAAAAGCCTGGATGGTAAATGAAGGTACCGATGTAACGATCATTGCCACAGGACACATGGTTTGGAAAGCAATTGAGGCCGGTGAAAAATTAGCTGAAATGGGCATCGATGCTGAAATTATCAATATCCACACCATTAAACCTTTGGATGAAGAAGCAGTCCTTAAATCAGTAAAGAAGACCGGCTGTGTGGTTACCTGCGAGGAACATAACAAATACGGAGGTTTAGGTGAAAGTGTTGCAAGGTTACTTTCAACGGAATTGCCAACACCACAGGAATTTGTAGCGGTAAACGATAGCTTTGGGGAAAGCGGCACGCCTGATCAGCTGATGACCAAGTATGGCTTAGACAGTGTAAATATTGTAGAGGCTGCGCAAAAGGTGATTAAAAGAGCCAAAAAAATAATGCTATCGTAAAAAGAATAATGAATGAAGCAGGTTGAAGACGCAGAAATTTTAGAGAAATTCCTAAATGAAAAAACTCGTGATGAAGCCTTTAACCTGCTTCTGCATAAATACCAGCAGAAAATCTACTGGCACATCAGGCGATTAGTCATCGACCATGATGACGCGGATGACCTGGTACAGGATACCTTTATAAAAGTCTGGAAGAACCTGGATAAATTTCGCAGCGACTCACAACTGTATACCTGGATCTATCGCATTGCAACAAATGAGTCCATTACTTTTTTAAACAAAAAGAAACAGCGCAACAATACTCCTTTAGAAGAGGTGTCGGCAGAGCTCGCTGAAACTTTAATAGCCTCTCCTCATTTTAACGGCGACAAGGTTCAGTTAAAACTGCAACAGGCATTGCTTACATTACCCGAAAAACAACGGCTGATATTCAACATGAAATACTTTGATGACTTAAAGTATGATGAGATAGCTGAAATAACAGGCACCAGTGTGGGCGCTTTAAAAGCCTCATTCCATATTGCCGTAAAAAAAGTTGAAAATTTTATGCTAAATGAAGACATTACCTTTTAAACCTTTTGGGATATAAAGTATCAATATATGTGAAATGGATGATAAACTAGGACATAATGATTGGAAAAAGGAAGCTCCTATATTGGCAGGTTTGCCTATGCACCGCCCTTTTTCTGTTCCTGACGACTACTTTGACGATTTGTCACATCGGATATCAAATGGCGTATTTCTAGAGAAACTGCAAAATGAAGTACCCGAGACTGGGCTCACTACACCTGAAAACTATTTTAACGACCTTAATGCGCATATCGGCTCAGCATTATTTACAGCGCGTTTAAAAGCGCTCAACCCGGTTTCCGGCTATGATATTCCTGAAGGCTTTTTTGAACAGCAACAGACTATTATTCTAAACCATCCCCTTAAAAAAGAAAAAAAGGCCTACCGTTCAAAAGTTATTCGTTTATGGCATTCCAGTTTGTTAAAATATGCTTCCGCAGCCTGCTTTATCATACTGAGTACGACAGGGATATATTTTTACCAGCAGCATAGTCAAAATAGTAAAGTTGCTTATGCAGATATGGCTACCGAACAAATACTATACGATATTGATGAGCAGGTAATTATCGATCATATACAGGCCAACGATTTGCAAAAGACAGAGCCAGCTGCTACAGATGTGGCCCTGGAAAATTATATCCTTAACAATTATTCACAGAGCGATCTTGCCACGGATTTATAAATATCACCAAATGAAACCTGCATAAGCTTAGCGCTTACAAACACAATGAATAAGCTTTGCAAGCTTCATCACCATAAAAAATAAATTATATACTGATGAAAAAGTTAATTATCGCTATACTCTTCTTGTTCCCCGCTATGGCAATGGCACAAAAGCCGACCGATCGGAGAAATGAAATAGAATCGTATAAGATTGCCTATTTAACTCACAAACTTGATCTTTCTTCAGATGAAGCAAAGATCTTCTGGCCAATATATAATGCCTGGCAAAAGGAACAAAATGCGCTACGCAAAGAACGTGGGCAAAAGATGATCAGTTTCAGAAAAATCACAGAAATTGAAGAACTTTCTGATACTGAAGTGCAAAACCTCATTGTTAACGACTTCAGCTTTAAGCAGCGCGAATTAAACCTGGAGAAGAAATATTATAATAAGTTAAAATCTAATCTGCCCATTAAAATAGTCGGTAAATTCTACCGGGCCCAGGAAGCCTTTAAAAGGGAACTACTGTCTAAATACAGGAACAATAACTGGCCACAGCGAAATTAATTCGTATTTTTGGCTATGCTTACACAACGCCAGTTATTTTTACAACACAACGCGCAGACAACGTTAGAGCCACTTCTTTTAGAATTCAATAAAGCGCTTGGCATGTATC
>CAMLDJ010000148.1 GCA_946478755.1 uncultured Pedobacter sp. | reverse complement strand
CTGCCTATGGATGGGTTTGTTCAGAAGCCTTAGGTGCTGAACATACCCAGATTGCCTATCCGGGAGTTACGCTTGTAAGCGGTTATACTACCAATCCGGGTATGGATGTGCAGTACTTCAAAGTACAAAACCCTTCATATATATCTTCTGGAAATTGGGACTTTACGAAGTATACCCCCAAAATTATTGTTGTTAATCTTGGAACGAATGACAATAATAAAGCTGTGCCAGATAATGTGTTTCAGAATGCTTATACCACCTTCCTGGCAAATATTCGGGTAAAATTTGCTAATGCTGAGATTTTTGTAATGAGAACGTTCATTGGTGTAAAAGCCACTCCAACACTGGCGGCAGTAAATGCGAGAATTACGGCAGGGGATAATAAAATCCACTATATAAACACTACCGGTTGGTTGACGGCAGCAGATTATTCGGACGGGCTGCACCCAAGCGTTAGTGGTCATATAAAGGCTGCTAATTTACTTAAGCCAATTCTGGCGCCATATATTGGTGGAAGCACTGCTCTTCCTAACGGGACTTATAAGATTATCAATCGGAACAGCGGCCTGGCTATTGATGCACAAGCACAGGGAACAATAAATGGTACACCAATTCAGCAATGGAATTACAATGGCCAAAACAATCAGCGCTGGACAGTGACCGACCTGGGAGGCGGACAGTATAGAATTGTAGGTGTGCAAAGTGGAAAATCACTTGACGTTTCCGGGCAACTGACTGCTAACGGTACAAAAATCCAGCTATACACTTCCACAAGTGGCAGCAACCAGAAATGGATTATTACGCCGATTTCAGGAGGCTATTATACCGTGAAAGGTGTACAAAGTAATAAGCTAATGGAAGTAGCCGGCAATTCAACTACTACAGGTGCACTTATTCAGATTTGGACCGATGCAGGAAGCAATAGTCAGCAATGGGCTTTTCAAACGCCTTAAATATGATTATATCCTGAAACAAGCATTTCAGGAGCGGAAACCGCGCCGCTTGCTATGTCAGATAATTTTTGGTAGTGGTTGGTTGGGATGAGTGGATTTATCTAATCAAATGAAAAAAAGCTAAAAAATGGAGACCACTGGGAGCGTGGATGTCAGGCAGCTATCACCCGGTCATTACTGATTTAGTTAAACCACAAAATAAATCGAATCACGATTTATTGACAATAGATAGCGGCTATAAGTTGCGGCAAATCAAATCTCAATTATAAACCTAAATTTTTTAAAAATGAAAACATTAAACTTGTTTATTTTAACAGCCTTCCTGTCTGCAGGCGCAGGGTGTGCTAAAAAAGGTCTCTCAAAAAATGGTGCAGAAGACCAGATGATGGCTAATGGTAAAAGGACTGAAGTCATTGCCTTAGCCTCTCCTGTGGGTGATGTTGTTGGAAAAGTAACAACAGGTTACCAGGGATGGTTTGGCGCATCCGGTGACGGATCTCCACTAAATTCCTGGCAGCACATGAACCTTGAGGCCTGGCCGGATGTAAGGGAATATCTCTATACCTATACAGGAACACCATTTAAGCAAAATGGTATTACTGAACCTGGATATACGGGAAATCTTGGTAATGGTACCCCTGCTAAAATGTTTTCTTCATGGAGTTCTCAAACAATTGCTAAACACATGCAGTGGATGCAGCAGTATGGTATCGACTGCGTCGCTTTGCAGCGATTTGGCAGTTATCTGACAGCTGGTGCTAAGAAGAACCAGTTTGACCAGATCGTAGCAAAAGCAAGAAATTCCGCAGAAGTTTATGGACGAAAATTCTATATTATGTACGATTGCAGCAGTAATACCCCGTGTGAAGCTGATTGGACCAGTTCTATGCAGCAGCATACAGCATCTTCAGCATATGCCAGACAAAATGGAAAACCTGTAGTCTGTTTCTGGGGAGTTGGCAAAAGTGGTCGTGGTATTACAGCAGAATGGGTTAATAAAATCAACTGGTTTAAGTCTCAGGGCTGTTATGTAATTGGCGGGACAATGGGTGATTTTTCTACGGATGCAGCAGATGCGCCGGCTTACCAGGCCTGCGATATGATCATGGCCTGGTACGTAGGCAGAACCGGGAATTTTCCAGCCGCCTATTCTGCTGATTTAGCCTGGTGTAACGCGAATGGAAAAGACTACCAGGCAGATATATATCCCGGATTTTCCTTTAACAATGACAATACTGCCAAACCGAAGAATGAAATTAAAAGGATGCATGGCGACTTCATGTGGTCTCAATTTGCAGCAGCAAAAAATGTCGGCGTGAAAAGTGTTTATATTTCCATGTTTGACGAATTAAACGAGGCTACTCAAATTTTTAAGACTGCTGAGAATGCATCTATGGCGCCAGCCGGCAAGTATTTTCTTAATCTGGATGCGGATGGGGTTGCACTTTCATCGGATTTCTATTTAAGGTTGACGAATGATGGTGGTAAAATGATCAAAGGTCTGATTGGTTATACTGCCAGTCATCCTACTCCACATCAATAAAATAAGAGGTCGGAAAAAGGAGTTAGCTCTTTTAGCGTACCAGTAATTTTAGATATATCGCAAACATGAGAATCTGCCTGAGGCGATTCTCATGTTTGCTTTCAGTCCCTTTGTCCAGGGATGTATCTATCATTACACCAAATCTTCATCTGTTAGTACCAGAATCTGAAGTTTAATGGTAACGAGTAAGGCTCTAATCTTATTTTTCAAACTCAAAATGGGAAAAATGATCTTTCCCGATTGCCTGATCTTTCTGAATAGGAATGTAAAAGGATGAAAAAATAAAAAAAGATCCCGGGTTTTAGCCGTATACATTTCAAAAAAAATGCATACCGTTACAACGAAACAGCTTTTTTCCAAAAATCGGCCTTTAAGTGACTATTTCCCATGAAAAAGAAGTAGAAGAATTTTTAAGATTAAGACAAATTTAAGCTTTTTTTAAGGGATAAGAATTGATTTGTGTTCATATTCTAACCAGATCAAACTAACCAAAAATGACACAAGCAAACACACTAACTCCAAAAGGGCGCATGCCTTAGATTTTATATAGCATCATAAAATCAGAGATCCATACCATCGGTACTGGAATCAATTATCAATGTACTTATTGATTCAACTAAACCAAATTATAATTATGAGGAAACCAATACTTATATTATCCGTCTTTTGTCTATTAGTAAGCGGATGTAAAAAAGAATACGGAAAATTTTATGACCCGCCTCCCGGGCAAGCATCGCAAATCTATTTACAACTTTCGCAGGAACCATCACTTTCAACATTTGTAGCCGCTATTGATAGAGTTCCAGGCCTAAAAGAAGAACTGAACTCTTCTGGTCTGTTCACCGTAATGGCACCTGATAATGAAGCTTTTCAGAAGTATTTTGCCAGTCAGACCAGTTATAAATCAATAGACGACATGCCTATTGAGTTGCTGACAAAAATGGTGAATTATCACATCATGAAATGGATGTTGTTTCAGGGAAACTTTCTGAATCCTGGAGTATCTAAAACCAACTTTGATATTTATAAATATGAAAGCAAAACAAACAATATTTATTATGATGAACTGGGTAACAAAGCGATATTTTATCCAAGTAAAATGCTGCAGGTTTATACTCCTGAATTTTATAATTACTATCATGTAACTGCCCAGGACTATGCAGATGTGTATGGTCCAGGATCCGCTGTAAATGCCGAAACCGGAATGAACGTACTGGGTGCATCCGTTATCAGAAGAGATGTAGCATCTGGAAACGGTGTAATACACGTACTTGACCGGGTCTTAGTCGCACCGAATACCATTGCACAGGAATTAGATACCGGTCCGGAATATGCTGACTATAACAAATTTCTACGAAAATACTTCTTGACTTATACTTACAATGCTGCAGCTACAAATGCCCAGGGCGTAAATGGAGATACAAATGGAGATGGGGTGGCCGATTCTTTATGGACGCGTACTTATGCAACTGAGGTGAATTTAGATAATGAAAATCCGTTAAATACGCTTAAGCAATCGATCTCTGTAACGGCATACATTCCTTCAAAAGAAGTATTTTCTGAGTACTACGCTGAAAAATTATTGAAGAACTTTTACAATGAAGATGATTCAATTCCTATGCACACCTTACAAATGCTCTACAAAAGCCATATGTCGCCAACGATGGATTGGCCGTCTAGAGTATTTAATGGGCAAGCTATGAATGGTTTGGGGGATAAGATTGCTCTTCAAAAAAGTGATGTTAAATCTATCTCTATGAAAAGTAACGGTCTGATGTATACTTTAAATAAGATGGTTGAACCCGCAGCTTTCACAACGGTAGCAGGACCTTCATTTTTTAAACCCGAATATTGGTATTTCGCTGAAGCCCTTATCGTCACCAATACAATGAACAAGTTGCTTTCTACAAGTTCAAAATATACAGTTTTTGCACCTACGAATAAAGCCTTTCGGGCCCAGGGCATTTATTACACGCTCAAGCCAGTAGCAGCGACGGCCAAACCTGGATTTTTCAGGCTTGTCGCCAATATCGAAACATCGGTTCCGTTAGCCGAACTCGCCGATATTATTGGTAATGGTATTGTACCGAACAGGGAACTGACCAGTACAGCACTTGGTAATGGCAGCTATGTTTACCCTGCACTGAATGGAGGTTTTCTTTTGGTTGATAATGGGCTGCTGCGCGGCAGCGAGCCAGACTCTGTGGCTATGCTGAATAACGATCGTGACCTAAAACAATCAAACGGATATTTTCAGGGAATAGATAAAGTAATTATCAGCCCCGTAAATACTATTTTTCAGTTGATCAACAATTCGGTGGTTACCAGCGTGCCGCAGGTCAATCCCCAATATCAAAAGTTCAAAGAACTTTGCGCCGCTGCAGGAATTCTTACAAAAGATTTTGGCGGGAGAATTACCCAATCTGATGCGAACAAAAAATTAACATTATTTGTACCCTCTAATGAGGCTATAACTGCAGCACAAACAGCCGGGCTTTTACCACTGACGCCAGCTGGAGTTGTTTTGACAGAAGAAGTGAAAAAACGGCTTGCCCAGTATATCAGCTATTTTTTTGTTTCTGATCAGCAGATTTTTACACATGGAAATACCACAGGAACATTTTCCACCAGGAAAATATCTCTGGCATCTACCCCTGCACAAACCATTTATGTAAAAATGACGGTTAGCTATTCTGGTGCATTGAGCGCAATATCTGCAGATGGGATAACCGCTACTATAATTACCAGTAACCCTACTGTTTACCCGCAAAATCGCATTGCAAAAGATGGGATTATACAGATAATAGATAATGCATTTACTTCACAATACTAATTATCGGGCAATGATTTTAAAAAAGTTTTTTAAGGTAATGACCTTTGCCGGGTTATTGCTGATGGTACAACAATTACAAGCACAAAGCCCTACCTCAGCACAAGGGCTGATTATAAGAGGAAGAGTGACAGAAAAGGGAACCGGGCAAGCTATTCCAGGGGTTAATGTAACGGAAAGAAATCGCGACAGACGCTTGGTAAATGGTGTAACGACGGATCAAAATGGTAACTATCAGATTAAAATTGCTGATAAGAATGATTCCTTGCATTTTGCAATGATAGGAATGAAATCTGTAGCCAGAGCGATACGTGATGGTGTAATTAATGTTGTTCTGGAAGACAATGCAAATTCTCTTAATAGTGTCGATGTTGTCGCCAGAAAGCCATCCAATATGGGAGGATTTTTAAATGTTGATCCTAAGAATAGTACGGCGGCAGTTTCGCGCGTTAACATGGATGATCTAAAGGATGTGCCTGCCAACACAATAGATGCGATGCTCGAGGGAAAAGCATCGGGGCTATTGATTTCCATGAATGATGGAAATCCAGGTTCGGGCTCTTCTATCCAGATCAGGGGTGCGGCATCCCTGGGCCTTAATTCACAACCATTAATTGTGGTAGATGATGTACCTTTTAAAACTCCGGCAGGAAATAGCGTGGATGTAAACAGTCCTGAGGGATTAAGTGAACTGGTAAGTATTTCCCCGGCTGATATTGCATCGGTTGAGATATTAAAAGATGCAGCCGCAACTGCTTTGTATGGCTCAGATGGTGCAAATGGGGTAATCGTGATCAGAACAAAACGGGGAGACAATATGGCACCTTCAATTAATGTGACCTCCACCACTCAGATCAAGGTTCCGCAGAAACCAATACCACTGCTGAACGGGAATGAATATAAGACCATGATATTGGAAGGATATCAAAACAGATACGGGACAAGCGGCATAGACCTGACCACAAGCACGATTGGAAAGCTTTTTCTTTCTACCGGAGCATCGGATTTTGAAAATTACAATAACAATACCTATTGGCCTGGAGTGATTAATATGTCCAGGGGATTTTCTCAAAATACTACTGCAGCCATTATGGGGGGCGGTGAGGTAACAAAATATAATGTTAGTATCGGCTATGTAGATGAAACAGGTCCGGTGATCAATACCAGCTTTAAACGCCTCACAGGGCGCTTCAATTTTGATTATAATATTTCGAACAGGCTAAAGTTCAGCAGCAATTTCTCCTATGTCCATGATAATAAGTCGAGCAGTTATGAGAATGTTGGTGATATTTCCCTGAGAAAATCTCCGGTACTCCCAATTTTTACCCAGGATGAATATGGAAATCCTTTACCCAGGTATTTTGTCCCCGGGCCTTCAGGATTTCAGAATGATCTGAAAAATCCTGTCGCCCTGACAAATGATGCAATCAGTAAAAATTCAGGAGATCGCTTAGACGCCACGGTCCAGCTTCGCTATAATCCATTAAAAGGAGTGCAGATTATCAGTTCAGTTGCAAATACCTATTATGGCAGCAGGACAGATAAATTTTTGCCATTAACAGCCTCTGGAGTTGATTATTTCAGACAGACCAATTCTTACCTGAAAATTGACAATAATGCAAACGTTGGATCTATAGTTCCTCAGAACTATTCGAAACTCTACCTTAAAAATGATCTTATTTATTCTTTAAACATTGGCAAACATACGATCCAGGCACTGGCATCTTCAATTATCAACAGTGAGAATACAACGAGCATTACGATAAATGGTTCGAATGGTCCTTCTGAACTTTTAACATCAAGTTATTCAACAGACAGAATTAATAACCTCAATTCTTACAAATTTATCAAACACACAACAACTCTTGTAGGGCAGTTTATCTATTCTTATCTGGATAGGTTCAGTTTCTCAGGGTCATTAAACAGGGAAGGAAATTCGGGTTTTGGTGAAAATAACAGATATGGGACTTTCCCTGCTTTTTCGGCTTATTGGAGACCCTCGGGTGAGTCATTCATGGCGGGTACAACAACCTGGCTGTCGGATTGGAAATTTCGGGGCAGCTGGGGTATTTCTGGCCGTGGTCCAACTGGTTCAGGATCGAATGCGCTAACTTATTCTGCAAATGCAGCATTTGCAGATATACAGGGCGTTGTTCCAAATAATATTGAGCTGGTTAACCTAAGATGGGAGAAGTCTACGACACTGAACATTGGAATGGATCTTTCTTTGTTTAACGGAAGGCTCAGTAGTACTACCGAATGGAGCCGCGTTAAAACAAAAGACATGCTGCTCAACCAACCCATCAGTGGAACATCTGGCTTTGAAAGCGTTTCGACCAATTTTGGAGACATGACCGGAAATATCTTTGAGCAGGAAATAACCGGAATACCCGTTCGGACAAAAAATTGGCGTTTAACTACTTCATTCAATATTTCATCCGCTCAGACTAAAGTGACTGCATTGCCTGGAAATTTGCCTGTCGTAAGCTCTACATCATTCGACAATGGAAGTTATATGTCATTGGTTAATGTGGGCAACTATATTGGAACAATCTACGGGTTGCGATACGATGGCGTTTTCAGCCGGGATGGAGATGCTTTTGCAAAAGATAACAATGGTAATTATATAACTGATTTTAATAATCAAAATATTCCGGTTAGATGGCTGAACTCCCAGGGGGAAATTTTTACGGGCGGCGATGCCGATTATGCCGATCTTAATAAAGATGGAATTATCAACAAGCAGGATGTGACTGCTATCGGGAATAGTACGCCAAAATTCTTTGGTGGGTTTGTGTTCAGGTTGAGCTATAAGGCATGGGAGCTCTCTTCAACCGCAACTTACCGGTATGGCTTTGATATTATAAATGTGGCCCAGATGAATACGACAAATATGTTTAATAACAATAACCAGTCTACTGCGGTTATGCGCCGATGGAGGAAACAGGGTGACGTTACAGATATACCCCGCGCTTTAAACGGGGCAGGCCACAATTGGGTTGGGAGTGACCGCTTTATAGAAGATGGTTCTTATTTAAGAGTAAACTCACTTTCTTTTTCTTATAACCTACCCAAAAGCCTATTGTCAAAACTATCATTGCGTAGTGCGAGGTTAACGCTGACAGCAACTAATCCGTATACATTAACAAATTATACCGGAGTCGACCCATCTGTAGGTTTGAACGGGAATGATCCTTTTAGTATGGGGAAGGATAATAGTTTAACACCTAGTCCTTTGACTTACACATTAGGTGCATGGATAACTTTTTAAGTGTTTTTGAATTAAACTAACAATTATGAAAACAAAATATAACAGCATATTTTCACTGATTTTAGCAAGTTGTGCTTTTAGTAATGTGTCTTGTGAAAAATTTCTGGATGTTCCGCCCCAGGGACAGATCACAGCGGAAAATTACTGGCAGAGCAGGCCGCAGGCCCTGGCTTCGGTAGCCGGAATGTACTCAAATCTCGGATGTAGTAAAGACAATTGGACAGTTGGACAAGTAAGCCCTGCGTCTGCAACGAAACTTACTCCGATGGAGGCTTATATTTATTGGGGAGAGATTAGAGGTGAGTTACTCACTACCAACATAGGTTTTACCCCCGCAAATCAATTGGCTAAAGAAAATGTGGATGCTTATCTGGTAGGGGAAAATGACATGACAACCCAACTTACACCTTTTTATAAAGTAATTAATAATGCAAATCAGATTATAAAGAATGTCCCTCTTATTCCTGCGAGGGATCCAGCCTTATCCGGGTTGGAAGCTCAGCAGTTTGTTGGAGAAGCCTATTTTGTGAGGGCCTTTTGTTATCTTTGGTTGACGAGGACATTTAAAGGTGTTCCACTCATTCTGGTGCCGTCTGAAACCGATGCGCAGAATTATAATATTGGCCAGTCCTCTCAGCAGGAGATTTTGGAACAAGTTATTAAAGACCTGGAACTTGCCAAAACCACTTTGCCCCTGCAGTATACCGATATCCAATATCAGCACGTAAGAGCAACCCGTTATGCGGCAATGTCGGCCCTCTCGGATGCCTATTTATGGCTTGCGGCAATAGCCAAAGATGCGGGTTCGGCAAATGGCTTTTACGATAAGGCTATTGAAAACTGTGACGGTATCATTAACTCTGGACGTTACTTCTTGTTGCCAGGTACTGAATATGATGATCTGTGGAGTAAAGGGGATACGAATGAGTCGATTTTTGAAACCTTTGGCAATGGATCAGTAAACGGCCAGTCTACCAGTATGTTTGCCTGGTTTCTCAATAATGCGAAGTATTGGGTGGTGAATCCGACGGTTGATAATTTATTTAATGAGCCTTTAAACAGGGATTACCGTGGCCCGGTTCCTCCGGCCGGCCCTACACCCAAGGCCGGAACCATTATCAGTTATGATCCTTCGACCCGACTGGTTAGGAAATGGGCCAGTACTAGTGCCCGCTGGATATTTTACCGTTACCCTGATGTCCTGTTGATGAAGGCTGAAGCCATGGCGCACAGATATCCTGATGACATCACGCAGCTGACACTCGCCGCCAACTATGTGAATCAGGTCAGAGCGCGGGCATTTGGCGTTTCGGGTTTTACAATGGTGCTACCCACCTCGGCCCTGGACATGGATAATGCTTTGCTGGATGAACGTGCACGGGAATTTATTGCAGAGGGCAAACGCTGGTTTGACCTGGTTCGTTTCGGTTCAAGGAATAATTTTGCAAATCCGGAGCTGCTCATTGACCGGGTTGTCGCCTCCCGTTCGGGATCAGATCAGCTTTTGATCGGTCCAAGGGTGATTAATCCGGAAAGCTGGTATTTTCCTTTTAATGCGGCTGATTTAGCCGCTAATCCAAATCTTGTTCAAAATACTTACTACAAATAATTAAGACCCAAACGATGACTAAGCTAATAAGTACTTATAGAGGAATTCTTTTTTGTTTGCTGGCGCTTCTGGGTACGTCCTGCAGAAAAGAAACTGCAGCAAATCTGAGCCTGGAAGCAAATGGAGAAACTATATGGGTTTATTTAAGTAAAAACCCTTCATATTCCATTTTAAAAGAAGCACTCGAAATTACTAAAGTTTCTGATAATTTAAAGATCTATGGTAATATGACCCTATTTGCCCCAACCAATGAGGCATTTGAAAAATATCTTAAGAGAAAAGGTATTTCCAGTATTTCGCGGGTAAATCCAGATACGCTTAAGAATTTGCTAAAATATCATATCTATAATGAGAAGTATATCTCGTCCTTTTTTGTGCAGGGGACTTTACCCACTCCGACAACTAACGGCGGCTATATTAAATTCGATATTTCAGAAGGACTAAGAGATGTTATCCTGAATGGGAGTACAACCATTGACCGGCTTGATATACTCACTTCGAATGGAGCAGTTCACGTGATAAATGAAGTACTTGAACCGTCGTCCTCGACAATGTACGAATGGCTGAAGTTGCAGCCAGACTATTCTATTATGTTCGAAGCTTTTGAAAAAACAGGGAATGCAGATCTACTTCTTAAGCCCCTCGAATACGATTCGGACAATATTGTATACGGGCAGCCCGCGGTAAAATTGCGAACCGTTTTTTTAGAGACAAATGATGTGCTCAGGCAGGCTGGCATTAAATCGTTTGAAGAACTGGCAGACAGATATTCCCAGAATTATACCGGGAACAAAGATTATCTCGATCCTTCTGACTCCCTTAATGTATTTGTACGTTTCCATGTATTAAACCGTAAGTATTTTATTTCGGATTTCAGTGATACCTATCTGGAGTCTGCAAGTCCCAATGATTTTCTTGTGTTTAATGTCACGGGCGGATTATCGGTAAATAAGCATATCAAAGAGACACTTTCAGGAACTGATACGATCAGGACAGAGGTTAAAGTAGGTATAGACCTTGTCAGGAGCAATACAATTACTAAAAATGGTATTGTGAACGCTGTCACTTCCGTTCTGGAGCCATTGATCCTTAAGCCGGTGCCGGTGAAGGTACTTTTTTCGGGAGACCTGTTTGAAAGAGGAATTAAAATGAAGGATGGAACCGTATCTACTTTTGCTACACAGTTTCCAAAATTAGGTAATGATCCCATAGGCCAACAAGTTATTCCCTGGTTAAAATGGGGATTTTCTACAGGTTTTGTGGGTGCAAACCCGGTCATACCATATTTTAAAGATAATGGGGTTTTGCTTTCTGGGGGAATCTCGGGGTACTGGTATGAGTTAACTACGAAATTAGTTATTAAAGGGAATTATGAGGTTTACGTGAATTATAGCGGCCAGAGACGCGGGTCGAATCCCCCGACTAATGCTACTTTCCAGCTTGATGGCCAGCAGTTGGGTGACATCATCAGCATGGCCGATCCCAAAGATGCTTTTGGCAATACGGTTGCCGGGGATCCCGATGCAGCGTACAGAAGGAAGATAGGAGCAGTGAACCTACCTAGAAATTCAACACATGTATTCAGGGTAGATGGAATAGCCAACAATGTTACTACCTGGTATAGTTTAGAATTGGTGCCTGTTTTATAAATGAAAATTTACGACAATGAGAAAAAATAAAAAAAATATACTGTTTGCCCTTTCCGGACTGGTGCTCATATTGAGCCTGATTTCCTGCAAAGACAATAAATGGGACTTATATGAGGAGAAACCAGGCTTTTTAAAGGAGGGAAGTCTTTTGAATCTTTTAGCAGATAAACCAGAGTTCTCTGAATTTATGGGATTGATTAGGAAAACGGGTTATGACTCTGTTCTCCGAAGGACAGATCTGTTTACCGTGCTGGCCATTAAAAATGGAGGGTTCACTACAGTTGATACGAGTAGAAATACTACAGAATTAAAAATGATCATCGGCATGCATATCCTGCCCAGAGCTATTCGGCAGACCGATATGAAAAATGGCCGGTATAAAAGCATTACAGGTAAGGTAGTGAATTTCTTAAGCTCAGGTACAAATCCAACTGCCAATGGTATAGCTGTTTCAAATGATAGCTTCAAAGCTTTAAACGGTTTGGCCTATGTAATAGATGATGTCATCCGCCCACTAAAGAATCTGAGAGAAATTATTGCCTCAAACCCGGATTTCTCCATATTTAATACTTACATCGATTCAACCTACACCCGCTCTGTTGACCCGGTGAAAAACGTGATAAACGGGTATGATCCAGTCGGTAACCCCATCTATCAACTGCCAATCGTTTATACAATTGGTTCAGTTTATATGGATTCAGTTAAACTAGATGATGAAAATACATTTTCTACAATATTGATACCAACGAATCAGGCTATAAATACGGCATTGGGCCGATTGCTTATGGAAAGGGCGAACGAAAACGGCCTTATAGTTCCAAAAGTAGATGCAACACATCCCGACACTACAATTGGTTACTTTTTTATTCCGAGAAATATTTCTTACCCCGGCGACTCAGCCATCCTGACCAGTTATTTATTTAGGAATATCACGAGATTGAAAGTAGCTGCACTGGCACCGGGCAATCAGATTTTCAGGAAAGTAACAGGCGGCGAATTCTCGGTTAATCGTTCACAAACAGTGAATGCAAATGGAAATGAAGCCAGCAATGGATTATATAACTTTTTAA
>CAMLDJ010000147.1 GCA_946478755.1 uncultured Pedobacter sp. | reverse complement strand
ATTTTTATTTTTCCGCTTTGTGCATCAACGGAGATCACCATGATCACATCGGAATTTGCCCGATCTCCATCCTTGCGGCGGTCGACCGCAAAAAGGGCAATGTTAGTAGGTGGATTTGTTGTCGCCTTTATCCTGTCTATGGTTTTCTGGCTGATGCCCAATGCCGCCGGTGTTCTGTCTAATTGTACGGCAACCGGCTTGGTATCAACAGGATTTTGCAGGCCAGCGTCCTGGGCACGGCTGCTGTAAGATCCAAGTAACAAGAGGGCGCATAAGATTAAAGTTCTCATCTTTTTAATTTCTTTTAGGGGTTTGATTATGTTCAGTATTTGGCAATATCCTTGCCGTGTTATTTTAGCTGCAGGCGAAGACATTAGAATTTCAACAGAAAATGTCGCATATTTATATAAGCTTTAGGTCAGGAAAGATGTACGCTTTGGAGCAGCTAAGCGCCATAAAATTGTAGAACCATAAAAACCAAACTATAACAGTATGAAAATTTTGAAGGGCTTATTAATAGCGATTGTTGGGGTTGTAATCCTGGCATTAGTTGTGGCACTATTTGTTAAAAAGGAATATGCTGTGGAGCGGCAGATTACCATTAACAAGCCGGAACCGGTGGTATTTGATTTTATTAAACACATTAAAAACCAGGATCAGTTCAGCGTATGGAACAACCTGGATCCGGCGATGAAAAAGAGCTATCGCGGTACCGATGGTACGGTTGGTTTCACTTACGCCTGGGAAAGCACCCAGAAGAATGTGGGTAAAGGTGAACAGGAGATCGTGAACATCGAGGAGGGCGACAGGGTAGATATGAAACTGCGGTTTAAAGAACCCTTTGAGGCCGAGGACAACGCGTATATGGCTACCGAAGCTGCTGGTGCAGATCGGACCAATGTAAAATGGGGCTTTAACGGCAAAATGGCTTACCCGATGAACCTGATGCTGCTGTTTGTAGATATGGAGGGAATGCTCGGTAAGGATCTGCAGGGCGGCCTGGATAAATTAAAAGTAGTGCTTGAGCGGTAATTCATATGAGTATACAATCCATCAATCCGGCTAACGGGAAGCGCATCAAATCTTACAAAGAAGATTCGGATGAAGTAGTTGCCCGTAAGATCAGACAAACGCAGGGGGCCTGGCTAAAATGGCGGGAAAGTGATTTTGCCAGCCGGTCCGCCCTGATGAACAACCTGGCTGACGGACTGCTCAAAGAGCGGGAAAACCTGGCTGCGCTTATGGCCCTGGAGATGGGAAAACCCCTGAGGGATGGGCTTGCGGAAATAGAGAAATGTGCAGCGGCCTGTACATACTATGCTGATCAGGCTGCGGGCTTCCTGGAAGACCAGCTGATTGCTACATCGGCTTCGAAAAGCTATGTGAGCTTCCAGCCCATGGGCGTAGTGCTGGCGATCATGCCCTGGAACTTTCCGTTCTGGCAGGCTTTCCGGTTCCTTGCTCCTGCTTTGATGGCCGGTAATTGCGGCTTGCTGAAGCATGCCTCGAATGTTCCGGGTTGCGGAATGGCTATTGAAAAGCTGGTCAGGGATGCAGGGTATCCTGATCATGTCTTTCAGACCCTGATGATTGGCAGTAAGGCCGTAAACACAGTAATTGAGCACCCAATGGTCAGCGCGGTGACTTTAACCGGCAGTACCGGAGCCGGAATGAAGGTTGCAGCGCAGGCGGGCGCCCTTCTAAAAAAGACCGTCCTGGAGTTGGGCGGCAGTGATCCCTACCTGGTCTTGCCCGATGCCGACCTGGAACAGGCCGCAGATATTTGTGTGCGCAGCCGCCTGATCAATAACGGGCAAAGCTGCATTGCCGCCAAAAGGTTCATCCTGGTTAAAAGTATAGAGAAGGAATTTACGGCGCTGTTTGTCGAAAAAATGAAGCAAAGAAAGCTGGGCGACCCATTTGACCCGGCGACTGACCTGGGCCCGATGGCCCGTGCGGATCTTCGTGATGAGCTGCATGAGCAGGTATTGAACAACATCAGCAAAGGGGCAAAATGCATCCTTGGAGGTGCTGTTCCTTCCTTTAAAGGCAAACATGCTTATTATGAGCCGACTGTGCTTACGGGAGTAAAAAAGGGAATGCCGGCCTATAGTGAAGAGTTGTTTGGTCCGGTTGCAGCCATGTTATCGGCCAGAAATATGGATCATGCCATAGAACTGGCCAATGATACCTCGTTTGGATTAGGCGCTGCCGTATTTACCAGGAATGGTTCTGTTGGAGAAGAGATCGCCAGGACAAGGCTGCAGGCAGGGTCATGTTTTGTGAACTCGCTCGTCATGTCTGATCCCCGCTTACCCTTTGGCGGCATCAAACAATCGGGCTATGGTCGCGAGCTCAGCTTTTTTGGAATTCATGAGTTTGTAAACATCAAGACAGTTTACATTTTATAGAGCAAACCGCTTCGAAAGGACATGAATTGATTTTTGGATGGCGCTGTAAAGCAGCTCGTCAAGGCCGTACACATCCTCACAGAACCGAATCTTCTTGTTGCTGACATCGGCCCAGGCGGTATAATAATATAGGCGGATTGGGATATGCACCGGCAACCCAATATATTTTGCACGTGGATAACCGCGCTGCATGGCCCTTTTGATCAGCTCATACTGCTTTCCTTTTCCAAAAAGCGCGTAAGCCAGCTCGAGGGGTTTCTCTACCCGCACGCAGCCATGACTTACGGCACGCATCTTTTCCTTAAAGGCGCTTTGAACGGGCGTATCGTGCAGATAAACAGCACTTTGGTTTTTAAAAAGAAATTTGATCTTGCCCAGGGCATTCTCGTCTCCGGGTTGCTGCTGAAATGTGTACTCCGAAACATCGGCCGACAGCCAGTCGACCTCCTCCGGATTGCTGATCAGCTTGCCTTTCCGGTGAACAGTGATGTTGCTGTTGGCCAGGTAATACCGGTCTTCCGCCGCCCGTTTGGCGATCTCATTCCGGGCGATACTTTGCGGAATATTCCAGACGGGGTTGACCTGCACGCTATGGATCATGCTCCCCAGCTGCGGGGTTTCCCGTTCGCCTGGCTCCCCTACACAGACTTTCATGTGTAGCAGCGATTTTTCCTTGTCCATAATGTCGAGACTAAAATTTGCGATGTTCACGGAAACGAAGGGCTGTTCTGCAGGCCTGTTCTTCCACCTTAGCCGTTCCAGGTTTACAATAAGTGCCTTTAGTGTATCAGATTGGGGATCTTCATAAAGTGAGGGATAGGTGGCCAGCAATTTTTGCATTGCCAGGTAAGTTTTATTCGCGGGCTGAATACTGGCCAGGTAGCCCTTCAGATCCCGGATCTCAAAAATGCGGGCCACACTGCTGCTGTCGGCCAGCAATGTGGGTGTAGTATAACTTTTATAGATCTTAGCCGGATTGGTAATACCAAACTGAAGGGCTTCAGTGTACCTGATCAAAGACCCGGCAACAGCCAGCTCTAAGGCGGCAAGGTCATGGAAGTTTTCGAGGGTGCCGGATTTTCTTTCGCTCAGTTGATCCATTGCTATTTTTATGGCATTAGGCGAAAATAAGGAGGTATCGATTCCGTGAAGCTCAGATTTGTTTAAATATTGTAAGAGAACCTGTAACTGGTTGTCGGGAAGGAACCTGGGCATTAATACAGGCTGGAAGTTTTTTCCTTCGTAGAACGTGTATAGCTCTTCGGGATAAGGTAAAGCCCCGGACATTCTTCGAAGGACCTTTTTAAATTCCTTTTGAAGATCTTCCTCCTGTAACTTTTTCTGCGCCGGTTTCTCCGCTGCCTTTTGAATAGGTGGTTTAGAAATGGTTGCCACCGGACGTTTTACTGCACAGGACCACAGGAGAAATACACAGATCATTGTGATCGTTCTTATCGTGAAATCGCCCTTGTGGAATCTTTTAAACATATGATTTGAGAACGTCTTCTAACAAAACAGACCCGGCATGGAACCGGGTCTGTCGGGCTGGCTAAATTAAATCTTCATCCGGATCGTCAACATTAATTTCATCATCATCGGGATCGTCTATTATGATATCATCATCGTCATCATCGTCGTCCTCCTCGGGGCCTCTTGTCTGCTGGTTCAGCTGCGATCCCTGACCATCGGCAAACTGTATCTCCTGGTCAGTATATTCCGCATCCGGATTGACAGCGTTTCGCATCCCGGAACCGCCTCCTCCTGTATTTTGCCCGGCTTCTTCTTCAGGCGAAGGACTGCGTCCCACCTGGAACTGTTCAATATTCGGGACTTCTTCTTCCCTCAATTGCTCTTGATTATTGTTTTCCATAATGTCAGGTTTTAATATCATTTAAACAGCTTAACTTAATAGGTAAAACAGCGCACTCCACATTAAGTTTTCAGGGGTTTGAAAAATGACAGTAGGTGATCAGGATAGGTTTTTGTTTTAGCTGGCCTCCCTTTCCACATATTTTTTAAGAGATTCCCCGATAATCGCATTCCAGCCTGCGGTAAAGCTTGCAAGCGCAAAATTCGGATCGTCTTTAGGAAAGCTTTCAGTGCCTTCATGGCTCAGTTTAAGCCTTGTTTTCTGCGCCCCCTCTTCAAATAACTCAAAAGTGACCACAGAATACCCATTGTTATGCTCGGGGTAGGTCCAGCTATAACTGAGCTTGTTTGGTGGATCTGCTTCGAGCACTTCGCATACATGTAAATACTGTACTTTGTCGTCCCCGCCGCTAAAGCTGAATTTAAATCCTTTTTCAGGCCGGAATTCCTGAAGCTCAAAATACCATTCTTTCATCTGATCTTTGTCCGTGATGGCCTTCCACACTTTTTCAATCGCCGCATTATAAGTGCGTTCTACAATCAGTGGTTTTGTTTCCATATCATTTTTTTTAAAATTGGTTAAACATTGATGTATGATCTCTTCTTTGCTTTACGTGTCATTTTCTTTCTGACTTTATAGGTCATCTTCTTTCTGATTTTCCAGGTAATCGCCCAGCGCATCTAACTTACGGTTCCAGAACTTCCTGTAATGGTCCAGCCATTTGTCTACCTCTTCCAGTTTTTTAGGATCGGCCCGGCAATAGCGGTCTCTGCCCTCCTGCCGTATGGTCACGATTCCGCATTCCGTTAATATCTTAATGTGTTTGGAAATAGCGGGACGGCTGATCTGGAAGTGTCCCGCCACGGCATTTAAATTTAAGGACTGCCGACTGAGCAGCTGAATGATGTCCCTGCGCGTGGGATCAGCTATCGCCTGAAAAACATCTCTTCGCAATTCCATATTTAAAGTTATATAGTACTAATATATAAGAAACCATTTGGTTACGCAAATTGTTTTTATTTTTTGAACTCGTGCCCCCGACTGGTTACCATTTGGGAATAGCATCTATATAGCCGGAAGATTATCTCGCTTGGATGTACTGGATCGAGCTTCTTTCTGGCAAGGAACAAAGAGCAAAAACCAGGTACAATGATCAATCATCAGCGGCCCGGATAAACGCCTTCAGCCCGGATGTTCCGGGCTGAAGGTTAAATAAAATTTTTGCGACCATGCTCCTTTATTTTTGCATAGTGGTTATAGATTAACTCCCATGATGGGCGTAGTGTTCCCCTCCCGTCGGACGATACCGAAGTATGTTCAGGGGTAAGAGAAACAGGATCACAATTTTTATAGGCGGTAAAGGGTACTGTGGTAGAAAGATCGTAGTTATACTTTGCAGTATACTCACATAAGGCCAGAACCTTATTGTTATCGTATCCAAATACAAAGCAAAAACCCCCACAATCATGGGATTGCAGGGGCTTGTCTGGATTCAAGGTATTAAATTCAGATTTTTATACAGTTTTATACTGTTGCACGATTTTCATGAGACAGGGGGAAACAGTTGTTGCATGCGCTTAGTAGTTAAGCTTGTTTCGCCGGACGTTCATGCTCTTGAGCGGTTAAATTAAGTGCCTTCTTGTTTGAAATAGGTTCCGGCTCTTTTTCGGCAGTTGATTTATTGAACATAAGAATTCTTTTCGAATCTCTCACCCGCTGATTAGGGACGGGATTGGTGATCAGGGTATCGTCGTCAGTATTTTTGCTAATGAACACGCCAGCGCCGATGATGTTGTTATTTCCAATATAAATATCTTCTTTTACGGAAGAGTTGATGCCCAGGAAGGAATTATGACCAACTGTTACATTTCCGGCCAGTATATTGCCTGATAGCAGAACATTATTTTTAATTGTGCCATGGTGCCCGATACGCGCCCCGATCAACATACAGTTATTGCCTATGCTTACGAAAGGATGAATGTTACAAGCCTGGTCGATAAAGACATTATTTCCGACAACCAGATCTGGCCATACCATGGCCTTTGTCGATATGTAATTTGCAAAGGAATAGCCGGCCTTCAAGACCTTATAATAGGCACTTTCTCTGGCATTATTTCTGCCGATCGCGATATGGATCTTGTAATAGTCTTTAGGAAACTCGATCTGGACCTGCTCAAAGCTGAGTATAGGTAATCCCAACAACGTGGTCCCTATTGGGGGAACATATGCATTGTCTACACAAAATGCCACAACTTCGTATGGACTATCGTTGTTGAAGGAGTAGCATACCAATTCCGCCATCTTCCCGGTTCCATAAATGACCACTTTCATATTAAATCTTTTTAGAGTAACTTACTAGATTAAAGATAGACGTAAATCTTCTTTTTACCTGCGTCTGAGCTCCGTTTGACCAACGCTTATTTGCAATGTTTACAGGGCTTTTGCACGCCTTATAATCAACAACAACCCGCTGATTTTTAAGATCTTCCAAGACGAAAACAACTTATAACAAACAAACAATGAGCAAGTTAAAACAACTAAGCTTTGATTTTGGCATTTTTTACAATCTCCACCTATCCCCTGCCCGCCTATAAGAGGCGGTAACGCAAATTGTAATTCACTTTACACTTTTGACGCCTTGGTTATACACTTTTTATGCGGCTAATTATACGCTTTTAACGCAATAGGCTATACACTTTTCTCAGATGGGGCCCAAAAAGTACCTGTCCCGGAATACGCGGTGTGAATTTTAAGCTGGTTAAGACGAAAAAATATATAGAGATGTTTCGTTCGTTTGCCGATTTTTTCCGATTAAGAAAAACGTGCCCCCAGGTTAACTTGCACTTTCTAAAGAAGAAATTTAAAATATAGCTTATGTTTTAATAGCTTTATGAAGCTCCGACAATTCAGCCAATAAATTACCTTTATGATCGCATATTTTCCCTTCTACCTGATGCTTATTATTGCCAATGTATTATTAATAATGCTGGCAAAGAAAATAAAGGTTACCTATCCGGTATTGCTTGTAATTTCCGGGTTGCTGATCAGCTTGATACCTGGTATTCCTGTGCTGCATCTTAAACCGGAATTGATTTTCATTATATTTTTACCGCCATTACTTTATGAAGCAGCCTGGGCAATTTCATGGAAGGAACTGTGGCGTTGGCGTCGTATTATCAGCAGTTTTGCCTTTATCGTCGTATTTCTCACCGCTTTATCGGTAGCCTTAGTTGCGAATACGCTTATACCCGGCTTTTCTTTGGCACTCGGATTTTTACTAGGCGGTATCGTATCGCCACCTGATGCCGTAAGTGCAGGAGCCATCTTAAAGTTTGTTAAAGTTCCAAAGCGGATGTCATCCATATTGGAAGGGGAAAGTTTATTGAATGATGCATCATCTCTGATTATTTTTCGGTTTGCAATGATTGCTGTAGCTACAGGCCAGTTTATCTGGTATACTGCAGCTTTAAGTCTGGTCTGGATGGTAATTGGAGGTCTTGGTATCGGATTGCTTATAGGATGGATCTTTATGAAGCTCCATAAACACTTGCCTACTGATGTAAACATGGATACTGTGTTATCTATCGTAACCCCCTATATCATGTACATCGCCGCTGAGGAGGCACATAGTTCCGGAGTGTTGGCAGTAGTTGGCGGAGGCTTGCTGCTCTCTTATAAAAGGCATCACTTTTTGGGCAGTGCCTCGCGTTTACGCGGTGTAAATGTTTGGGAAAGCCTCGTATTTGCACTCAACGGCCTGGTCTTTTTAATGATCGGGCTTGTTTTGCCCGACATTACTTCGGGGCTTGGAGATGTGCGCATTTCGACTGCAATAGGTTATGGCTTATTGGTTACCGCAGTGCTCATTGTTGTGAGAATGTTGTCGGCCTATGGGGCAGTGATTATAACTTTGATCATGAGAAACTTTATAACTGTAGCGGATACGAGAAACCCCGGTTACAAAGTGCCGTTGGTATTAGGCTGGGCGGGAATGCGTGGGGTGGTATCCCTGGCGGCGGCATTGTCTATCCCTATTTATCTGTCCAATGGTGAACCATTTCCCCAGCGAAATCTTATTTTGTTTATCACGTTCATCGTCATATTAACCACCTTATTATTACAGGGACTGACGCTTCCGTTATTGATAAAGAAAGTCCGCTTGCCTGACTTTGATGATTATGTTCCAAAGGAAGAAGCAGATACCATGATTAAAAGAGAACTGGCGAGAGAAGCGCTACAACACGTTACAAATAATTATAGCCAACAACTAAAAGAAAGTAGTTTGCTCCAAGAATTGACCCACAAATGGAAAGGTAAAAACGATGAGGATCTGGAAATATCAATTTCTGCTGAAACCAAAGCAATTTATGCCAGTACTTTGGAGGTGCAAAGGCAATGGTTACTTACTCAAAACAAGGGAGACAGACATTTTGATGAAGATGTTATCAGGGAGCACTTGCAGCAGTTAGATATTGAAGAAGAAAAACTTCGGTTTTTATAATTGAGCAAATTGATCGCGTTGGAGATAGGAAAATGTGGATAAATTGCTTAACTTGATGATAGTAAATCCACATTGGAATTTTATGGAATATGCTAAATAACGGTCAATGGAAAGCTGAACTGGAGCGAATTGCCGAAATACAGCTGCGGTTAATAAAAAGGGGTTGTCAATTATGGACAACCCCACATTTTTATAAACGGATCTTTCGTTTTACCATTGAATTTGCTGATCCTCATCAGGGATCAATGTATTCAGGTCGCGTTGCATAGATAATGTACCTTCTACCTTATATTTCAGCCTTTGTCCGGGAACTGTTGTATAATCCTCAAACTCGTATGACAAAAAGAGTGTGATATAGATGTGCTTCATATAGGGAAGCTTTGCATCCCATTCCTCATCCATGGTATAGTAGGATTGTGATGCACCCAGCTTGAACTTGTTGTTTGCCGTATTGTCACTCGAGATTTCCAGTTTTTTCTTTTGAATATCGATTTTATCCTCCGTAAACTTAATAAACACCTTATAATTTTTGCGGTCGAGATAGTCTATATCCCTGGTTCCGGCATAAAGAAAAATGGTTTTGTCATCCACTACAAAAGTCCGGTGGGTATTTAAAGTGAGCGGCTCAGTCTCTCCGTCAAGAAATATCTTGTACAAGGTACCGCCATATTCACCAGAATAGTTATTAAAAGGGGTAACACGCAACATCGCTCTCCGGAAGCTCTTGTTTGGATTGGCTTTATAATCGTAAGAAGGGTCATCTAAAATTTGCAGCGGTAACACCCATTTATCGGATTGATCCAGGTCGCCCATGGTAAAGTCGATCGGTAATGAAATGGTGCTTACCCCTTCCGGTACAGTGATGGTTTTGGGCAAATTATAATATTTGGGATCCAGTTGCTTGAAATATAGCTCCTGACGATGACCATATTGCTCCTGATTTAATCTTGCCAGTGTGTCAGGATCCAAACCGATATGTATGGTACGCGGTTTATTATTTGGCGTCGAGCCACTCATCACAATCGGAAGGTTGTATCGTACTACGCCTGCTGCATTATAACGTAAGTAACTCCATGTTACCCCCTGAGCACCTGGTATGGCTTTAAATGAGGCCATTTGGTTGAATTGCTCTTCTTCCCATTCATTTTTACATGAGACAAAGCTTATCGCCGTTGTGATCACTAAAAATAAGATATATATATACTTCTTCATTGTAGCTATTTAAAATAAGTTATTCAGGATTTGTCCAGCCTGGGTTTTGTACCAGGAATTTATTGCGTCTGAGCTCATCGAAATGAATCGGCCAAAACCACATTTTAAGCGTAAAAATGGAAGGCAGGGATGGAGTCTCAACCGGCATATGGAAAAGGTCTGCCTGAAGTTTAGTGGCATAGGAATTATATCCATAAACCGGGGCAGACTCTTCGGCCGGGGCATCTGTCCATCGGCGCAAGTCGAAATAACGGTGTCCTTCGGCAAATAGCTCGATCTGACGCTCTCTCTTTAATTTTATTCGGAATTTCTGCTGATCGGAATATACATCGCCTGCATAATCAGCTAAGCCAGCACGGATCCGAACCGGCTGGATCCCTTTTTTCATTTCTGCAACATTCCGTGATATGGCATGTGTGGTGCTGCCATCCCATGAAGGGATGCTGTAAGATCCATTCAATTCATTCAAGGCTTCTGCATAGATCAGCAACACTTCTGCATAGCGGATGGCAGGATCAACTTTTTCCTTCATCCGGCTTCGGTCGTATGCGGTAACCGCCACATTACTGATATCATCCGGGTGTATATATTTTTTGATACCAATCCCTGTACGCGTCCAGTAGGTGGTATTTTTATACCCATTAGGATCACCACGGTAGTAAAAGATCTGCACATTAGTCTTTTCATCTTTGGTGACATCTGCATTCAGAAAATTCCATGTGGAGCCATTATAGGAAACGGAAGCATAAAAGCGGGGCTCACGCTTTGCGTACTGTTTATTGACATCAACGCCCAGGGGTCCTAATTCAGGGTAGTTCGCCAATTCCGGTTGCTTTACAAAACCTGTTGTGCGTGGCTGCGTGTTGAAGCGGCCCTGGTAACCGGGTCTTCCTGCATACATATCATTCATGCCCGGTATATCGCTGCCATCATTCATGTAATATGCATCAATCTGCTTTTGGGTCATGCCATGTGAATTGTATCCTTTACCCTCAAGGCGCGGCAATTGATGTAAGACCAGCACGTTTATTCCTTCGCCGCCCTGATTCTGACCACGGGTGAAGATCAGTTCCGGATTTTGATAAGCAGGAACTGCCCCGTTAAAGACAGACCGGTAAGACTCAAAAGGATCAATGTCTTTCCAGCCGAGCGGCCAGTTGTTGTTAGAGAAGTTATTGTCGGCCGGAGGCGTAACCGTTGCCGGATAGGCAATATCTCCCGTTTCTTTCCGGTAAGCAACATACAAATGGTATTGTCCCAGGTCCATGACATCCTTTGCGGCGGCAGCGGCCCTGGCCCATTTGGATTCATCATATGTAGCCGAAAGTAAAGCTTTTCCATCTTTATTCACCATGACAGCAGCTACTTCAGCAGGAGCTTTTCCATTGGCTAGGGGACTTGCCGCATACAATAGTATTTTGGCACGAAGGGCCAAAGCAGCACCACGGGTAGGCCGGGCAATTTGCTGTATCCCTTGCGAAAGCGGAAGTGCTTTTGCAGCCTCTACGAGTTCGTTAGAAAGATACGTTGCGCATTCTTCGTAGCTATTTCTTGGCTGGGCGATTTCGTCATACTCTTTTGTATAATCGATGCCTTCATCAGGCACAATAGGCACAGGACCATAGGTACGTAACAGGATCCAATAAAAATAAGCTCTTAAAAACCGGGCTTGTCCCTTAAGTTCTGCAATTTCCTTTGCCGTAAACTGCTTGTTGATATCGATATTCTGGAGGAAAATAGAAGCCTGCCGGATTCCTTTATAGCCCGTATTCCAAATGTCTAAGCTTTCGTTTTTTAAGCCACTTTCATCGTATTGACCGTATTTCCATCTTCGATATCCATCACTTTCATCACCGTAAAACATATCATCTGCAAAATTGAAGGGCACCGCTTTCTTACTGCTTACATCCTGCATAAAATCACTTCCCAGAAAGAAATAAGCCCGCGCCAGCCATCTGTTTGCATAATCAGAATTGGTAAATACATCCTCGGTGGTCATTCGTTCATCAAACAGATAATCTGAGTCCAGATATTTTTTGCAGCCACCGAATATCAAAACAGCCGCCGCAAGGGTTAAAATTATAGGTAATTTTTTCATCTTCTTCTTGTTCTTCTTCTTGTTCTTATAGACCGACTGATAATCCCACTGAAAACGTTTTGCTAAGCGGGTAAACTTTTCCATTTGGGTTTCCTAATTCCGGATCCCAAAGCTTGAATTTTGAAAAGGTATACAGGTTAGTGCCGACAAAGAATATACGTGCATTAGTCAGCCGGACCCTATTAACCAAGGACTTAGGGAACTGATAACCGATATCAAGGGTTTTCAAACGCATGTACGACCCGTCTTTGAGCCAGAAGGTGGATTTCCGGTAATTATTTGAATTTGCGCCATAAGTTAACCGTGGATATTCGGCGTTCGGGTCTTCATTTTGTCCCAGAATCCAACGGTTACTGTTTGCCAGTTCATTTAATACATTTCCCCAGCCGTCTCCACCCTGGAACATATACACTGAGCTACCGTCGATAAAGTAGCTGGACTTTCCTATCCCTTGAAAATGCGCATTGATGTCTATACCTTTCCAACGGGCGGAGAGCCCAAATCCATAGGTCAGATTCGGCCTGGTTGTTGCTCCGATCGCAACAATATCCGTGTCGTCAACTTTACCATCACCGTTTACATCTTTGTACTTGATATCGCCGGGCATTACTTCGCCAAATGTTTGCTCTGGGCTATTTCTGATATCATCATAATCTGTAAACAGCCCTAAAGCCACCAGGCCTCTGGCTTGGTTTACGCGATGCCCTTCCTGCAATCTATATCCATAGATCGTATTTTCTTCATCTCTTTCAATGATCTGATTCTTGCTATAGGTCATATTGCCACGTAAAGTGAGGTCCACTCCAAACACGGTTTGTCTGAGCGAAAAATTACCGTCAATCCCCTGAACTTTTACTTCGCCAACATTGGCGGACGGCTTGCTTTCCAGGCCTAGAAATCCCGGGAGATA
>CAMLDJ010000146.1 GCA_946478755.1 uncultured Pedobacter sp. | reverse complement strand
AAAAATACCTCTTTCTTTCCACTACCCATGATGGGAGCGGAAGTATAACCGCTGCCTTTACACCGATCCGTATTTGTTGCCGAAATACCTTAAACGCTGCGATGAAGAATATGACAAACTGTGTGCGCATCAAGCATACCGCGGGAGCGGTGGACAGGTTGAGGGAAGCGCACAAGCTTTTGGGGGTTTCCAATCTATTGGCAAATGAGATGGAGGAGGTCTTTAACCGTTGGAGCAGGGTAAAAATTACCGATAAATACCTAAAGCTGTTGATACAGGTAGCTGTTGCGCCGAACCGCGAAACTTTGGAGGCAGTACGGAAAGGCGAGGAGGACGGACTTTCTACCCTTTATCAAAATACGGTGGAGCAGGTTTTGGAGTATGCGTTGGCAAGCCCGACCCAACAGCTGGAAACCACAAAAGGTACTTTGTTCGGAGCTTATAATGCCGTTACGGGATACCACCAGAACTTGAGGAACTATAAAGATGATGAAAGCAAATTTAAATCTATTATGTACGGTACAGGTTTAAAGCACAATCAAACGGCTTTTGACCTTTGCAGGGCATTTGCAAAGATGGGGGCTGATGCATTGAATTAGTGGAATTTAACTTTTGATAACGGTCAGCTTTGGGTTGGCCGTTTTTTTAGCATACGAAAACCGCGGGCCGCCCGCTGCTGCTGCGCAGCAGACGGGCGGCGCTTATGCGCACAAGGTGTAGAAAAAGATTTTGAAAAGTGGGATAAAGGATTTAAGTTTGCTAAAAATATTAGCAAAATGAAACCTAAAGATTTGCAGGGTAACGGTGGGTTTATTGCTGAGCAGCGCCGCCGCATGGGAAATTACCAGAGTGCTCCAAATGCAGATTACCGTCCTGTTTATGATGAGGCGGTGAGTAAGGGGCTATGGATCTATGATCCGGAAATTAAACGCTGGCAGACACCCGAAGAATTCAAAAAAAATGAAGAGAATATTACTACTGGTGATCTGAAACGGTATAGTAGATTGAAGGTAAAGGATCCTAAGGAGGGCATTGAAGCAGCATTCGTTCAGATCGAGGACCTAAAAAACCGGATGGAAATTTTTATAAAACGGGTGCTGGAATATTACAGAAAGTAATTTTTAACAATATCTTTATTGGATGAAAATCAGAATGATCGCTCCGATCAGACACTTTACCATGGACTTGGAGGAAATTGCACTGACCAAAGACCTGAAAATTATCGATGGTGCACTCCTGACTTCACAAATTCAGGTCAGTAAAAAGTTTAAGGAACAGATAGGACTCGTGAACTGGGATCTGATTACCCGCCATCATATTTTCTATTTCGAGGGCGAAGCCTCAGACCTTGTCGAATTAAAATCTGCACAAAAACTAACGGTAATAAAAACCATTCACAAAAAGCTGGGCGATTTTTTTTATGGTTTTATTGACGGCCTTTGGTTTATCAAAGACAATTGCTGTTTTTGTAATCAGTTCTTTCTCGAGCTGTTGACCGATAAGGTTGTTTCAATCACCTATAAGGATGTACTCATCAGTACAGCAACAGATGAATTTTCTTACTTCAATTTCGATGCTGGAGAAATTGAACGTCATAAGACAATATTTTTTACAATAAAAAAATTCCAGGTGCTTTCTGATGCTAAACATCAAACTGCTATCGATCAACTTTTAAGTGCCGAAGGTGGAATAATTGCCAGTCCGACAAATACAGTGATATACGATCACCCTAGATTATACCGGGCATTATTTTTTTTGGATATGGTGCGCAAACATGGAAGTGCTATTACCAAGATCACATTTTTTATGTCACTCTATGAGTGTCTTTTTACCTCGGATGATCATGCTATAGCTAAAAAGATCAGGGAAAGAGCTTCAAGTCTGTTAGGAGGTACCACTAAAGAACGAAAAATTTTTAAGGACTTAATTTTTCGTGCCTATGAAATACGGAGCAGAAATGTTCATGGTGACGTCATCGAGACTCCGCCGGAAAAGATTAAAAAAATAGTTTCTGATCTTGATGATTATACAAGAAAAATCCTGATTACCATTATCAATCTGGAGAACAATGAGGTGTTCACTCTCCCAGATTCTGCACATACAAAAGAGGTTTTTGAATCGTATTTTGATAAGTTAGTAAGGCTCACAGTCAAGGCCGAAACCTTTCAGGGACCTGAAAATCAGCTTGGGCCCTGCGTGGTTAAGTTCTTTTTGCCCAGATGATCCTAATCTAAATTGGATTCTTTGAGAATAACCTTTTTCTGCTTGTTCTTCAGTACTTACACTTATATATAAATATGCTTTTTTCATACTTTAATAACAGTAAGTCTCTTTAGAAAGAGAGTGGATTTTGTTTTGTAAAAGCGCTTTTACACTATTTTTTAGCTGTTCGAAACTGCCAGGTGTCAAACTTACTGCAGTTCTGGTTAATAAATTTAAGCAAGCATTAAGCTTTAAATATTTACTATTTTTATAAAATAGATATTCAATGGCTCATGGAGGTTAATCAAGTTTTTGGCACGCTTAATTTTGTACAATCAAAACGATTTATAGATTCGCTTAGAGCACTGAAGTCAGGTAGTAACGATATTGTACACATTTCAAATGAGGATTTTGAAATTAAGGAATTTGAAACGGTTCCTTTGGATGGATTTATTTTCCCAAAAAACTTTCCTAATTGCTGCAATTATCATAAAACATCTCACGCGAATTTAATTCAGCTATTTAATGATTTTCCCAATTGCTGTGAATCACATAAAAAGCTTTTGACTGCTAATTGGTTTGATAAGGCAGACTATCTTTATATGCCAATGAAGGTATTGAGATCGATTGCCTATAGTGATGACTGTATAGATCGATCAGCCAAAAAGGATACCTGGTTCAAGGACATTACAGATTATTTCGACTATACCATAAGGAGCTATGGGCAATTTCCTTTAGGTTTCGGCTCTCCCTTTGGCTTAAGTTATTATGTAGGTGCCATAAGGGATCAGATCAAATCATCTAAGTTGCTTTCCGAAAATCAAAAAAGTTCTTTGTTAGATCATCTTGAGGAGAAGCCTGATGATCCAAAGAAATCTGGCAAGGATTTGCCCGATCTGGAATCTCTGATTAAAACTTATAAACAGTGGCTGAAAATCTTTCCATTTGAAATCAGTTATCTTAAGCCACTTGAATCATACTTTAAAAAGCAGATGCCGCTATTGCAAGGACCTTTAACAACTAATATTTATACTGGCGTAGCAGGTGCAAAACTGATCTCAAGACAGCGGCTGTTGGAATATCTAACCAATACGTCACTGCAAATTATTCAAAAAATAAATGCATTAGAACTGCATAAAAAGGGTGTTTTAAATAATGCTAACGAAACCGAGATGCAGTTGTTGATGGCAAAGCGTAAAATTGAGGTCGAAAAACTTGGAGAGTTGCCTAAGGATGTTAGAAAGGGATATCTAAACTCTTTGAGTAAGTGGCTTAAGGGCGAACAGGAATTTATTCATGATCTTAAAAAGCTTTTGGTCAATACATTTTCAAGAGAGGATTTCGTCCTGGATATACTTGATGGAATGAGGCTCTTGCAACAAAATCACACTAATGAACCTTGCTTGGTCAATATTAGGGAGGATGGCAATGATAAGGAATCCCAGTTTAGATACTGGTTCAAAAATTTTTTAACCGCCAGGTATCGCGATGCATCAATAAGCGTTGAGGAAGAGATGGGCAAAGGTAAGATAGACCTTAAGGTTTCACATGGTTCCATGCCGTCTAGGATAATTGAGTTTAAGGGGTGGTGGAATCAGGATCGGAAAAATACACCTGCTCAAATTGTCAGTTATCTAACAGACTTTGAAGAGGACGGATTTATCATTATGATCAATAATCTTAAAGGAAAGAATATTACTGAAGATTACAGGGCACTAGTGCTGGATAGCCGAACGAAGATGGTGGAAGGTTCTTGGCAAAAGCACTGTTTACCTGAAACGAATATGTGTTATTATGAATCTGAGCATCTTTATGAGATCAACAAAAAAAGAATAACCCACTTCATTTTCAACGTCAATTTTTAAGGGAGTCGTATTGTTGTCCTCTAAGCTTTTTTCTTAATCTGTCAATTCTATTTAAATTAGTCATAACGCTTTTATTCATAACAAATGGTCAAGGAACAGTTGTTCAAATACGTCCGCGAAGAAAAGGTAACACTTTGGGCTGGCGCGGGACTCTCAAAATATGCCGGATATCCTCTGGCATGGGAGCTAAAGGAAGAAATTTTTAACAACTTATCTATTGATGACCAATTCTTATTGGATAAGTCATTGCCCCTAGATGCCCTGGCAGATGAATTTGTTAGGATAAAGCATGGAGACAGGACAGAATTGAATGAACTTTTAAGTGATATTTACAATGCTCCCCCATCTGCAATAGACTTGCATGAACAACTCTCAGCTATTCCTCATATCAAAAATATTATTAGCACCAACTATGACCTGCTTTTTGAAATTGCATATGGAGAGCGGCTAAATATTGTTGCCCAAAATCAGGATGTTGTAAAGGTTGGAGAAAAACAGGGTAACTTGATTAAGATACACGGCGATCTGCGTTATCCTGAAACACTTATTGTAACTAGAGGTGATTATTCCAGGTTTTATAATCTGGATAAGGGAGCACCGTTGTGGTCATTGGTCATCAACAAGATTACGACAGATGTTATCCTCTTCATCGGATATGGTTATGAAGATCCGAATATTTGGGCAATTTGCGATCATGTATCGAGTTATCTGCTTTCTTCAAGAAAGCCAGTGTTTTTGGTCGCTCCTGGTTACCCTGAGCATAAAATAGAATTTCTCTCGCAAAAAGGTATTACCTATCTAGACATGACAGCTGAAGCTTTTATAGCTGAGCTGTATGAAGATATTGAGAACAATATATTGCCCGATTTTCGGGAGGGCATGGTTTCACCGGATACCCTGAGAGCATTTTTACAGCATCATAATGTCAACCCAACATTGAAAGGTGATGATGACGGATACTTGTTAGATAGGCTAAACGGTATCAAACGTCCTCTTGAGGGAAATGTTAATCTTAAGTTTAATGAACAATCGTTGGCTGATTTAAAAGTGTTCTTTGAAAAGGGCTTAAGTGATCCGCTTGAAATTGATGAATCGGCTGTAAGTGATATGAAAATATCTGTTGAAGGCCTTAGCATGTATAGGGATGGAGAAATCGCAAAGATCTCTTTTAAGAAAAACCCAACTTCTACGATACAATTTGATCTTTGCTTCAACTCTACAGGTTTTGAACTGAGTAACCTGTCTGCCCAGATTTATCAAGGCACAAAACAATTTACCATTGTCGTCCAGATACATAATTATACCCTTACAATCAATGGTGGATTGTTCTTTTCGGAGAAGATGGACTTAAACTTTACTCTGCATAACAGCCGAATTCATACCAGCACGAGGGATGGAATGGAGGCTTATCAGTTTGCAAGGAATTTATTTCTTGCTGAACCCTTTACTGTATATCTTAATGGAGGAGGCTCATTCAGCAATGTGTTTCCAAATAGTGTAGAGAAAAATGTTAAAGCAGCGGAGAACTATATTTTATATATTGAATACCTGAAAAAAATTGAAAAGTATTTCAATATCAGGTTCAAAGATTTCGGGATTCAGTCTGAGGAAGAGGAATGGATAATACGAGAATTGGTTTGTATAATCGAAGGCAAGCCATTGGAATTGCCAAGTAATGAAATAACGATGACCATGTACGAGATTTATTCAAGTACAGTTGAAATGATCGAAAAATTTGAATACGAGAATCACGACCTTGATGTGGATTTTTTACAATCGAAGGAAGTGGAACTTTACGGTTATCGCTTTTTCCTGACCAAAAGTAGACTAAAAGTTGCTTGTGCAAAGGCTGTTAATCTCGAAGAAATTCGAAACAAAACAACTAAGGAAATTAAGATCATAAGTAAAACAGGAAAGTTGCTGGAATTCTATGATTTGAAAAATGCCAAAGCAGAAAAACTTTAAACTTATGGCAAAGAATTCGATAATAATTGCGGCAACGGATTATAGGTATCCAACTAAGGAGGAGCTTGATTGGGCGCATTCCGTTTCTCCGGAACTTTCCAATTTTGGCTTTGAGTCAAAACAACCGATCATATCTTTAATGTCAGGTAAACGTACCATACGAGAAGTCCACCGCGACGACCAATTACAATATTGGAACAATATGCTCTTGAATAGGAATGGAGCACTGCTTCATACTTATAACAATATAATTGTACATTACCAACGGGGGATTCCCGATGAGGTAGTTGAATTCAAAAAAGCCCACTACATTAATAGAATTCAGTTTGATTATTATCTGGAATATTTTTATTATCAGTTTTCTACTGTATCAGATACCATCGGACAGCTTTTGAATGTCTACTTTGGTTTGGGATTGCAAGTTGAAAAGCTACATTTCAATCAACGATTTGCGAGTACTATACAGGATAAGCCTATTGCTGATATGATAATAAAATTTCTGAACGATACTGCGACTGCAAGGGACTACAGAAATCGTTTAACGCACAGGACACCTATAAATTTTCCGGATTCACGAAGTACAATAATGAGTGACAATGGGAGGCTAAGCTATGGATCGGCAAAACATAATTCTATTAAAAGCTCTGAAATAAGAGCTAATCTCGAAAGTACAATCCACAGCTTGTCTAAATTTTTGGAGGAACTGAAAAAAAACATCGTCGGATAAATGGCTGCATCATTCACTCTAGGCAGAGATTCAATATCCAGGAAAATAACCAATATTATGAATGTCGGATATGCTGACCGTTTGGGTTTTGAATGTATAAAGTGTGGGAGGCCCTTAAAATGTGTTCTAAACCATACCTCGCCGCACTTTAAGCATAAAAGCAAATATGTATTTAATTGCAACCCTACTCCTGAGTCTCTTTTGCATAAAACGGCAAAAGAGATAATACTATTATCAAACTACATCAATCTGCCTGTAAACAATGAGGTGTATTATTTTGATGAGGCTATACCAGAACAAAAAATAGAAAATCAGAGACGGCCCGATGTTATCTTGAAACAAGGCGTTCATATCTTATTGGTTGAGATCGTGGTGTCAAATAGACTGACCGCTCCAAAAATCGAGGACTATAAGCTTTTGGGGCAACGCTGTCTAATCATAGACTTAACTAACTATGCACGCCTTTTTGATATCGAGGAATTAACTGATGACATAATTGTATCGATAGCAAGAAAGTCTTTTCTTCACTTTCACGAAACAGAAGTTATAGTAGATTCTGTCTTGTCAGAAAAATCGAAAAATGATGATGGAGGTCTTTCAGGACTTTTTTGGATTGCTGCGGCTGGGGCAGTAGCTTATTTATTCAACATGCTCTTTCCGAATTTTTTTAAGATCCCGAAAAAGAACCGTAAGCTTAGGCGAAAGGGTAGGTATTAGGCTCTTCTTTAGAGGGTTGTGGGCCTAAATTATAAATTTTGAAAGTTAAAAAATCTATATCAATATTTCTCCTATGGAAATCGAACGTTGGAAAATTGATCCTGAAAACATGAAGCACATGGATAAGGATATTGCTAATTTTATTATTGATCAGGCAGAAAAGGCCTTAAAGTACACAATTGAGATTGCGGATAAAACCACTGCAAAAGCTTTGACCTTTCTGCTTATCCTACTGCCGACAGCATCGACCTTAATAGGGTTTTTAGTAAATTCAGTCAAACAGTATAAAAATACAAATCCGGGCGAAACTGGATTACTGGGATATTTACTCTTGATATGTATTATCTCTTTAATCTATTTGGTCAAGCTTTTCTTTCCACGAGATTCAATGACCCTCGGCCGTGACCCGAAACAACTTATTATCGATCAGATTCTACAAAGGGAGAATTGCACAACTGAAGAAAAGCTTGTGTACTATAAAATCAATGAAATACATAACTACCAACATAAAATTGAGTATAACCGCAAACAAAATAATATTCGTATTGCGCTCTTTAAGAGGATATTGGTAAATACAGGTCTCTCAGCGATACTGGGCCTGATCTGTTATATCGCTATCGTATTTGTCTTGGCGGTTCAGAAGTAGTCGGCTGTGGTTCATCAACCGGAATTTCAGGAAAGTCGTTAGGATCTACCATAAATAATCATTTATTGTAAAATTATTATTTTAAGTTAAAATATCAAATTCAAGTATGTCAATAAATAGAAATGTAATGCCAGTTTGGGGTATTTTGGCGATGAAATATACAGCTAGGGATATAATCAAATAGTGTATCATTTATAGATTTTCACCAAAAGTGACGAAGAACCAGTTTCATTGAAATATACAATTGGTCACCAAGTCTTGAACAAAAAGAATTCGGTGTATAGCAAGGTGTAGACTAGGAACGTGCTGATGCTTTATCAGGTAGACTGATTTTGATAAATATCATCGAGTTTGGGTATATGCTTTTGTCTTTCTGGGAAATATATTGGGTATCTTCGCTGGACCAAATTTCATCATAAAATGACAGATCAAACTATCGAAAATACAGGAATGTTCCACGATTTTAGCACACAGTATGCGCAAAAATATACGATAAATAATTCCGATAAAATAGGCGAGGGTGCCTATGGATCAGTGTGGAAAGGAAATGAAAATTTCAGGGAAATTCCTGTCGCAGTGAAGATCCATCATGATGGGATCAAACCTAAAGGAGCCGAAAGAGGCTGGACAATATCAACAATGGTCAGTCACCCCCAGATTGCCAAGACCTATACCATTGAATCTTTTCTGAACAGGGAAGGACTGGAGTGTATGGCTGTGGTTAGCCAACTGGTGCCAGGAAAATCGCTGAAATCGATATTCGGCGAGTTGAATGACCTCTCTCCGGAAGACCGGGAACTGTTTCAGGATGATCTCGCACATTCCTTCGTTCCTTCATTACTGGATATTCTCCAATTCTGTCATTCCCGCAGTTATGGGCACGGGGACTTGCACGAAGGGAATATTATGGTTTTTATTACCGGCCTTGAGGTTACCTATGAGTTTACCGCGATATTGATTGACTTTGACAATGCCTCTATCCAGACAGAAAAATATTGCCCTACTGAAAAAAATAAAATAGAAAAAGATTATAGCCTGTTAAAAAGGATACTGGAATATACTTTGGGAGAGTGGTCGTATTATGGATATTTTGAGCCCCTACCATTGGCCTACACCAAGGTGTCAGATCTGAATATGGCCTGGAAGAAAGTGCTGGAGTTTATTAGGCTCAGCAACAAACCTGGGTTCTACAAGCCACTGATCTTTAGTTTTTTGAGCACCCTAATACCCTTGGAGCTCACTGTAGAGCACTTGCGCCCTATTTTAAATGCAATTAAAGCAATTAGTATCAACAAGGGCAAAGGCGAGGATTATGGCTGGGCACTAGAGGATTTTCAGGATGCCTATGTGAAATACCAGGAAATGGCCGATCTCAGAGATGAACTAAACTTTATTGAAAACGCTGAAGCTAAGACCAGGATGTATAAGAAGGTTTTTGACAATCTTGCTTAAACGGCCTTTGTGATTTTCTAAAGGGCCGACAACATTAAAAATCTATTTTCCCTTTTGCAGCCCAGTCTGATAGCTTTATTTAAACCTAGGTTTTACTGCGAAATTAACGGAATAGAAGGTGTTTGTCGCAGTTCCAATTATAACCAACTTGAACAGAATTTCTCGGAATTAAATTTCTACATTTAAAATCTAAACGGAATGATATGGCAATTTATGGTATTGGAGCCAATTATGATGGTGATGATGTAAGCGAAGATTTTATCGCCGATAGCATCATAGGTACTGGCTGGGATGATGCCGACGCTCCTGATCTTCATGAGTATTTCAGGGAGATCAGCCCTGGGGATATTGTTTATATCAAATCCTGTTCTTACAGTAGTAATATTACCGTTAAAGGGATTGGGATTGTACTCGACGAGGTAATTTTGGATATTTCATATAACTCAATGGTACATATTGGAAGAAATGTTAAGTGGATCCATACCGAGTGGTTCAAGATGCAGAGACCGGCCAATCAAAAAAATAATGTGCGTGGAAATACCATTTATCGGGAATTTCATCCCGAACTGATTGATCAGATTATGAAAGTGGTAAACCTTTATCTCAAATCTTAATAAGATGATCTGTAAAAGTTTCAAAGCGTTAGCGCAGAAGTCCTGGGAAACGATTCAGACATCAAAAGCGGTTTCTTTTCAGTTGAAGGAAGAAACACTGACAGATTTCAACCTACTCTATTTAAAAATACACAGTAGTAAACAGGTTATTACCCACGCTTTCAATAAGTCTGCTGAAGGTGTAACCGGTGCTGACTGGGAATGGTGGTTTACCGATGGGCTAAAATGGATGGTATTCCGGGTACAGGCCAAGATCATTAACAATATCAGTGATGAATTCGAGCATCTGCATTATCAGGGCCGGGCATCAATTCCGCAGTCCGAAAAGTTAATTTTAGAGGCAGAAAGACCTGTCTTAAAGCGTATTCCGTTATATTGTTTATATATGGCGACCGATAAACTGGATTCATCAAAATTAGCAGGTGTTCCTTTGGAATTGTATGGATGTTCACTATTGAGTGCTTACCGTGTAAGAGCACTGAGGTCAGCCAAAGTCCGGCATGTAGCAAAACTCCAAGCTGATCTGTTGCCCTGGCATCAGCTAGTCTGCGGAGGAAAAATCGCTTCTCCCATTGATCATTTATTCGGTCTTTCAATGCATAATTTTTTGAGTGCTGATGAAGTTACTCCGGAGCATTACTTAACTGAACAGCCACCAGCTTATGTTCTTCGTGCGCTACGTGCGACAGGAGATAATCTTCGTTTTGAGGAGATTCCAGTAGGACTTGCCGGGATTATGATCGTTGATATTTCACCAGAACAAGAGGTACAGCAACAGAGGGTAAGGTAGATTTACTATTGTCAAGGCATCAATATTTGAAAATTAACGGTATATTTAACATTCAGCCATCTAATGCGGAGGACATTATTTTCTCTTGCTTTTCAAGTTTTTGCTTCAATATCGCCATGTCCACTTCTATTCTCCTGTCTACAATCTTCGCATAATGTTGGGTAGTCCGTATGTCGGTATGTCCGAGCATCCTACTGACTGTTTCTAGTGGTACATCATTGGACAGGGTAATCGTTGTTGCAAAAGTATGTCTGGCCATGTGAAAGGTGATTCTTTTATGGATGTGACATAAAGCTGCCAGCTCTTTTAAATAAGCGTTCATCTTTTGATTAGTGTTTACAGGCAAGGCCTTATTCTTTATGGAACAGATGGGGTAATCTTCATACTTTAGGAATATTTCGGCTGCCTTTGGAAGGAGCGGTAGCCTGATGCGGGCGCCGGTTTTTTTTCTTTTGATATTTAACCAAAGGTTGTTGTCGGAGGACTTCGTCACATCACTCCGCCTGAGGTTGAACACGTCGATATAGGCGAGTCCGGTATAGGAGCAGAAAACAAATACATCACGTACAGTATCCAGTCGTTGACTGGAGAGGTTCAGACTGATCAGCGAATTCAGTTCTGCTTGTTCCAAAAAAATCCGTTCGGTAACAATTATTTTTGTTTTATAGCCGAAAAAGGGGTTGCGTGGTAGCCATCCGTTGGCTACACATATTCCCATTATCTTTTTTAACTGTTTAATATATTTCGCAGCGGTATTGTTTGAGCATTTGCGCTCCAAGCGGAGATAGGTGTCATAATCTGAAATGAACGCATAATCTAATTTATTGATACTGATATCATCGAGGTGATATCTCAAGGCGAGGAACATGCTGATATTTCTGTAAAGGGTCTGGTAACGCATCAGTGTGAAAGGGGAAAATTTGTTCCCAACCAGTACTTTCATGTTTTCGTTATGTGACTGAAGGATTTTTAACAGCAACTTAGTTTCGGGTTCTTTCCCGAGAAACTTATTGCTGATGGCAACAGCAGTAATATCTGCATCTTCATGAATTAGGTCTAAATGAGCACGGTGTATTTTTAACAATAAAAGTTGTAAATAACTGTTTATCGCTTTTGCTTTCTGGGTCATTCCCAAAAGCTGTCCCTTTGAATTCCATTCTTCTTTCAAACAGGTTTTCCCGGTTGATAACTCAGCCCTTTTTTTATCGACTGTAATTCTGATGTAGATGGGGTGTTCGCCATCTGTATTCAGCCGGTTGGTTTTTAAATAAATGCATATGTTAAATTTCCGTCTCATACAAAATTGGACTTTGGTTGAGTTTAACTAGCAGTGCTGTTGATTTTTTGTAATTTCAGAATCCAGTCCGTTGATTGGATTATTTATTTAGGAAATCTTCAATATCCGAAAGTTTATAATAATAGACTGAACCAATCTTGGTGAATTTGATTGATTTATCGCTTCTGAGTTTCTGAAGTGTGGCTTGGGAAATGTTGAGCATTTCCCTTATCTCGTTGCCTTTCATCCATTTCCTGTCAAGAGAAACAGGCTTTAGCAGAAGGCGTATTTCATTCAGGAGTTCTTTCTTGAACAATTGAAGATCGTCAGCGGTAATGAGGTTTATATGTGTCATAGCCAACCATTTGATTTGTAAAAACTTCTATTAAAATTAATGAAAATTATTAATCTTTTGTGTTTCAAATGGTTGTCTGTTGTTTTTTATAGCTTCTTTAGGTTGTGGTCGATAAACTTGTTGATCTGGGATATTCCTTTAAAAGGTTGGATGGGCGAATTGTTATTTTAGGCAGTTTTTTGTATATTTGCTGTCCTGGTATTTTTTATCAGGACAACTTTCTCTGGGGCCGTTCTTGGATTTGACGGGGTGGCGAAGGTTATGTTAGCATGCAGTGCGTTGTTCGGAGAGCACTTAAAGTGAACGATCACATTTTAGTTGGCGAAAATACTTACGCCTTAGCTGCTTAGTTTAGAACTAACTAGCTTTTGTCCCTCTGACTGCTGCATTGTTGGGTTAGAATCTGGGGCATCGAAACAACAAAGCTGGCTTTA
>CAMLDJ010000145.1 GCA_946478755.1 uncultured Pedobacter sp. | reverse complement strand
AATATTTATAAAGTACTAATATAATGTTTTGTAATTAAAAATAACATTATGAAATTATTAAATAAATAATATTTAACTTCTGGCTGAGCATTTAAAGGTTTCAAATTTCTCTGTTTTGTTTTCTGCTGATAAAAAAAAGCTGGAAATAATGCTACCTTGGTTTGCAAATAGATGAGATTGAAACCATCATGAGTTTACACTTGCAAATGATAGCTTCATCACCGATAAAAAACAGTTATATACAGATGAAAAAATTTATATTTTCCCTGCTCCTCGTGCTGATTGTTCCTTTAGTTAAAGGGCAGTCCACATTTGTACGTTTCCTAACCAGCAAAGGAGACATTACCATTATGTTATACGACGAAACGCCAAAGCACAGGGATATGTTTTTGAACGGCATTAAAAAAGGGTTGTACAAAAATGCAGCATTTAACCGTGTCATTAAATCCTTTGTAAGCCAGGGCGGGGAACTTGACGATACCATATTGAACAGGGAAAAACGACATCCTGAATTGGGTGTTAAACGTTTTCCTGCAGAACTTAAGCCTGGATTATTTCATAAGAAAGGGACGTTGGGAGCGGGCAGAGATGACAATGCGGAAAAAGCCTCCTACTTTACGCAGATTTACCTGGTGACGGGCAAAAAGCAAACAGATGCGCAGCTAGACGCAGTGGAAACAAAAAAGAAAATAAAGATTCCGGCAAACCAAAGGGAAGCATATAAGACGACTGGCGGTATACCGCATCTTGATCAGGATTATACAATTTTCGGCGAAATTGTAGCAGGAATGGAAGTGGCAGATGCTATAAATCAGGTAGCCACAGATAAAAATGATGTACCACTGAGTCCTGTTGTTTTTAATCCTGTTGTGCTTTCTAAAAAGGAATGCCAAAAGCTCAATAAAGAATTAAAACTGCGGCCTGCACTATAATGCTAAGCCATTGAAACCATCATGTTTTACATGCGCAAACAGCAATGAACCGAGGTTTCGAACGCTTGGGCACAAAAGCAAATAGATGCTATGAAAAATAAATAAGGCGCAGATTTTTACAGACCGGGTACCTGGATCAGGATCCAGGTATGGGAGGCGTATTTGTAAAAAAATGGATATACTAAATTAATAATTATATATTTGCAACCTCAAAACTAACCTCCCTGTTTTCTTTTTCCTGATTTAATGAAATTGAAAAATGGAAGGGGCGTGATGAATGAATTGAATAGGTATTTTAGCCTTACGCCGCTGGCAGAAGGCTTTTTAACTTTAAAGACAACCCAAATGCTGAATTTTGTTCTCTTTGGCCCACCGGGTGCAGGCAAAGGCACCCAATCTGAAAAATTGATTGAAACATATCAATTGATCCACATCTCAACAGGTGATCTCTTCAGGGCACACATTAAAAATCAATCGGCCCTGGGACAAAGGGTGAGTGCTTTGATTGCTGAAGGGCAATTGGTGCCTGACGAAATTACCATCGCTATGCTGGAAGAGGAAGTGGATAAAAACCCGCAGGCCAAAGGATTTATTTTTGATGGGTTTCCCCGTACAGTGCCACAGGCAGCGGCATTGGATGAATTTTTACAAAGTAAGGGAACCAGTATTGCAGGCGTAATTGCACTGGACGTAGATCAGGAAGAGCTGACGAAACGTATTGCACAGCGGCAGCTGGAAACCGGTCGGCTTGATGATCAGGCGGACAAACTTCAAAAACGTATTGAAGAATATTTTAGCAAAACCATACATGTTTTGCCTTATTACGAAGCACAAAACAAATTGAGCAAAGTAAATGGTATCGGTAAGATCGATGATATCTTTGCAAACTTATGTGCAGTGATCGATAAATACTAGTACAAAAACATTACTGATAGCGGGACAGATTGACTACTGCCCGCTATTGTTATTTATAAAAAACAGAGAAGATTATGTCACAAGGTTCCAATTTTGTAGATTATGTTAAAATATGCTGCCGTTCCGGTAAAGGAGGGGCAGGCTCTGCACACTTGCACCGTGATATAAGGACTTCTACAGGCGGTCCGGATGGTGGTGATGGTGGCCGTGGCGGTCACATTATCCTGAGGGGCAACTCCCAGTTCTGGACTTTACTGCATTTAAAATATCGCAAGCATATCATTGCGCCTGACGGTTTACCCGGTTCAAGCGGAACATCAACCGGAAAATCCGGTAAGGATGAGATTCTGGATGTTCCCCTGGGTACCATTGCCAAAGATGCAGAAACTGGGGAGGTGATCTTCGAGATCACAGCAGATGGGGAGACCAAAATCCTTACCCCGGGCGGGCGGGGTGGTTTAGGCAATTGGCATTTTAAAACACCAACCCTGCAAACCCCTCGTTTTGCGCAGCCAGGTGAAGCGGGAAGAGAAGAATGGGTTGTACTAGAGCTGAAGGTACTTGCTGATGTTGGTCTGGTTGGTTTTCCAAATGCGGGTAAATCCACTTTGTTATCTGTGCTTTCCGCTGCTAAACCTGAAATTGCCGATTACCCTTTTACCACCTTAGTGCCGAACCTCGGCATTGTGTCGTACCGCGATAGTAAATCTTTTGTGATGGCCGACATTCCGGGGATCATAGAAGGGGCTTCTAAAGGTAAAGGCCTTGGTTTTCGTTTCCTTCGCCATATTGAGCGTAATTCTGTATTGCTGTTTATGGTGCCCGCCGATACACACCGGAGCATAACAGAGGAGTACGAAATTTTAAAGTCCGAGCTGAAAGACTATAATTCAGAACTGATGCAAAAGCCGCACCTACTGGCCATTACCAAGTCGGACATGCTGGATGAAGAACTGATGGCCGAAATGAAAAAGGACCTGCCAAAAATTCCGGCAATTTTTATCTCATCGGTAGCACAGAAGGGATTGATCCAGTTAAAAGATATGCTTTGGGAGTCAATAAACGCCCGCTAGGATTCAACCATTAGCTATTCTGTGGAGCCGGTATCCAGGTAATTATAAAAAAAACGAAGAATGTCCAATAATATTTGGAGAAGGATTTTTATTAAAATGAATTTAGGCTAGAACGTAATCCTGCCAGTATAAATACTATTCGATATGGCTTTTCTATCGTCCGTTACAAAAGAGATATAAGTTTCTGCTTCTTCATCTTTTAACTGGTCATCTATAAAAAGAATTTCCTCCATCTTATCTCGTTGTACCCCGCTAATCAAATAAACGGCGATTTTCTTATCTGGAAAATAAGCCATGAGCATAGTTTTATCTTTCCGGTTTCCATCGGGATCATTTACATCGTAGCTCCAGCTGAATTTAATGCCATTTGCTACAGATACTACCTGCGGATTATTGGCTACTGATAAACTACCCTCAGTAAGTCTTACCGCAGTAAAATCAAGTATTTGAGCTGGATATTGCCCTGCAATGGCATTGCTTAAATTATAAGACTTTGCGGCATTATTAGGGTTAATATTTCTTTTCCTGGCTGACAGGGTAAAACCAACATTAATATAATTGGTGATGTATGTAAAAAAAGTAGTTAAAAACCGTAAGTTTTTGCTGAACGGCCAGTTGTTTTTCGGACCTGGGAATATTTGACTTATGTCTCGCTGCCCGAAGTACTTGGTTCCCGTTTAGGACATAGCCATATATTGGGCCAATTTTTCCACTGTATAGGCCTAACGGACCATCTTTTGAGATTGCCATAGTTTGTGTTTTAAAGGTTATTAATCAGCTGATTAAATCTAGCTAATTTTTTTCAGATCCGTTTGCTTCATCTCAAAGATATTACAGAAGTAATAAAGATGTTAAGTAGTATTTAAAAGACCCCAACTGGACGATCACTGAATAGCCACTGGACAACCACTGGAGAAGAACCCCTATATGATTAACTTGTAAGCGAATTTGGAAACGGATAAATTGAGGAAAGGGGCACACGCATTTGGGAATTGACGCGGAGAGGCAGCTTAAAAGAATAAAATCAATAAGAAAACTTCAGATTTTTAATTTTTTAATGGTTTCTTTGCTTATAGTTAGGCATTTGTATTGGGTTTATCGACCTGGATAAGCATTTTTTTGTTAAATGGAGATTGGGAAACTTTTAGAAGGTATTTTACCAGCAGCACGCATTAAAGTGCGGCTAATTGATCTGGTTGCTTATGCATCGGATGCAGGCTTTTATTATTTGCGGCCAAAGGCTGTGGTGCGGCCTGTGGCGGAGTCGGAAATTATTGCCTTGTTCAGGTTCTCTCATGAGCACCAGGTTCCTTTAACCTTCAGAACGGGAGGTACCAGTTTATCCGGTCAGTCCATTACAGATGGTATTCTTGTGGATCTGAGCCAGTATTGGAATAAAATCCTTATAGAGGAAAATGGTGAGCTGGTAAGGGTTCAGCCAGGCATTACCGGAAGCATGGTAAATGGCTACTTAAAACGATATAAAAGAAAGATCGGGCCGGATCCATCCAGTATTGATGCGGCCATGATGGGTGGGATCCTGTCTAACAATTCCAGCGGAATGTGCTGTGGGGTAAAATTCAATTCTTATCATACGACTAAACATATCCGCTTTATTTTACCTGATGGCAATACATTTACTACGGAAAATGCTGTTGACTATTCACGGTTTGAACAAGAGTGCGCCCACATTTACAATGCCATACAAGGCATGCAGGAACAGCTAAAAAGCAATACAGCACTTTATGGGCTGATCCGCAGGAAATACGAAACAAAAAATACGGTTGGCTATTCACTCAACGCGTTTATTGACCATCAGCATCCGCTGGATGTACTGGCGCACCTTTTGATAGGTGCAGAGGGCACACTTGGCTTTATTGCCGAAGCAGTAATGAAAACGGTGCCGGATTATCCTTATAAAACTACTGCCTTTTTATATTTTCCTGATATTTATGCCGCCTGCCAGGCCATCATACCCTTAACACTTTCTGGTGCAGAGGCAGTTGAACTGATGGACAGGGCTTCTTTAAGATCTATTGATAGCTTAAAGGGTGTGCCGGAAAGGTTAAAGACTTTGCCGGAAACCGCGGCTGCTTTGCTGGTGGAGTTTCAGGCGAATAGTCTGGAAGAACTCCATGCAAAAACAAACGTATTTCTTTCTTCTGCCCCTTCTTTATCTATGCTGGAGGCGCCATTGTTTACAGAGGATGTAAAAGAACAGGCCTTTTTCTGGAAATTGCGGAAAGGCATGTTCCCGGCTGTTGGCGCGGTAAGGGCCAGCGGCACTACGGTCATACTCGAAGATATTGCTTTTCCGGTAGCAAAGCTTGGGGACGCAATTCTAGATCTCCAACAGCTGTTTAAGAAATATGCCTATCATGAAGCGATCATTTTTGGCCATGCCAAGGATGGTAATATCCACTTTGTGGTCACACAGGCCTTTCATACTGCAGCCGAGATTGAGCGTTATGACTTGTTCATGCAGGACGTGGTAAAACTTGTGGTGGAGACTTATGACGGTACTTTAAAGGCAGAGCACGGAACGGGCAGAAATATGGCCCCTTTTATTGAAACGGAATGGGGTGGAGAGGCATACCAGATCATGAAGGCTTTAAAAGCAGTTATAGATCCGCAAAACCTGCTGAACCCCGGGGTGATCATCAATGAAAACAAAAAGGCACATATCGTTAATTTAAAGCCTTTGCCTTCAGTAGAACAGGAGGTTGACAAGTGTATTGAGTGTGGATACTGCGAACATAAATGTCCAAGCCGTAACATTACTACCACCCCGAGACAAAGAATTGTGGTGAGAAGGGAGCTGGCAAACTTAAAGGCAGCGGGAAATAAACGTGATTTCGATCAGCTGGTAAATGAATACCAATACGATGGCCTGGATACCTGTGCGGTGGATGGCTTGTGTGCCACGGCTTGTCCGGTTGACATCAATACCGGCGACCTGGTGAAACGCCTGAGAAGGGAAAGCCACAGTAAGACCGCGAACAGTCTGGCTTTAATGGTTGCCAAAAACTTTGGGACCACGGCCTTTGTGGTCGGTTCGGCTGTTAAGGTTGGAGCCGGTATAAACCGGATTTTCGGCGAATCGACGATGAGGAACATCACCGGCGGATTAAAGAAAATAATACCTGCAGTTCCTTTATGGAGTAATCAGCTGCAGGCTACTCAAGGGAAAATTAAAAGCAGCGGTGCCGGTTCGGTCGTGTATTTTCCTACCTGTATCAACAGAATGATGGGAGGAGCCAAAAACGGTAAGAAAAGTGTGCCGCAGACGTTCATGAGTGTTTCCGCTAAGGCCGGAATTGACGTCCTGATACCTGATGATATCAATAGTAGCTGCTGCGGACAATTGTTTTCTTCTAAAGGGTATAATGATGCTTATGTATATACTGCGAATGAGACGGTTAGCAAGCTATGGAACTGGACTTCCGGGGGGAAACTACCGGTTGTACTGGATGTTAGTTCCTGTACCTATACTTTGCAACATTGTCGTACGGTGCTCAGCGAAGAGAACAAGGCTCATTTTGATCAGATGAACATTATCGATAGCATAGATTATCTGTATGATCATGTACTGCCTGTTTTAAAACAGATACGTAAAAAAGACAGCATTGTACTGCACCCGGTTTGTACGCTGAAAAAGATGGGACTCGAAAGTAAGTTGTTTCAGATCGCAGAGCGTTTTGCACACAAAGTGGACGTTCCGTTGACTGCAGGATGCTGTGGCATGGCGGGCGATAGAGGATTTCTTTTTCCTGAACTTACTGCTGCCGCAACAGCACCTGAAGCCGGCGAAGTGAAAAGAAATGAATATGAGGGTTATTATTCTACTGCTAAAACCTGCGAAATGGCTATGTCTGACGCGGTGAGCAAAAATTATGAATCCATATTGTACCTGGCTGACGAATGCCTGTAGACTACTGATAAAAATAGATACGTACCTTTGACTTTATGCCTTATTTTAAAAAACTGCTTGACCTGCTTAAAAAGGAACGTTCAGCCGATCTACAAGCTTATATCAGACAGAAGGAAACACTTTCCGTTGCGGAACGCAGAGCAAATGGTTTAACTTGGTATCCTGTTGCGATCCGGGGATCGGAAATGAGTCGGGGAGATTATTTGACTGTTGAGGTAGAACGCACTACACATCAGGATCTACCGCATCAGCTCCGGTTCGGCATGCCTGCAGTCTTGTTTTCCAATCATGATCCAAAAAATGATAGGGTTGAAGGGCTGATCGCTTATCAGGGTGGCAATCGCTTAAAAATTACTTTACGCACAGATGAGCTGCCAGACTGGTCGCGAGATGGTAAATTAGGTGTTGACGTACTTTTTGATGATCACAGCTATGATGAAATGCAGGGTGCTGTTAAACGGGCATCACAGCGGAATGAACAGGCAGATGATCATCGGCTGATCAAAGTGTTAACGGGAACAGATACTCCTTCATTTGCAGATGATATCTTTCCCTATCCGATTGCACAATTGAATGAAGTACAGCAACTTGCTGTGAATCGGATTGTTGCTGCACAGCAACTGGCTATTGTTCATGGTCCCCCGGGTACAGGTAAAACAACTACCTTGGTTCAGGCGGTTAAGGCACTGATCAAGCAATACGGAAAACAAATTCTGGTGGTGGCGCCAAGCAATACCGCGGTTGACCTCCTGAGTGAAAGATTAGCTGATGAAGGTCTGAATGTTTTGCGTATTGGTAATCCGGCAAGGGTATCTGAAAAACTGTTCTCTTTAACGCTGGATAGCAAGATGGCCGGTCATTCCGCCATAAAGGAAGTTAAAGACTTGAAGAAGCAGGCTGCGGAGTATAAAAACATGGCCCACAAGTACAAAAGAAATTTTGGCAGGGCAGAAAAAGAGCAGCGTAAGGCACTGTTTGACGAGGCGCATAAGATCATGAAGTCTGTAGCCAGCACGGAACAGTATATCATGGAAGACCTGATCGAAAAAGCACAGATAGTTACAGCGACCTTAGTAGGTGCAAGTCATTATACGATTAAAGACCGGAACTTTGATACTGTCGTCATTGATGAGGCTGGACAGGCATTAGAACCTGCCTGCTGGATCCCAATATTGAAAGCTGAACGCGTTATTTTAGCGGGAGACCATTGTCAGTTGTCGCCCACTATAAAATCCAATGAGGCCGCCAGGGCGGGCTTAAGTACCACGCTATTGGAGAAATGTGTGGTGCTGCATCCACATGCGGTTGTCTTGCTCGAAGAACAATACAGAATGAATGCGCAGATCATGTGTTATTCGTCCGACGTATTTTATGGCGGAAAATTGAAAGCACATCAGTCCGTAGCCGGACATTTGTTGTTTCCGGAAGATACAGCCTTAAACTTTGTAGATACAGCTGGTTGTGGTTTTGAAGAACAAACAGAAGGTACAAGTACGTATAACAGGGAGGAAGCTGTATTTTTGCTAAAGCACCTCAGCCTGCTGATCCAAAAACTTGGGCCGGTTTATCCTATTGAAGCATTCCCGACAATAGCCATTATTTCTCCTTATAAGCAACAAATACAGGTATTAAAAGATCTGCTGCCTGACAGTCCGGATCTGCAACCCTATGCCGGAAAAATTTCGGTTAATACGATAGACAGTTTCCAGGGACAGGAAAGGGATATCGTTTATATCGGTATGACACGGAGTAATGCGGAAGGTGTGATCGGATTTTTATCTGATATCCGACGGATGAACGTGGCTATGACCAGGGCGAGAAAAAAACTTGTGGTTATTGGAGATAGCGCAACACTGTCACGACTGCCATTTTACGCAGATTTTATTGATTATGCAGAAAAATCCGGAGCCTACAAGAGTGCATGGGAATTTGCTGACCTGGATTAAGAAGTTCGATTTTCGTCGGACTGGTCACCACTTCCGTGTTTTTCAGAATAATCGCGGGCATGTTCGTCGGCCGCTTCATCGCCTTCATGTTCAGTCTCCAGGTTGTGGTCTAAACGGTCGTTCCAATTATCCAGACCGTCCGGGTGGCTATGTTTTTTTAACAAATTGTCATTTTCAGGATGGTTTTTAGCGGCTTTTTGCTTTTTTATTTCCATGGTTATTTCTTAGTGGTTTTCTCCTTAGTAGTTTTAACTTTTTTCGCATCCTTGGCCGAAGTTGCATTTTCAGGTTCTGCACCTTTTGGTTTTTTCTGTTCTTTTACTTCGGCTTTCTCTGTTTTTGATTTAGGCGTTTTCATGGTATGTTGATTTTAATGATTACCCTTATTAAACACCGACAATTAGGATAGGTTTGGTAAAAAAAAACTTTAAAATAGTCGGCTTTCTCTTCGGGATCAATGCCGCAATAATTTCGGCATAGTTTTTATCAAATTTACTGACGAGTTGAATTTGACCTGTTATAAAAATTATTATCTTTCGAAGCCTGCGGACAGCCCGTTGGTTTAAAGACTTACACAAAAAATACTTCATAATGAATAGATATTTAACCCTGGCCCTTGTATTTTTTAGTTCGATTGTTGTCGGACAGGAAAAATACTGGCAGCAACAGGTAAGTTACAAGATAGATGTAACGCTAAACGATCAGGAGAAATCATTAAAGGGTTTTGAATCGATCGTCTATAAGAACAATTCCCCTTCAAGCCTTGATTTTATCTGGTTTCATATCTGGCCAAATGCTTATAAGAACGAACAAACGGCCCTATTTCGTCAGCTAAAAAATGATACTGCCAGAGCTGGAAAACTGGATAAGTATACTTATGGGAGTATAGAAGGGTTGAATTTTAAAGTGAATGGCAAAGCCGCTACGACCGAAGCACATCCAAATCCCGAGTATATTGACGTGCTTAAGCTAAAGCTCTCCAAGCCATTAAAGCCCGGTGATTCGGTGACCATCACTACTGATTTTAAGGTAAAACTGCCGTCTTATTTTTCAAGATCGGGATTTGCCGATGGAGAATTTATGGTTTGCCAGTGGTACCCGAAGCCTGCGGTATTCGATAAAAATGGCTGGCACGAATTTCCGTACCTGGATATGGGGGAGTTTTACAGTGATTATGCGTCTTTTAACGTAAATATTACGGTACCTGCTGACTACGTAGTGGGGGCGACAGGTGTTTTGCAAAATGCGGATGAACTGTCGGCCTATAAGCGCATTGGTGCAAAGAATGCGGCCAACCGGAATGGCAAACCGGTATTATATGTCGCCCAAAATAAAAAGGGGGTTAAAAAGCTAAATTATAAGATGGCCAATGTGCCGGACTTTGCGTGGTTTGCTGATAAAGACTTTGTGGTTCAGTACGATACCCTAAAACTGGGGTCCGGAAAGGTGATAGATGCCTTTACCTATTACCATAATAAAGACAGCACGCTGTGGAATTATAGTGTGGATTACGCTAAGGATGCGGTTAAGCGCTATAGCAAATGGATAGGCGAATATGAATACCCGGTGGTACAGGTAGTGGAGGGACCTAAAAATAATTCGAGCGGGGGGATGGAGTATCCGACGATTACGCTGATTACCAGTCCGGATGCGAAAAAGGAATCCCTTGATGGGGTAATCGCTCACGAGGTGGGGCACAACTGGTTTATGAGTATGCTGGGCAGTAATGAGCGGCAGCATGCCTGGCAGGATGAAGGATTGAATACTTATTTTCAGTTCAGGTACGAAGCGGAAAAGTACAGATTGAACTCGATATTCGGAGATAAGATCCCTATTGAGGTTCAGGCTTTGCCGGTTAAGGAATTTTTAGGAGCCATTTATGGCGCTTTGAGTGGAATACCCATGCAGTCGGCCATTGATATCCCTTCTGATAAATTTACAACGTCGGACGAATACAGCACGGCTTCCTATTTAAAAACAGCGTTGTGGTTGTACATACTGGAAGATGGTGTGGGAAGAGAAAAGGTTGATGCTGCGTTTAAGCACTATTTTGATCTCTGGCATGACAAGCATCCCCAGCCACAAGATCTTAAAGCTGCGTTCGAGCAATCGATTGGTGTAAATCTGGACAAGTACTTTCAATTGCTCAGTAAAGAAGGTAAATTCGAGTAGGCGAAAAAACAAAGCAGTTTTTCAATTGTCTTAATTACATAGTTCAAATGGAAGAATACTATGGAAAAAATAATTCATGCATTATTTGACAATGAGGTGGAGGCATTTAAAGGATTGCAGGCCTTACAGCAACTTGACCTGATAAACGATCTGTCACTGGGCGAATCCTATTTGCTGAGTAAAGATGAGTTTGGGGAAACGGCGATCAAATCGGCTAAAGACAAGGCGGAAGGTTCAGGAGTAGTAGGAGGTGCCTTAGTTGGCGGGCTGGTAGGACTTTTGGCGGGGCCGCTTGGATTTATTGTTGGCGTAGCAGGAGGGATGATTGCCGGTTCAGCAGGTGAAACCCTAAGGGCTGAAGACAGATCTGATTATCTTGAGGTCGTGTCGGCCGGTATACCAGCTGGTAAAGCTTTACTCGTTGCTCATGTATGGGAAGACTGGCAAACCCCGGTTGATGCCTCACTTAATCCGCTTGCCATTGAGTTGAAGCGGTTTGAAGTAGCGGATAAGGTATTTGATGCGGGGTATCAGGCATCGCAGTATGAGACCTGGATCAATAAAGGATCTGCGACGGCAGAGGATCCGGAAAAACAACGGCGTCTGGAAAACCGGTTAAAAAGTCAGAAAAAACGGTTGTCTGAAGTTAAAAAAGAGGGTAACGTTTAAGTATAATATTATGACGGGGGAAACTACCGCTACATTAAAGAATATAGGTACTTTTGCGCGCATAGTTATACGAGCAAAATGAAATTAGCAATTAACGGTTTTGGAAGGATCGGGCGTGTTTTTTTACGTACGGCAATTGAACGAAATATCAATGTTGTGGCCATAAATGATCTTGGCGATCCAATTACTTTAGCTCACCTTTTTAAATACGATACCGTTCACCGGGGATTTAAAGGAGAAGTAGGGCATGAGGAAAATGCGCTGATCATCAATGGTAAAAAGATCCTGGTGTATAACAAGGCCAATCCTGAAGAATTACCATGGAAAGCCTTGGGTATTGACCTTGTTCTGGAATCTACAGGCAAATTTACCAGTCGTGCAGGTGCAGAGCTTCATCTGAAGGCGGGAGCGAAACAGGTATTGATATCTGCACCAGCTGCAGATAAGGATGTTCCCATGGTTGTGCTTGGGGTGAATGACGAACAGATAGATCTAAGCGCTGCGGTGCTTTCTAATGCGTCCTGTACCACCAATAACGTAGCGCCGATGGTAAAAATATTGGATGATAACTGGGGAATACTGGATGGCTACATTACTACGGTTCATTCAATGACCGGCGATCAGAGCCTGCATGATTCACCGCATAAGGACCTGAGAAGAGCAAGGGCTGCCTCTGCTTCCATTATTCCTACAAGTACAGGTGCTGCCAAAGCCATCACGAATATTTTTCCCCATCTTGAGGGTAAACTTGGTGGTGCCGGCATACGGGTGCCTGTGTTAAACGGATCGCTCACGGATTTTACCTGTATTTTGAAGTCGCCCACCACCAAGGAAAACATCAATGCGGCTTTCAAAAGGGCAGCAGAAAATGAAATGAGCCGGATCGTAGCCTATACAGAAGATCCTATTGTTTCTGTAGATATTTTAGATGATCCGCATTCCTGCATTTTTGACGCCCAGTTAACATCCATTGTAGGTGATCTGGTAAAAGTTGTCGGATGGTATGACAATGAGTCTGGTTATTCTGCCAGGCTGGTTGACCTCGTCCAGAAAATTGAGCAATATTATGACTAAATATATTACCACGGAAGAGACGCTTGATTTGAGGAACCGGGTACTAAGGAACAATGCAGGGCGGGGTAAATGTGTTTTTCCGACCGATGACACCGAAGGTAATTTTCATTTGGGCCATTTTGAGGGTGATGAGCTGGTTTCCATAGCCACTTTTTACCCGGAAGACTACATGGGAAGGTCTGGTGCTGGTTTTAGATTGCGTGGCATGGCCACAGATCCTGATTTTGCTGGCAGAGGCTATGGTTCTGATCTTATAAAATTTGCAATTAATGAGCTGAGATCTGCCAATGCTTCTTATATTTGGTGCCATGCGCGGAGCTCTGCCTACGGTTTTTACGAAAAACTGGGCTTTGAGGTGATATCGGACGAATTTGAGGTGCCGGGAATAGGCCCGCATTTTGTGATGATAAAGATCATTCCGTAACGCGAATCAAACCTTAATAACAAAACAAAGAATAAAATGAGAACAATCGATCAATGCAATTTCAAAGATAA
>CAMLDJ010000144.1 GCA_946478755.1 uncultured Pedobacter sp. | reverse complement strand
AAAAGTTCATACATTTGATTAGTTGGGGTTTAACGAAAATTTAACTGTTGAAGGGTAATCCCAGCCATTTTTTTTAACCGGGAGTGGTTCCACGCACTTCCGGTTTTTTTTTCAGCTTCAGTCCTTGTAGGAAGAAAAGCTGATTCAGGCCTTATTTACCTCATATCAGGGTATTGATTGTGTTGTGTGTTCTTTTTTCATGCTGTTTATTTTTGGTTAGTATTTGCTTAATTATTCGGTATTGGGTAACACGGTGATTCGCCGGCCTTCTACAACAAAATGTATTTTGCCTGTTGATTCCATAATCCCTAATACTGATGATATATTTTTTGAGCGCGAGATCACTCCTCCGAACTTCACCTTTTCAAATTCTCCTTTATAGGAAACCTCCACGTCGTACCATCTGGCCACTTTTCTCATGATGCTCTTGAGGTCGTCCCCATCGAAAATAAAATCCCCCTGTTTCCAGGCAATAATGGTTTCTGTATCCACTTCCTTAACGTTTATACCATCGGAAGCCAACTGGCTCTGCTCACCAGGTTTTAACACTACACCTCCGGGAGATGCAGAAGCATTGGTACCTGCAGCACGAACCACACGAACGCGGCCTTCTAAAAGGGTAGTTTTTATACTGCTTTCGTCCTGATAACTATTGATGTTAAAATGTGTTCCCAACACCTCCACTTCCTGCATACCGCTCTTCACAATAAAGGGTATCCGGTGTGCCGACTGACCAGCTGATGCCTGATCCATACGGAGCTGCTTGGCAACTTCAAAGTAACCTTCGCCAGTCAATTCTACTGTCCGCGTATTTCCACTAAATTTTGTTGGGTAGCGCAGTGATGAGGCTGCATTGAGCCAGACTTTCGTGCCGTCAGGCAAGTTGACCTGATACTTGCCTCCCTTAGGGGTTTCTATGGTGTTGTATGATCGTTGGTCTTTTTTGCCTTCGCTATCCGAACTGGCGACGGTATAAACCAGCTGTCCATCTGCAGTTTTATTAATCACCAGTCCTTTCTGTTTAACAAGCTCACCGTTAGCCGCATCGGTCAGCGAAATTCTTCTTCCATCTGCAAGTGTCAGATAGGCTTTGTTACCTCCTGGGCTGATATCACGTTTTTTTGAAAGCCCGATAAGCGGCTCTGGCTTGCCCGGTTTGTTGAAATAGAGTATACCAATTGAACCAATGATAAAGACAACGGCTGCCCAGGCAACTACCTTAGTCAGGCGGTTATTGATGAAAACCGTTTGAAGCAGCCCAGTCTTGCGGACCGACAAAGCAGTCCAGACTTCGTCTTTTGTTCTTTCAATCAGCGCCTGCGAGGGTGCTTCTTTTCGAGACTGCAGTTCCAGGTACCAGCTTTCTACAATTGCTCTTTCTTTATCAGAGCATTTGCCTGCCTTATATTTTTCCAAAAGTTCTCCCGGATCATTATGCATACAATATATTTGGTATTTATACTATAATAACAGGGAACCCCGGGGGGATAGGGTACTTATTTTTTAAAAAAAATAAAATACCTGGTGCAATTGGTATGCAGGCGACTATAAAAGATTGAAAAATAAAAAAAGATAAGCAAGAAGGCTCAACCTGGGTCGAAGTATGCGCAGTGCTTTTTTCACATGCATACGTACGGTCTGTTCAGATATCTGCAGTTTAACAGCGATTTGTTTATACGAAAGATAATCGTTCCTGCTCATTTCGAATATCTCCCTCATTTTGGTTGGCAGAGCGGAGATTTCACGCTCAATCATCATCCGCATTTCGCGCTCTCTGACCTGGTAATCTGCGAGGTAAGTATCGCAGTCTATAAATCCCCGCAGCGAATTGATGTATTTATGTTCCACTTCGTAATGCGAAATACGGTTTATGATACGGTTTCTGATGGCCGAATATAAATAAGCCGACAAGTTATTTTCGAAGGAGATGCTTTCCCGACGCGTCCACAGGATTTCAAACAGCTCCTGAACCACATCCTTCGCTTCATCTTCGTCTTTCAGCAACTTACAGCCATGAACAAATAACAAACCATAAAAGCGGTCAAAAATGGCAGTATATGCCACGCGATCGCCTTTTTTAAGGAGACCGGCCAATTCTTCGTCGCTTAATTGGTTATATAACAACATAAAAACTTGATATTAATCAATGACAACAGGTCCCGGAAATGCGCCGGAAACCTGCTGCTCCCTCTTGACAGCAGATAATTTGCACACGTAATTAGCAATGCAACTCAAATATAGCTAATTTAAGCCTTTTGTTCCGCTACGCAATTGGCATTTCATTAAATAATATTTGCATGTTTGGTTTGCTTCAGCATAGATAACCACCAAAATAAATCCTACATTTAATGTTACATCCCCCTGATCATCAAGGAGAAATAACTGTAAAGATTGTAGTGGCGTACGAGTAGGTGGATGCGACGGGATGTCGGTACCTTGGGTGCATGGATGTAACATATCAATTACTTAAAAGCCCTGAGTCTTGTATGTCGTACTTTTACAGCACACACGACACAAATGAACTTTTTTACTAAATCAGCATTTATATCCCTGCTCTTTGCAGGAATGTTTTTGTGCAGCAAGGCACAAAACCGTACCGTGAAAGGCACGATACTCGATAATGAGGGGCTTCCTCTGCCTGGAGCGGTGGTAAGGATCAAATGGCCGGCAGATAGTTTGGCGGCCTCTACCAACCCCGATGGGACATTTACGATCAGTAAGGTAAAAGCCAGGGAATTTACACTTTCAGCCGCCTATATCGGTTTCGAAATCTTCCGTAAGGCTTATAAAATCGAAAAGGGAAACACGCTCATAGTTGATCCGATTAAGCTGGAGCCGATGTCTAATACGCTGGAGCAGGTGACTATCTCCGGTGTTCCTCCGGTGAAAGTCACCGAAGATACGGTTAGTTTTAATGCGGCTTCCTTTCCTGTTCGGGACGGTGATGCGGTGGAAGACATCTTAAAGAAACTACCTGGAATTGAAGTAGATAAGGACGGAAACGTAAGCAACCAGGGGACGCCGATAACCAAGATCAGGGTCAATGGAAAGGACTTCTTCGGTACAGATGTGGCAACAGCCATTAGCAACCTGCCGGCAGACATCATCAAGAACCTCCAATTTATAGACGATTATGGCGACGAGGCCAAGTTGACCGGAATAAAAACCGGAGAACCGGAGAAAGTGCTCAATCTGACGATCGAAGAAGATAAAAAGAAAGGATATTTTACCCGGGCACAGGGCGGCCTGGGAGATAGTGAACGGTACAATACCAGTTTGCGTGCCAATAGCATGAGGGGCGAACGCCAATTGGCTTTTGATGGAACGGTGAACAATGCCAGTACCCGGGGCAATGGCGGCGACGGCATCACAACCAGGAATGCAGTGGGTATGAATTATCGGAATGCCTGGGGAGAGAAATTGTCGACCGATGCCAGCTATAGTTTTAACAATAGCAAGAACAATACCATAGCCTCGAGCTATACGCAGAACTTCCTGCAGGACTTCACACGTCAGGAAGATTCCGAAAGCAACAATACCAGCAAGCGCTACAAACATGATTTTAACAGCAATGTAGAGTATAGGATAGACAGCATGAACTATCTGAAAATTTCTCCGCAGCTGACATACAGCAGTAACACAGGCGACAACAACGATATTTCTTCTATTTTACAGCAGGCACTTACCACAAAACGGACCAGCAAAAACCTTACGGATGCAGGGTCTCTTGTTTTCCGTAACCGCATCTATTATAACCACCGATTTTCTAAAAAAGGACGCAACCTGGGCTTGTTTAGTAACATTTCATATTCAGGTGGGGATAGCTTCAAAGATGCCGTTAATGAATATGTGATCGGCGAGGCCGGTGCAGACTCCTTGCGTTTTCAGAACCAGATCACGGATCAAAACAATCATACACTGACGATAAACGGTGGTTTCTCTTTCCGGGAACGAATTTGGGAAAAATCTTACATAGAGACCAATTACAGCATCAGCCATTCGGGTACCTCAAGCATTAAGGACACACGCGATGTAATCGATGAAAACGAAGTATTTAACCCCGGCCTGAGCAATAACTTTGATTATCAATTTATAAGTCATAGAATCGGAATAAACTACCGCTTCATTGATAAGAAAATGAATTATACAGTTGGCCTGAATGCCCTTCCTGCCTTGCTCAAAGGACAAAACCTGAGCAAAGACATCGGGACGATGCGAAGGACTTTTAACTTCGCCCCTTCTGCGAGATTTGTGTACAACTTTACGAAGCAGAAATCATTTGATTTCAGCTATTTTACTCGCAATGCGCAGCCCGGCTTTTTGCAGTTACAGCCTATAGCCGATAACTCGAACCTTCAGAATGTAGTAACCGGAAACCCTGATCTGAAACCGGAGTTTATCCATAGTCTGGTGGCCCACTACAAGCAATCGGACTGGAACCAGGGCCATATTTTATATGCCAATGTGTCGTTCAACCAGACACAGGATAAAATAGTGACGACCAAAGTATTGGTACCGGGCACCGTAAACCAGCTGACCAGCTATACCAACACAGATGGATTTTATAACCTGAAAGGAGATTATTTTTACAGCAAGCCATTCTTTGGCCGAAAGTTTACCATCGAATATTCAGGTGCAGCATCCATAAACAATAATGTGGCCTTTATAGACGACAACCGTAATGTGGCTAAAAACAAGGTTTGGCAGCAGGAACTGGAGTTTAAACTGGACCTGGAAGACATTATAGATGTGGAATTTGAAGCTTCCTATTCACAAAACCATACGAGCTATTCGCAGGCTGATTTTAATGACAGACAAACGAACACGTTCAAATATGGTATAGAGGGACGGAATTACTTTAAAAAATTTACGCTTGGCTACGATTTCGCCAAGACGATCAACAGCGGCTTTGACAACTCTTTTGTAAACAATCCGGTATTGCTGCGTTTATATGCAGAGTATAAATTCCTGAAAAAAGACATGGCAGCTTTCAGATTAGATGGGTTTGACCTGTTTGATCAGAACAGTGGCATTTCGAGAGATGTATTTGATAACATCATTGTAGACCGGCAGGTCAACCGATTGGGCAGGTTTTTTATGTTGTCACTTATCCTGCGGATGCAAAAGTTTGGCGGATAAACTGTAATTAGTGTTTTCTAAACATAGTCAGTTGGTGTCCTCCCAAATTGCTTCACAAATTCTTTACTGAAATATTTGCTGTCGCTAAAGCCCACCATGTAGGCCACTTCATAAACCGTATAGGTCTTTTGTTTTAAAAGCTGTGCTGCTCTTTTTAAACGTACTGATTTAATGAAATTGTTGACCGTCAATCCGGTTAAAGCTTTAATCTTTTTATATAGGATCGGTGTACTCATTCCAACTTCTGCTGCAAGTACATTTACATTGAACTCATCGATGCTAAAATTTTGTTCAATGATGGACATGATCTTATTTAAAAACTCTTCATCTGTAGATTCAATAAGTATATTTGATGGCTGCAAGGTAATCTGCTGGCTAAACTTTCTGCGCATATTGCTTTGCAGTGTCAGCAGGTTGTTGATGTTTAGCTGCAAAACGTCAATGCTAAAAGGCTTGGTAATGTAAGCTTCAGCTCCTGTTTTAAGTCCACTTACCTCATGTATATTGCCAGACCTTGCGGTCAGCAGGATGATTGGAATATGGCTTGTGCGTGCATCCGTTTTCAATACACGGCACAGCTCCAGCCCATCCATGACAGGCATCATCACATCACTTACAATGAGATCAGGAATCTTTTCAAACGCCAATTTCGAACCCTGTTCTCCGTCTTCAGCTTCAATAATGTTATAAAAAGGCCTTAAAGACTGTCTGATAAAGTCACGTATTTCAGGGTTATCCTCCACAATCAGTAAAGTGATCCGCTCTTCCCCCTTAGTTTCTTCAGCTAACTCGGGATCTGGCCATTCATCCAATTCCTGAGGTCTCTGGTATAAAACAGGGCTCTCTACATTGACAAATTGCTGTGTAAGCTCTTCTTTTTTAAAATGACTATGCCCTGTTCTTAACTTTAAGCTAAAACAGGTCTGAACGTTTTTTTCATCAAGATAACTCATGATGGTTTCGTCAGATGGCGGTCCGGGCAATAGCAGCAGGTCTCCGTAGTGTAATCTGGCAATCTTCCGCGACAAAGCAAGCCCGATCCCTGCTCCATTATTCCTTGAAAGCGGGTCTTTTACCTGGTAGAAATCGGTGAACAGTTTACTCCTGCTTTCCTCCGGAATGCCTTTGCCATTATCCAGTACATTTATTTCTACGAAACCCTTTTCTGTCCGTTTAACCGTTAGGATAATAACCCCATGTTCAGGAGTAAACTTGAATGCGTTCGACAACAGGTTAAAAAACACCTTTTCCAGCTGCTCAGGATCAAAATAAATTTCAATATCATCATCACTGCTGTTAAACTGGTAGTCAATATGGTGCTTTATAGCCAGGTATTGGAACGACAAGTAAATCTCTTTGGTAAACTCAACAATGTTTTGTGGAGACACGTTCAATCGCATTTTACCTGCTTCCTGTTTTCTGAAATCCATCAGTTCGTTGACCAAACGGGTTAATCTTCCTGCATTCTTTTTAACGGTAAGCAATCGGCGGTTTAGCCTAGGATACTCTTTGGTATCATTAATCAAATGCTCTAAAGGCCCAATAATAAGTGTTAAAGGTGTTCTGATCTCATGAGAAACATTGGTAAAAAAATCCATTTTCATCTGGTACACCTCATGCTCTTTCCTTAATAAGGCCCTTATCCATAAAAATCTGAATATCAGAAACAAGATCCCTGAAAGAAACAAAATATAAAATAGATAGGCCCACCATGTTTTCCAAAATGGTGGCAGAATATGAATGATCATTTCTTCCGGCTGACTGATCCAGACCCCATCATTATTTGATCCTTTGATCAATAATTTATAGGTGCCAGACGGAAGATTGTAAAAAGTGGCAATCGGAGAAGTTACATAATTCCATTCTTTATCGAGCCCCTCCAGTTTATAGGCATATTTGTTCTTCTCAGATTTTATATAATTCAGTACGGCGAACTCCACACTAAAGATATTCTGGGAATGAGAAAAGGTGAGTTCTTTAGTTAAACTGATGTTGCGTTTCAGCAGGTTACTTTCATCTCCGATTACCACTGTTTTATTGAACAACCTTAACCTGGTAAAAACAACTTTGGGAGTCTTTTTATTTTCCCTGATCTGGTCGGGAAAGAAGCTCACCAGGCCATTGTAACCCCCGAAATAAAACTCGCCTTTTGTGTCTTTATAAAAAGAATTATAGTTGAACACGTTACCCGGCAATCCATCCTCTATGGTGTATGTTTTAAATGCTTTCCGATCAAATTTAGCTAAGCCATTGTCCGTGCTGATCCATAAATTTCTTTGCTGATCTTCCAAAATACCCAGAATTACGTTGCTTGGCAAGCCATCCTTCATGGTATAATACCTGATTTTATTTTTGAGGGGGTCGTAACGGATCAGACCGGCATCATAACTTCCCAGCCATATGATGCCCCTGGAGTCTTCCTGTATGCTATTGATGTCGTCAAATTTTGAGCTATTGTCGCTCACTGTAAATTCCCTAACCGTATTTGAAACCGGATCCAGCAAATAGGTACCCGAATTGGTAGCTATCCAGATACGCTTTCTACGGTCTTCAAATAAATACCTCAAAAATCTCAGATCATGGTGATTGCCCGGACTGCTATAGCGCGCAAAGTTATTTTCCTTTTCATTATATATAAAAATACCCTGGGCCCTGGTACCTATCCATAACCTGTTTTTACTATCATGAAGCAAACAGACAATACGGTTAGAATTCAGCGCTTTAGGATCCGCATAATTTGGTCGATAATGTCTGAACGTTTTCGTTGCAGGCTGGTAAACATCCAGTCCTCCTTCATAGGTTCCAATCCACACTTCACCATTGCGTGCGATGGAAACCGCTTTGACCAAATTTGAGCTTAAGGAATTGGGGTTTTCCGGATCGTGTTTAAAACTCCTGAACTGCCCCGTAGCCCTGTCGTAATAATTTAATCCTTCAGCCTCCGTTCCAATCCATAAATTGTGGTTCTTGTCTTCCACTATCGAACTCACTACATTGCTGCTGATGCCATTTTTACCCAGGCTGGTCTTGTATTCTCTGAATGGAGTCGCGTTGGCATGATAAAAATTTACCCCGCCAAAATATGTGCCCACCCACATGGATCCTGTAGCATCCTGTAAAATATCATAAATGGAATTGTGGTTAAGAGTTGTAGGATCTTCGGGATTATGGTTTAGCACCGTGAACTTAAAATTATCCAGGTCCAGTATATTTATACCATTCAGGGTAGATATCCATAACCGCCCTTCCTGATCTGTTTTGATCCTGCGTATGACATTGCTGCTGATGCGGTTCGGATCCCCCTTCCTTGACATAAAATGTCTGAAGGTACCCTTCGTCCGGTCAAACAGTTCCAGACCGCTGTTGTGTGTTCCAACCCAAAGATTGTGCCTGGGATCTTCAAAAACGACACTAACGTCATTATCTATGAGACTCCCCTGATCCCCCTCTTTATGGAAATAAGACTGAAAATAATATCTCCCATCTTTCTGTTGTAGCTTTGTAAGCCCCTGTACCGTACCTATCCACATCGCCCCTTCATGATCCTGATGAATCGTCTTGACGAGGTGATGGGCCAAGCCTGAACTGACATTTTTTCCAGGCAAAAAACGAATAAACCTGTCGTTTTTAACGAGCTTATTCAGTCCGCTGTCCGTTCCTACCCAGATGTCCCCGGCTTTGTCCTCAAAAATGCTTCTTACAATATTATTGCTGAGGCTGTTTTTGTTCTTTGCATTATATTGGTAACGCTTAAAGGAGTTGCTTTCCGGAAGGTACCTGTTTAATCCTTTCTGTGTTCCTACCCATAAATTACCTTTGGTATCTGTTAAAAGCGCATTTATATTCTGACCGCTGCTTAAAGAAGACTTATTGCCCTTTTCCCTTTTATAGATCTCGAAATTCCTGGTGTTGTATTTATTCAAACCGTCCTTTGTTCCAAACCACATAAAGCCCATGCTGTCTTGTGCAATAGACAATACACTACTTTGAGAAAGTCCGTTTTCAACAGTAAGGTGCTTAAAGCTTAACTTGCTTTTTTGGGCATTCGCCGGCCTGTACCCAAACAGCAGGATAAGTAACGCGAAGGCTTTGGTCCAAAAAGACAATGGGAACATGGATAACGGGATTTGGTCAGCGTAAAAATATGATTTTACTTTCATATTCGCATCGAGCCCAAACAAAAAGGCATTGTATCTTGAAGATACAATGCCTTTACTGCAAATTACACTTGCACTATTACTTCTGTAAGCTAAACCTGTAAATCGTTACGGTTTTATACTCTTGTCCGGGTTTAAGAACGGTAGTTGGGAAAGATGGCTGGTTTGGAGCATCCGGGAAATGTTGGGTTTCCAGGCAGAAAGCTGAACGGTGCGGATAACTGATCTTTCCTTTACCATCTTTGTCTTCACCGGTCAGGAAGTTTCCGCTATAAAACTGCAGCCCAGGCTCTTCTGTCAGGATGTCCATTACAATACCTGTTTTAGGACTGGTAACCGTAGCCACTTTATGCAGCCCTTTACCTTTTCTTAATACAAAATTATGGTCATAACCTTTGCCATATTTCAACTGCTGATCAGTATTATTGATCCTTTCGCCGATGAGTGTTGCCTTATTAAAATCAAATGGCGTACCGGCAACCTTCTCAATTTTCCCTGTAGGGATTAAGGTAGAATCCACTGGTGTATAGCCATCTGCATTTATCATTAGCAAGTGATCAGTGATCGTTGAATCACCAGCCCCGTTCAGATTAAAATAGGCATGGTTGGTTAGGTTAACAACTGTATTTTTATCTGTAGTTGCAGTATAGCTTATTTTAAGCTCATTATCATTGGTCAATTCATAAATTACCTTGACTGTCAAATTACCAGGATAGCCGGCTTCACCATCTTTAGAAAAATAATTCAGTTCGAGGATCTGGTCACTTATTTTTTTAGCGTCCCATACCTGGCTAAAAAAACCGTTAAAACCACCATGCAAAGTATTCACACCATCATTAAGCTGAAGTTGGTAGGTTCTACCGTCTAGAGTAAATTTGCCAGCAGCAATCCGGTTGCCGTAGCGACCGATCAGCGCACCAAAGAATGGTTCCCCTTTTTTCTGGTAAGATTTCAGGTTGTCATACCCTAAAACAACATCTTTAAATTCGTTATTCTTATCAGGTACCCATAAAGAAACCACACGACCTCCGTAATTGGTAATAGCAGTTTGGGCACCGTTCCTATTCTTTAAAACATATAGTTCAACCATCTTCCCTCCTATATTCCCCTTAAAGCCGTTTGAATCGGGAATGGCAATGGCCGAAACAACAGCAGTATCCCTCCCGGAAGAATTAGAATTGGTTGCATTTCCGCAGCTGCTTAATGTCCATATTGAAATAAAAGCTAAACAGATTGAATTGAAATTTTTGTTCATAGAGTCTTTTTTTATATTTGATCGTATTACTAATGTATAAAAAGAATATTAAATGTCAAAACAACAATTAATATTAACGAATATGATATATTTACAATCGAAGATATAAATACGTAGCACTTAATGACAAAATATACTGATCAAACCCGTTTCTTAATAGCAGTAGACTGCATTGTATTTGGATTTGATGGCGAACACTTAAAAATATTGCTGGTTAAAAGAGCACTCGAACCTGAAAAGGATAAATGGAGTTTAATGGGCGGATTTGTAAGGACTGATGAAAGCCTGGATGGCGCTGCCAACCGCGTACTTACCCAGCTTACAGGACTTGAAGGCGTTTACCTGGAGCAGATTCAAGCATATGGGGACCCGAGAAGGGATCCTATTGAAAGGACACTTTCGGTCACTTATTTTGCGTTGATAGATATCCATAAATACGAGACGCAGATCAATGATCAATATCATGCGGAGTGGTTTCTTTTAAAAAACGCACCGAAACTGATATTTGACCATGACGAAATGGTAGAAACTGCCAAAAGGAAAATAAGATATAAGGCTGCGCTTCACCCGATCTTATTTGAACTGCTGCCTAAAAAGTTCACCATACCGCAATTACAAAACCTATATGAGGATGTATACAATACCCAGATAGATAACCGGAATTTTATCAGGAAGTTAACCGCCACCAAGCTCCTTATTAAATTGGCAGAGAAGGATAAATCCAGCTCTAAAAAAGGTGCATTTTATTTTAAGCTCGACAAGAAGAAATATAAGGCAAACTTTCAGGCCTTCCTGAACTTCATTCCCAATCCGGATAAATTAATCAGTGCATAAGAACCTTTTAGCCCCTTTTCGAGCAATCTTTAAATAAATTCTTTTATTTACTTAAATAAACGTTAATTAGACGTTTATTTAAGTAAATATGAACAAAGATCAATACGTTATTGGGGTTGATTACGGGTCGGATTCTGTGCGTTCAGTAATTATCAATGCCAACAATGGAGCAGAACTGGCTTCCTCCGTTTTCTATTATCCACGCTGGCAAAAGGGTTTATTCTGTAATCCAGCGCAAAATCAGTTCAGGCAACATCCTTTGGATTATATAGAAGGTCTGGAACAAAGCATAAAAGATTGTATTCGGAAAGCAGGAGGTTATGACATTGCTTCAGCAATAAAAGCGATTGCAGTGGATACAACCGGCTCCTCTCCCGTTGCTGTAAATCAGGAAGGAACGCCTTTGGCCCTTCTTCCGGAATTTGAAGAAAATCCAAATGCGATGTTTGTACTCTGGAAAGATCATACTTCGGTAAAAGAAGCGATGCAGATCAACAAACACGCTGCGAAATACGATACGAATTACCTTAAATACTGTGGAGGCATCTATTCATCTGAATGGTTCTGGGCAAAGCTGCTACATATATTACGCGCAGATGAGGCCGTTAAAAATGCCTGCTATTCCTGGGTGGAGCATTGCGACTGGGTACCTTTCCTGCTTACCGGAGGAAAGGACGTTTCGAAAATGAAAAGAAGCCGCTGTGCTGCAGGACATAAGGCCCTTTGGGCAGAAGAATTTGATGGCCTGCCACCTAATGATTTCTTTACCGCACTTGATCCTTTACTCGATGGCTTTACCGGACGCCTGTATAAAGAGACCTTTACTTCTGATGTATCCGCCGGAAACATCAGTGCAGAATGGGCAGAACGCCTGGGACTGAATACCGATGTATCAATCGGCGTAGGTGCCTTTGATGCGCATATGGGTGCCGTGGGTGGACAAATAGAGCCCTATTACTTAAGTAAGGTAATGGGTACTTCTACCTGTGATATCCTGGTCGTGCCGCAGGCAGATATGGAGGGTAAATTAATTAAAGGAATATGCGGACAGGTAAATGGCTCTGTAATTCCAGGTATGCCAGGCCTTGAAGCCGGACAATCGGCCTTCGGCGATGTATACGCCTGGTTCAAAGAAGTACTGTCCTGGCCGGTAAAAAATTTGCTTAGAAACTCAACTTTACTCGATGCCAATACCCTAGCAGCACTGGAACAGGAATTACTGGACCGGATCATTCCAGAACTGAGCAAACAAGCTTCAGCTTTGCCAAGAACGGATGATGATGAACTCGCGATAGACTGGCTCAACGGACGAAGAACCCCTGATGCCAACCAGGAATTAAAAGGTGCCATCAGCAACCTTGATCTGGGTAGCGATGCTCCGCGGATATTCAGGGCACTGGTAGAAGCTACATGCTTTGGCGCTAAAAATATAGTAGACCGCTTTACAGAAGAGGGAATTCCTGTAAAAGGGATCATTGGAATTGGTGGCGTAGCTAAAAAATCAGCTTTTGTAATGCAAACGATGGCAAATGTGCTCAATATGCCTATCCGCATCCACCAGTTCGAACATACCTGTGCCTTAGGTGCAGCCATGTTTGCCGCAGTTGTTGCAGGCATTTATCCTACAGTTGAAGCCGCCATGATCGGCATGGGCAGTGGTTTTGATAAAGAATATGTACCTGAGCAGGAAAACGTATCCTATTATGAAGCCCGCTTTTTGAAATACAAAGCCCTTGGAACTTTTGTAGAAGACACCGCCAAAACCGGACACCACAGTTTACAACAGGCTTAACATGCCTTTTAGAAATAAAGATTAACATGAACAATTACGAGGAAATAAAGGAAAAGGCTTACCAGGCGAATATGCAGTTACCGAAACTTGGACTGGTACTTTTTAC
>CAMLDJ010000143.1 GCA_946478755.1 uncultured Pedobacter sp. | reverse complement strand
ATAGGCCAGGTGTGAAAAATATTTACTGACATCACCTGAGGCATCGCACCACCCCCCGCTCAGATCAACTGTTTTATTGCTGCCATAAAGCAAGATGCTTTTATCAGCCTCCTGTTCCTCCGTTGAATTTGCCCGCTGATGGTTGAAGAACCCGGCAATTGCCGGAATAGCTATTTTGCCGAGTGCTCCCTCGCCAATATCAAAGCTGGCGGAACGGTATGTTTTTCCATCAACTGATAATCGGATCTGATAGGTTCCAGGGAGGGCAAAGCCTGAAAAACTGATCCGGCTGTACCAGATATTCAGGCTCCAGTCGGCCACACGTTCTGATTTACCTGTTTTCCCCGAAAATAAGGGAACATCACTACCGGGTTTCATGAGCTGAAAGCCGGTATGATCAGGCAATGGCTGATCACTTTTTATGATGGCTACCTTAGGCCCCTTCAAATTGTAGGCAACCTGGTTGATCAATATATCAACCAGCGCAACAGATGCCGCACCAGCTGCTGAGAATGGCCTTAGACCGATTCCCAGCAGTACCAGTGCGACAAATAGATTTGCCTTGAAGTTTTTGTGCTCCATATGCTAAAAAGCAAGGGACTTCATTCTCACACCTGATATTTTCAGGTATTGGTTGGCGGTAAGCGATCCTGTAAGGTTAGCAACGAAACCAAAGGACACCTCGGTAGGGTGCTCCAGTACAAAATTGATAGCAATATTGTATCCTTGTGCTGATGTAGTGATCTGCATATAAGACGCATCATTAGGGTTGGTCAGGTTAAGCAAGGTCGGTTTAGCCGTTAAAGCCGATATATCGGGAATTTGAGTACCAACATTTGCAACAAAATATATAGCCGTGTTTTGACTTGCATTACCTACCCTTGCTTCTAAACTATACTCTCCTGCCGGCAGTAATTTAGTCTGATATATTTTACCGTTGGTCATACTATTTAAGGCCGGTGTGGCTGTATTTTTACCTGCCTCGAGCGACATCGACCCAAATTGGGCAATTCCTTCGGCTGTTCTTTCTACCCAGGTTCCAAAGGTATTGTAGGCTGTTCCCCAGTTGTTTGCCTGGGCATTTGAAGTCCAGCCAGCTAGTTTTCGCCAGGTAACAGCATTAATTACTGCACCCTGGGTTAAGCTAACCGCGGTAAATTTGGTACCGGTAACACTTTTTGGATCCATTTTACCAGGGTTGTCGATGAAGCTGGCGGTTACATCAGTTCTTGCATTTACACCTGTACGATAGGCAGTATAAAATGTGTCAATCGCTGAAGTATCGGGCAGATATACCGTACGGTAGTCAAACGTAGTCCTGTATTTGTAATCGGTAAGCAGCGCGGTCGCTGCATTGACAAGCTTTTTCTCCCGAATTTTTACGCCTGCATTATTCGTGTAAAAAATATCCATATAAACTGCCCCGCTGGTCTTATCCAGACCGCCCCAGGTAATCGTTGCTGTGGTATTGTCCAGAGACACATCCGATAGTGGCATATTAATTAAAGAGGCCGCATAATTGGCCCCATAAACCTTTACACCGCTTTTTACAACCGGAATTGATGGATGGCCGAGATCGTCATAGGTAATAATTTCAAAGTTATAGGTCCCTTCGTTCAGGTTAGTTACATATTTGCTAAGGGTATCTACGGCAAGCTTTCGTGCAACAGGAACGATTAAAGAGTCCTGGCGACTGTTCCAGTATATTTTACACAAGCTTACTTTTCTGTCCGAAATAAATAATCCCTGGACCAGCACCCGGTTAAGGCCCGACCGTATCTTGAGCGAGTCTACCCTTCCGGTATAAACTATTTCGCCACCCGCTGTATATTTCTTAAAATCATTCATTTTTGTACAGGAGGAAATTCCTGATATGATTATTGCTAGCAGGAACAATACAGACCTGATATTGAGCATATTTTTCATACTTTTCACGATTAATAGTTAGTTATTTAGGATTACCGTAGGCCTGCACTTCTGAGATCATGAGGAAGTTTGTTCCCTGCCAGTTGTTAAGGCATTTAATTCTCAGATAGCGGAGCTTCGGAACGTTGATATCCAGGTCATAGGAAAGACCTGCAGAAGCCGTCGCCTGGTCCTCATCACTTACTTCACCATAGGGCAGGCCGGAAGGCTTAACAGATACATAAGTACCCAGCTTGTACCAGCTATCGTAACTGCCATCTGAATTTGGATTGGCAGAACCCCATATCTCAAAGTTCTTCATGTTGCCACGGTAGTAATAGGTTTTTCGTCCACTGATGGTTTCCGGATAGTCCCAGATCACCAAACGGCTTAACTGGGCAGTCTGTCCAAGGTCAAAGGTAATGGAATGGGGACCCTGATCGGTAACCGTAGGGGGGGTATAAGCAACACTTGGGAAGGAAACCGTTTCTCCGTCCCACATTCTTGCAACCCCGGTCGGGTCTGTTCCATTGTTTGAAAAAGTAGCACGCTGGTCGCCAGGCCATATGATGCCAGGCATGGTTTTATAAAGCGATTTAACCAAAGGCATTTCAAACAATGGTTTGACATCTGTAAACAGGGTATCGGTCTGGTTCAAAAAGCGGTCGCGGATAAGCACTGCTATTTTAACCGAAACCGTATCGAGACCACGGATATTTTTACTGATATCTTGTGTAGCACTGTAAATCCCATCGAATGCTACCCAACCCTTGTAGCCTTGTTGCCGCATCGGGATAATTGAAAGATTGGCCCTCGCAATGTTTTTCAAAGAAATGTTTACACCGCCAAATGCAGGCACCACTTTCATGGTCCTAAAGGCGATCTGTATGGCATTTTCTAATGGTTTCACCTGAACGGTTACCGGAGCAGATGCTACTTCACTTTTATTAACCGCCCACAAAGTTACGGTATGCGTTTCGGTATCGCCAAAGCCGTCAACAACCATCTGGCTGGTATAAAAAGAGGCCCTTACTTCCCGTTTAGCTCCTGATAGCAAAGTATATTCTGCCTTTACATAAGCAATATCTACATCTGTTGGCAAGTTGTAGGTAAGCGTTGCCTGTCCCGACTGGTTCACAACCTTAACATCTGATATCGGGCCTGGAGGAGTGTCATTATTGCCCAAGGGCCCGATCACTTCCTTCTGACATCCGCTTAAGATGATGGAAGCTATCGCTATGATCAAAATTGACTTTAATAATTTCATTTTAAAAAGTTTAAGGTGATTACCATCCTGGATTCTGAACTAAATTTGTATTTACTCTGAAAGCCCCTGTCTGGATGGGCCATAGGTAATCTCTCGGTGCTATAAAAGTTTGATTGTAGATCACCCTGGTCTGATAATAGCCAACAGCAGACGACTGGCTGATTGTCCAGCCTGTAATCGGCGCATTTAATTCTGATGCTGCAGTTTTCCATCTGCGAAGGTCCCAGAAACGGTTGCCTTCAAAAGCAAGCTCAATGCCCCTTTCACGCCTGATCAGCTGTCTTACATATTCCTGGTTGCCCAATTTTGATAGTCCATCGACCACAGAAGCGTCCCATGATTCTTTAACACCTTTAAGTCCGGCCCTTACCCTGATCAGATCCAGATATTTATAAATTTCAGCATCTGTGGGCCCGTTCGATTCATTTACAGCCTCTGCATATAACAGATACAAATCGGCCAGTCTGAATTCAGGCCAGTCATAGGATTTTACGGTATTTGAAGTAGAAGAATTGGTCAGATTTGCTTCCACCAGTTTTTTAATGAAATATCCGGTTTCATTGTAATAGCCTTCAGCACCTGAATTACCAGGCTGAGTGAACTTCGCCTGCATGTAAAATGTACCTTCATCGCTACCGCCAGAACCGGGGTTATTGGCAATCATGTACCAAACACCACCGTCGAAGCCAAGATCGGCATAGAAACGTGGCTCACGGTCAAAATTAACCCTCGCAGTCTGGTATCCCTGGCTAATCGCAAAGCGCTCTTCACTGGTGGCCGTCCGCAGTTCATTTCTTCCGGAGAAGTTAAGGTCTTTGTCCTCATTCATTGGCACACCATTTTTAGTATAGAATAGATCGGCAATCTTAATAGGTGCAGCAAGCTGTGCATTGGAGTTATTGGGTGTAAACGAAGAAGCTAAACAGCCCATGGCCACACGTTGCAGCTGACCTGCATAGCTATTGGATAAGCCCCAGATCCGCTCTGAATTCCACCTTTCAGAAATTGTATTTCTCAAGGTCATCTGTTGGTTTGTAAAAGGAGAAAGTACCGATGACGGAATCGCAGTGTACAACTTGATCCCTGCCTGCTCGCAAATGTCAATGGCTGCTTTTGCTGCCAGGGTTGCGCGGTCCCATTTTGTTTTGTCAAAAGTGGTGCTCACCAATGGGGTACCATCCTTATTGACCAGTCCACTGTAATCGGGATTACCATTAAATAAGGGGCTGGCGGCCATCACTAAAAGTTTAGCCTTGATGGCTAAGGCAATCGGCTGCGTCATTCTACCCAGTTCATTGGCTCTGTCCCCTATCACCACGGGTAAGGCAGGTACAGCAGTATCAATTAGATTTACGATATAGTTTACACATTCATCAAAAGGCATCCTGCTTACCATCATATCCGAGGCAGGCGCATCGATGTCGATGTTTTGATCAACAATTGGTACGGGGCCATACATCCTTAGCAACTGAAAATTATAAAAGGCTTTTAAAATTTTCACTTCCGCTAACCATCGCGCCCGCATATCTGCTGTCAGATCAAATACTTTATCTTCGTCACTGACATTTTCAAGGAAGATGTTGCACTGCCTGATGGCCTGGTACCTGCCGGTCCAGAGTCCGCCGATTGGATTTGCCGAATTTTGACGCCCAAGTGCAATATCCCAGAGCATCAGTCCACCTCGTGTATCAAATGTACCGCGTCTGCTGTTAGGGATCCACATTTCATCTCCGGATAGAAAACCGGGATTGGCCATAGCATCCCCATTTCTGGGCAAATAAGAATAGCAGGTAAACAAAAACTTTTCTGCCTCGTTTTTACTGGTGAAGGCATTGTCAATTGTGGGAACGTTATCAGGAACAACGTCCAGGAATTTCTTGCAGGAAGAACTCACAAATATTAGCAGAACCAATATTGGCCAGATTCTTTTTGATCGCATTATATTATTCATCTTATGTTATATTAAATCATCAGTTAAGACTAAAACCCTATATTAACACCTAAATTATAGACCCGTTGAAGTGGATAATCGAGTCCATTTCCGCGTACTTCCGGATCCCACAATTTGAACTTGCTCATTACAAAAAGATTTCTTGCACTGGCATAAACCCGGAAATTGGCCAAACCAAATTTTGCTCTGAATTTAGCTTTAGGTGTATACCCTACTTCCACCTGCTGAAGTCTCAAAAATGCCCCATTACGCAACCACCAGCTTGAATTGACGTAATTATTAGGTGTTGGCACACTACTTAAGCGGGGAAAGAAAGCGTAAGAATTACGGCTGTCCTCAGACCAATGATTGTCGGCCACCGCCTGTAAAAGGCCGGTTTGGTAACCAGCAATTTGCTGAAAAGGTGCTATACCACTTTTGCTCAAATCGTCCAGATCAAACCCACCACTGTTTACAAAAAAAGCAATGCGTGCATTCCCCTGCATCTGTGTACTCAGGTCAAAACTTCCGTAGGATGCCGAAAATCCAAAGCCGTAGGTGATTTCGGGAGTACCCGGAAGCCCCATATAAACCCGGTCATCACCATTTATAACCCCATCACCGGTTACATCCCTGTATTTGATGTCGCCACCCCTGACGGCTGTATTTCCTGCCAGTGCGGCCTGGCTTGGGGAGTTTGCAACTTCTATGTCATCTGTAAATAAACGCTCGGCAATATATCCCATCATCTCGCCGGAGGAATGCCCTACCCTATATAAATTCGTGAGGTTTGAAGGATAAGTTGGTTCATCATATTTCACGATTTTATTGCTTGCATAAGTAAAGGTGCCCCGAACCTGGATCCAGCCCTTTTTAAAAGACTTGCTATAATCTGTTTGAAAATCTATCCCCTTACTTTCAGATATGCCGACATTTGCACTTGCATCTGCCAGTAATCCCATGGTTGTAGGAATACCGCTTCGCAGCTGCAAAATATTTGAGGTTCTTTTTTGATAGGCATCTATCGTAATATTTACGGCATTAAATAAAGAAAAGTCCATCCCCAGATTGAGCTGTCTGGATTCTTCCCAGGTGATTGCTGAATTTGCATACCTGGATATGGTAATCCCGTTTCTGGAGTATGCAGTAGCCGGATCTTCACCAAACGTGGCGCCGGGGCCGTTGGTAAGGTTTACATTTGACAAATAAAAGAACCTGTCCTCATCCTCTCCAATCTGATCATTTCCATTCAAACCATATGATGCCCTGAATTTTAACAGATTAAGCACATTGGTTAAAGGTTTAAAGAATTTTTCGTTCGATACCACGTAACCAACTCCAATAGAAGGAAAAAATCCAAAACGGTTCTTTTTAGCAAAGCGCTCCGTTCCATTATAACCAAAGTTAAACTCTGTCAGGTACCTGTCGTCGTAGCCATAGGTGAACCTTCCTGACAAGCCGACATTTCGCTTCGGCAGTGAATTTTGTAAACTACCTGCATTGCCTGACAGCGAATTCCGCAAAATTCCCACCAGCATTCCACTTACTGTATTTTTTTTAAATACCTGGTTGTAGTTTAAAGCCGCCTCGGTGTACAAAGAAGACTTAATATCTTTTCCACCCTCGCCATAACTCAGATATTCACTACCAGCCGGCCCTATATTGGTTGGTCCCCCATTATTTATTTCAGTGAGGGTAATGTCACTACCGTCAATAGAGTTAGCGCTATAGTAGAACGGGCTATAAGCACGTGCAACCTCATAACTGCCATTACGCTGTACATATCCCATAAAGCGGGCTTTTAGCCCGGGGAGAATATTCCTGAGATCCTGGGTTATCTCTATCTGCGGCTGCAAATTGGAAGTGTTGGACTGCCTGTACCCCCTTACAAGATCTGCATATGGATTGATGTATAGGTTACCTCCCAATATCGATCCTGGCACAGTCTGTATCACGGCATTTCCAAATAAAACATGTTTAATTTTGGGGGCATAATCTGAAGGAAAACGCATCGGAAAATTTACCGGGTTGGCAAACATTGCCCGCTGAAAAACATCCTTGCCACTTCCAAGTGGACCGTTATAATCATCAAACTGTCCGTATACCCTGATGTCGGCCCTGGTTGTAGGTGTCAGGTTGAGTGTGACATTCGATCTTAAGGAATAGTTGATCAGTTTAACATTGCTGTTAAAATTATTCAGCTTATCTACTTTGTAAATCCCATTGTCGATATTAAAAGTCCCGCCAACATAATAGTTGGCCTTATCTGCACCACCGGTTACACTCATATTGAACCGTTGGTTATAGGTATAGTCTTTTATGATCTGTTTGATCCAGTCATTGCTTGGATACAAATATGGATTCGCCGTTCCGGAAGCGGTACGGTCTATTTTGGTTTGAGAATATGGCAGGGGGTTCAAGGGGTTCCTTGTTAGCGCCGCTTCATTGGCCATATTCATATAGGTAATGTTATCCGTATACTTCAGGTTATCCGTGTTGCCGGATACGGTATGATCTGTCCGCAAAGTAAATTTCGTCTTTCCAGGTACGCCTTCCTTTGTTTTTACTAATATAATCCCATTGGCACCGCGTGCACCGTAAACCGCCGCAGCCGTTGCATCTTTTAATACAGAGAAACTCGCGATATCATCTGCCTGTAAACGGGCCAGGTCATTTTGGGTGGATTCGATCCCATCGATTAGGATCAAGGGATCAACCTTTCCCGCGCCAAAAGAGCCCAGACCCCTAACATAAAAGTTGGCATTATCAGAACCGGGCTCACCACCGCTCTGGTAGCCAATTACCCCTGCCAAACGTCCCTGCAGCATTTGTGTAAGATTACTGGTCGGGCCTTTTAGCTCCTTGGGATTAATTGTCGTAACCGAACCAACCATCGTTATCTTCTTCTGTGTACCAAAGCCCACAACTGCAACCTCATCAAGAGAATTTTCGTCAGGTACGATGGTAACATTTACAACGTAATCGCCCGTGGGAGAAATTTTTAAATTTTTGATTTCAAATTTTTGGGTTACATATCCGGTAAAAGAGATCATTAAAACACCTGTCTTGGGCATTTCAATTTTATACTGCCCGCTGCCGTCTGTTGAGGTTGCTATTTTTGTTCCCACAACGGAAACATTTACGCCCGGCATACCACCCACACTGTCTTTTACCGTCCCCCTTACTTTCACCAGCCCCTGGGACATCACATTTTGAGCGCTGAAAATGAGTAAAAGAATAAATAAAGCACTCCAGCGGTTCAGTACTATCTTTTTTAAATCTCTATTCATAATTATCAGATAAATTAGTGAACACCCGAGACCGTAAATCATCATATAATTTAAATTTCATCTGTTTATTCATTGTTTTTTAATTGCTAGATGGAGCCTTTGATGATTAAAACAATCATGTATCTGTATGTTAATGATGATTTTAATCATGTCGGGTTTATCATACTTTTAATGGTGGATTAAAGAGTTAATTGATCAATAAATTCCAGGCAATAACGTTCCATTGACAGTTATCATAATTGTCTTAATGAAATCGAAAATTCAAAAGAATCAGAATTGATCCCAATTCATCTCAGTTAAAAGATGATGGTTTCGAAATAGCCTGTGCATAACATAGCCCGCAACAGGGGCATGTTCAGCCTAAAAAAGAGTAAGTCTATGTTTCTTCATTTAGTTTGGTTTGGTTAGAATTTGGTTCGAATGAGGTTCACTAAGACACTGGTTAATGTCTTTCTTAGTTTCCTAGCTAAAGTGGATTGTTTTGTTCAGATAAATTTTGTCCATTGTTTATTTGGTTAGAATAAGATTTGATGATGTAAAGCTATTCGAACCAAATGACAAGTCCAAAAAAATAACACATAACATGCTGATAAATAATAAGTTAAATAAAAAACCTATACGGTTAACCAACAACCTTCAGACAGATTTTTCATTGATTATAACCTGTTAAGCAGGTATTGTCGTTTTGTACCGATACGCTAAAAAAACATTTAAAAAAAAACAAAAAAATGGCATCTAAATGTAGATTAGATGCCATTTATCAACAAAAAGGCTGTCTTTATAATTCAAAAATTAACTTGTTCCAGCCTCCTTCGCCTGCATTTTTGAGTTCTTTCTTTCTTTCCTCCAATATCTTCTGCATTTTACTGTTATAAGCCCAGCAGGTGCTTTGCCTGATCAACAGTAACTGAGATAATTTATATGAGGAGATTTTGCCTTTAGTAGAGTAAACCAGGAAAAGCATATAAAATGCTTTATTAATAGGGATCCTGGTGTTTTGGAAAATGGTATAAGCAATGACGGACTCATCATATCCGCACTTTGTACACCTGCGGCTAAAGGGCAAAAAGCCCGAGAGGTAATGGGTATTCTCGCATTTACGGCAGGCATAACCGTTTATCCATTTTAGTTCAGATAGGTATTTGAAGCAGGTTTCCCTGTCCGGATAGATTTTACTAAACTCGGCAAAATCTACTTCGTGCGACATTACCCTCGCTCTGGTTACCTTTTCAATATTCAGGTGCAGCTCCTGATTGTCTTTCTCCAGCATTGCGTTCATCATCGAGATCTCTTCATTTTGCTTCTCAATAATTGCGGCTTTATCTCTTACATCTTTTGTCCGTTCATCTACCAGTTTTGTCAGTTCCTTATTCAGCGTATCTTTCAATCTTTCATTGATCTGCAGCTGGCTGATCATTCTTTTCTGAGCTTTGTCTTTTTTCTTTCTTAAAGTCCGGATGTTATCACCAATGGCAAAAGAAACCAGCACCATTTCAATGACAAAGCAGAAACTTAAACTATAATGCGTTATCGGTCCGTAGGGTAACCAAGAGACATTCAAAAGCACCAGGATCTTAACCACAAATCCAAGCAAAAGAAAAGAGTAGCCGACTACAAAAAACCGGCCGGGCCTGTAACCCCTCTTCCAGATGTAGATTCCGGAGCCAAGCGCCACAACGAGGGGAATAAGTTCAACCGGCTTATTGATAAAGAGGTCGGGGTTAAACAGGCAAAAGACAAAGAAAATGGTTCTAAGCAGGATTACGGCAATGATCAGCCAGTAAAGGCGCGGGGCTTTGTTCCTGAGATATAGAAAGTTCAAAGTAAAAAGCAGCCCAAAGACACTGCTCAGGTATAAAGCCGGCCCATAGGCATACCGATTCCATTCCGGATGATTAGGCCATAAATACTGAAAGGCAATTCCATCGGCGCACATTTCGTACAGGCCTATACTTAAGTTATACAAAATGTAGTAGAGGTATTGCTTTTGTCTGACCGCAACAAACATCAATAGGTTATAGAAACTAAACACGGCTACCATGCCATAAAAGATACCGAATAAAATGTACTCTTCTGTGGCGTAGCGTACAAACCACCTGATGTTTCTCAACACAACAATAACACTTGCCTGCTGTAATGATTTAATCCTGATATAATAGGTCCTTTCCGTTGGAATGGAATGGTCGAGGTCATATAAAAAGTTTTTATGCACATACGCTCTTTGTGCAAATTTATATTGAGCACCAAATCTGGATTCCGTGTAATTGTTTTTAGCATCAGGTGCATAAAAACGGATGTCATCAATGGTTTGATCAAAAAATTCAAGTACCCATCGTTCTTTTGAATGTACCGAGCCCTTAATTTTTATTCTATACCAGTAGGTTGAATTACGGTTAAAGTTTTTTGGTGTATAAGTATCACTCCTTTTAAACAGAGAATCTGTCCGGGGTTTGCGGACGTCTGCTAAGGTTAGCTTGGCGGACTGATCTTCAAACGATTCTATCTCTCCATAATTAAAAATATGATGTGCTTCCTTATCGTTTATCTGAACCGCCTGCTGCGCGTAGCTATGAGAATATAGTAATCCAGACAGCGCAAAGCTGAAGCTCAGGAAAGTCAGAATAAATCTTGCCATGTGAACAATAATAATTAATAAAAATTAAATATTCAATCGTCTTCGCCAGACAGGCGAATTATCGCAACAAAAAAAATGGACAACTCCGGAGTTACCGTGGTTGTCCATTGTGGTGGGAGATACTGGGTTCGAACCAGTGACCCCCTGCTTGTAAGGCAGGTGCTCTGAACCAGCTGAGCTAATCTCCCCTGGGTTTGGGATTGCAAATATACACCCTTAAATCATTTTTGCAAAAATAAATGTCATTTTCTAAGACAGAACCTCTTCCAACACCTGATGCGAGCGGATATCCCCAAAAGAAGCGGTGTGTAATGCGTAGTAAACCAGTATTTTATCCAGGATTAACCGTCTGGTCTCATTCTCAAGATTTATTTCGTTTATTTTTTCGAATGGAGAAGAAAACAGTGAAATGAATAGGGAGGCATCGTCTTTGTCGAGAAAATAAGGATGTACCGGCAAAGAGGACCTGAATTCTCCTTCCTGCAGATCGAAATAGCTTTGGTCACTTTTCGTCCGGGTACTTGGCGCGAAGCCCAGGAAGCGGGAAAGCTTCAGTAAAAAAGCAAGATGGAAGTTTACATTCAATTCCTCTGTTTCATCAAACCAGCACACAGCATTGAAAATAAAGTCAAACAAATGTTCATCGGTGGTCTGCTGCCGGATACTTTTGTATAGCACTTCATTTAGAAAAAGGATAATGGTACTTTTAATAATATCGTAAGGAATACTCCGAAAAACAGGTGAGGGGCGGAGCTCAGAGACGCGTTGTATACCTGTGTTTGACTTGTGATAAACTACCATTTCTACCAGATGCAGTGGCTGCAGCATATTCATGCTGATTTTAGCCCTAGGCTTCTTGACGCCATTGATCATATAGGATTGGATCCCAAATTTCTCAGTAAAGATCTGCACAACAACACTGCTTTCGCTGTATAACGTCGTCTTTAAAACAATACCCCTGGTTTTATGCAGCATAACTTACAATTTTCGGCACAAAAATAAGCAGACCTATCAATACAGCGGTGACCGCAGCAATCAATACTGCAGCCGCGGCAACGTCTTTAATGATCTTTGCTTTAGGATGAATAGCAGGAGAGACGAGATCAACCAGCACTTCAATAGCCGTATTTAACAGTTCTGCAATCAAAACTATGCCGGCAGCGACTATAACCCAAAGCCACTCCCCAACAGACAATTTAAGCCAGTACCCTCCTGTGCCAACCACGATCAATATTAAAATATGTACTTTAAAATTGAGCTGGCTTTTAAAAGCATAACCAAGACCGGAAAATGCATAGCCAAAACTTTTTACAAACCTGCCCATATACTCATCATTGTATCCACTACAAATATACAAAGTAAGTTAGGCAATATGGATGTTAGTTAACGGGGAGCAGTTTGTAAATCCTGCCCGGTGATTCCACAGCCATATAGATAAACCCGTCAGGAGCCATCCTCACATCCCTTACCCGCCCGATATTTTTAAACAGGATTTCGTCCTTCAGCACCTTATCTCCCTTAAGTACAGAACGCTGTAGAAATTTAAATCTCAAAGATCCAGATAGCAGGTCACCCTTCCAGCCTTTGTATTTATCGCCTGTGACAAAAGCCAGTCCGCTAGGCCCGATAGAGGGGATCCAATAATGGATCGGCTGTACCATTCCCACTTTGGCAGTAAGGTTACTGATCGGCTTTCCATTATAATTAATGCCATAAGTGATGACCGGCCAGCCATAATTTTTTCCAGGCGCTACGATATTGATCTCATCACCGCCACGGGGACCATGCTCGTTCAGCCAGATCTGCCCTGTTACCGGATGAATGGTCATGCCCTGGGGATTTCTATGCCCATAGGAATAAATAGAAGCCTCCGCTCCCGCCGTTTTCACAAATGGATTGTCAGCAGGGATGCTTCCGTCGCTTTTAATGCGATGTACTTTGCCGAGATCATTCCCTTTAATTTGCTGTGGGTTCACTTTCTCATTTCCACGCTCGCCAACAGAAAAATACAAGTAACCATCCTTTCCAAACTGCATTCTTGAGCCATAATGATGCTGTGTTTTTGCATATGGTCTCGCGATAAAAATATCCTTTTGCTCTGTCAGCCTATTCCCTTCCAGTCTGGCGCGCATAATTGCAGTCGTAGCGAGCACAGCTCCATCTTCTTTTTTAAATTTAGAATAAGAAAGATAGATCAGCTTATTGCTGGCAAACTGGGGATCAAGCACCACATCCATCAAACCACCTTGTCCTCTGGCAAGTACCTCAATACGATACCATAAGAATCTCGATATTTGTAACTAGTTACATACACAAGAAAAGAGGGAGGCCTGCATTCTCGAT
>CAMLDJ010000142.1 GCA_946478755.1 uncultured Pedobacter sp. | reverse complement strand
CGGCCTTGTCCAATTCGGCAATCTCTTCAAGCGCTTTGACAGAACGTTGGGCTACCACAGCCCTGATCAATTGCTCGGAAGCAAAATCACTCAATTGATACACGTCCTTATCCAGCAACCGGGCCAGCGTTAGCCGGTTGTCTGCCCGGTAAGGAGGCAAAAAATGAACCTTCCGACCAGCCAACCTCGCCTTTTCCAGGTATGCTGGAAAAAGACCCGGATCCAGGGATTGGCTAACCCCTGCCCTGGCAGATTTTTCCTGCAGCGATTCCTGACTGCCCATCCAGACCATGTCGTCAATCGTCATCTCCGCCCCATAAATGGTATCGAATCCTTCGTCAATGTCTACAATAGCCAGCAGGTCTGGTGTACTGATCCCAAAATAATAAAGAAAACTGCTGTCCTGACGGAAAGGATAAGGATTATGCGCGTAGTTCATCGGACTTTCGCTGTTCCCCATGAACAACAAAATACCTGTTTTGAACCTGCTGCGCAGTGTTGCCCTTCGGCCAACATAAACGGAAGTAGGAAACATATCGGTTGAGTTGATGTATAAACAAATATGTTAAAAACGCGCCTCTTTACGAACACAAAACAAAGATCTGTTAAAATATTGGGTATATCGGCGAATTAATGTCACATACTGGCCGCGCCTAATACCTACTTTTATTGCTTCCGGCTTATGAACGACATCCGGGGTCAAAATACGATGCGGCTTAACCAGCCCACACAGCCCGGTATCCAACCCATACTGATTAAAAGTAGCACCAGAACGCACCGTGGCACGATAACCCGGTGGAAAGACCACGTATTAAAAAATAAACTTACCTGGATAAATGTATCAGAAAGGCTGAAGCCGTCAAATAGTAAGATCCCAAAATCTTTTGGTGTATATTCAATACCTACATGCCTTGTGGTGGATAAAAAAGGGACAATTATTTACAATTCAGACCAATCAGACCCCGGTTTGAGCCATATAAAAAGTTTCATTGAAAAAGCCATTAGTGAGTAGCTTTTTAAATGCCCGGGTATACCCCACTCAGGTCTCTATATGCTCATCGGTGTCATCATGCAAATCTCCATCATCGAAGCCTGCGGAAAGTTCTTCCTGGTCACGGTCAAAGCCTTTGGAAGTTTCTGTTTTGGCAAGATCCGGGTTGGCGGCATCTTCATCTGTCGAATTTTCTCCTGCTGTTGCTGGATCAGTTCCGGAAGGTGCAGCGCTGCCGAAACCTATTCCTGCGTTTTCCTCGCTGTTCTCTGCACTCGCATCTGTAAGGTCAGGACTTTCTGTGCCCTCGCTTTTACTGACAGGGCCATCAGAAGCCAGGGATTTATCTGGTTCTCTTGCATCGCCATAACTCCTGGGTTGATCATTTGTTTGTTTGGCTTGCTGTTGTTCATCCTGCCCGGCATTTTGTTCGTTGTTTTCCATGGTAGTAGTTATTTATAAAAACAACAGTTGATTAGACGATCAGTTTCCATTTTGTTTAGAAGCGGATTCCGATTTATACGTGTTTTTTGGAAAAAATACCTGATTTAAAATAAATCTGATCCGCTGAACAATATTTCAATAGAAAGGGCGTATTTAATACCGAGAGCGTTAATTTAGATAAGCGGGGAATAGCCGGTAGGGCGGTTCTCCGCTTTTTTTTAACCGTATAATTGTTTGAAACATAAACATGGTATCGGCGTTTGCGCTGCCCCTCTTTATCCATTAGATGACGAGTCGGAAGGTGCACATGGTGAGCCTGGTTTTCAAAGTCGAGGATCTGGGATTAAATTCAGATGGAACGAATCCGGGGACTGAATACCACCTTCCTGACCATGAGAAAAACGAGACCGGTGACCAGTTAAATAAAAACGGCAAAGCGGAACAGTCGTCAACTGATCAAACCCTTTAAAATTTTACTATTGGCCATAGATAAATAATAGTGACAAATAAATTTGCATTACTGCTTTAATAATCGTAATATTGCGATATAAATCACAAACAATGGGACTTACAAAGACAGATTTATTCACCAAAGCACAGAACGATATGGCATTGATGGCTAAAGCCATTGCCCATCCTGCCCGTATTGCCATTCTGCAATTCCTGGTGAAAAAGAATGCCTGTGTTTGTGGCGATCTGGTTGAAGAACTGGGATTGGCACAGGCCACTACGTCACAACACCTGAAAGAACTGAAAAATGCTGGTATCATACATGGTAACATCGAAGGTGCAAGTGTTTGTTACTGTATTAATCCTAAGGTTTGGAACCAATATCACAACCTGTTCAGCAGCTTCTTTAAAGAAGTGGATTTGAGCGAGGCCAAGTGCTGCTAAAATTTTTTTACCTAAAATAATCGCAATATTGCAATAGTACGATAAAAATTAAATTTATGCAAACCGAAGAACAACTCAAAGACCTGGTAAAGCAGAAATACAGCGAGATCGCTTTACAGGACAAGGCCAGCAACGCAGCATCCTGCTGTGGATCAACCTGCTGCTCCACTGAAGTGTACAACATCATGAGTGATGATTACACACAACTGGAAGGCTACAATGCTGATGCGGACCTGGGCTTAGGCTGTGGCCTGCCAACACAGTTCGCCAAAATTAAAAAAGGCGATGTAGTGATAGACCTGGGCAGCGGCGCGGGCAATGATGCATTCATTGCCCGCGCTGAAACCGGAGAAACAGGAAAGGTTATTGGTATCGATTTCACGCCTGCTATGATTGAAAAAGCAAGGATTAACGCGGAAAAGTTAAATTTTCATAATGTTGAATTCCGCCAGGGTGATATAGAGAACATGCCTGTTACAGCAAATGTAGCTGACGTAATTGTAAGCAATTGCGTACTCAACCTGGTGCCCAATAAGCATGCAGTAATCAAAGACATCTATCGGGTCCTGAAGCCAGGTGGTCATTTCAGTATTTCTGATATTGTGCTGGTCGGTGAGTTACCTGATGCCCTGCGCTCTGCCGCTGAAATGTATGCTGGTTGTGTATCCGGTGCCATACAAAAGGATGCTTACCTGCAGTTGATCCGCTCGAACGGCTTTAGCGACATCATCCTGCAAAAAGAAAAGGCTATCGTTATACCAGATGATATTTTAAAAAAGTACCTGAGTGATGAGGAAATAGCCGCATTCAGAACAGGAAGTACAGGCATATTCAGTGTAACTGTTTATGCGGAAAAACCTTCACAGGAGAAAGCTGCCTGTTGCGGGCCTGACTGTTGCAATTAAACTTATAAATTTTCGCAGACATATGACGGCTAACAATTGCGCCCCGGCGTACAACAGAAAGAAACTTGGCTTTCTGGACCAATACCTTACCCTTTGGATATTCCTGGCGATGGCCATTGGTGTTGGGATTGGCTATTTTATTCCTTCATCATCAGGTTTTATCAATTCTTTTTCAACGGGCACAACCAATGTACCTCTAGCTATCGGATTGATCCTGATGATGTACCCGCCACTGGCCAAAGTGAAATACGAAAAAATGGCTGAAGTATTCCGCAACACTAAAGTGCTGGGTACCTCGTTGTTTCTTAATTGGGTGATTGGTCCGGTATTAATGTTTATCCTGGCCATTGTGTTTTTACAGGGCTACCCAGAATATATGGTAGGGCTTATCCTGATTGGCCTTGCCCGCTGCATTGCCATGGTAGTGGTATGGAATGAACTGGCAGAAGGTAACCGCGAGTATGCAGCTGGACTGATTGCCCTCAACAGCATCTTCCAGGTACTTCTATACAGCGTGTATGCTTACCTGTTTATTACAGTATTGCCGCCCTTATTTGGCATCAAAGGATTGGATGTAAACATCACCATTGGAGAGATCGCCAAAAGTGTAGGGATTTACCTGGGCATTCCATTTGCTGCTGGTTTGATCAGCCGTTACGCGCTGATAAAGTTCAAAGGCGAAGTATGGTTTCAGCAGAAGTTCATTCCTTTGATTTCGCCTATCACCCTTATCGCTTTGTTGTTTACCATTGTAGTCATGTTCAGCCTGAAAGGTGAACTGATCGTCAACATTCCCTTTGATGTGCTTCGCATTGCCATTCCATTAGTGATTTATTTTGCCATCATGTTCCTGGTCAGCTTTTTTGCTGGTAAGAGAATGGGTGCTGATTATTCGCAAAGCGCTTCCATTGCCTTTACTGCTGCCGGTAACAACTTTGAACTGGCTATAGCCGTAGCTATCGGGGTGTTTGGCATCAACTCTGGTCAGGCATTCGTTGGGGTGATCGGCCCACTGGTAGAAGTACCAGCATTAATTGCCCTGGTAAACCTTGCCTTCTGGCTCCGTAATAAATATTATCCTGCACCATTAACTAAGATATAATTATGAAAATTGCTTTATTCTCAGACATACATGCCAACCTTCCTGCTTTGGAGGCCTTCTTTGCTGAAGTGGACAGCCGACAACCGGATATGATCTATTGCCTGGGTGACCTGGTAGGTTACAACATCTGGCCTAATGAAGTAATTGATGAGGTCCGGAAGCGTAATATCCCAACTATTGCCGGAAACTATGATTTTGGTATTGGCCGTATGAGTGATGAATGTGGATGCGCTTACAAGACTGATACGGAAAAGGATATGGGCAAGATCTCCATTTCCTATACCAATAGCCTGATGAAACCGGAACAACGGGCCTATTTGCGGACCTTACCTGCACACATTAAAGTTAAGTTTCAGCTCAATGAAGACAAACTGAACCTGCTGTTGGTGCATGGCAGCCCGCGCAAGATCAACGAGTACTTGTTTGAAGATCGTGAAGAAAAAAGCATGATCCGTATTATGGAACAGGCAGATGCCGATATCATGTGCTTTGGTCATACCCATAAGCCTTACCATCGTGTACTGAATTCCGACATTGGCGGTAACAACCATTTCCGTCATGCGATAAACATTGGTTCCATAGGCAAACCCAAAGATGGCAATCCCCAGGGTGGGTACGTGATGCTAACCCTTCATGACAACAGTAGCATCCTGGATCAGGAAAGCATACAGGTTGAGTTTATCCGGTTTGACTATGATATTAAAAAAGCCGCTAAAGCGGTTGAGGAAAGCCCATTGCCGAATGAATATGCCGATATGTTACGTCGTGGATTTTAGAATCTTTTAATTGGTGTTGGCGCCAATCAGGTGCCAACACTAATTAAAAGCAAAATTGTGATGAGGGGCTGGCTTCACTCGCTTATTTAAGTTATGTATTCAAATTTTCAAGTCCTTCTTTTTCTTTTGGGTATCATTAAATAAATTTCTTTGTAGCATATTTTTATTGCAAAATGGGTTAAACTAAAAACGCGCCATAGTCTAAGTTACACTTCAACAACAAATCTCTTATTGAAGAGAAACACTTTTATGAAGATCACGAAATAATTCCCTGTACTCTTTCATTGATAGGTAGGTCTCGAGAAAATAAAATGGTGAACGTAGTTCCTTTGCCAGGTTCACTTTGAACACTGATTTCACCGTCCATCATATCAACATGACGCTTGACCATATACAGCCCCATACCCTTTCCTTCAACGTGTGAGTGAAACCGCTTATAGAGACCGAACAGCTCGCCATCAATTCGGCCCAGATCCAAGCCAAGACCGTTATCTTTGAAAATAAGCTCGATTTTATCATTATCAGTTCGACTGCAAATCTTGATAAGAACTGTGGTATTTGGCTTTCTGTACTTGATGCTGTTAGATATCAGGTTATGAAAAATACTGTACAGGTAGCTTTTTACGCCGTAGAATTGCTCGATAGCTGAAAAATCTGTATCAATTTCTACGTCATCGTCCGCTAACACCCCGGCCAAATTAAACCGGACGTCGGCACAGATATCCGAAAAGCTGACGTCTTGTTTTTTTTCGCTCGTTTGGTGTGTCGACTGGAGTATTTTATTGAGGTCACTGATTACCTCATCCAGTTTGACTGTTGATCTGGAGAGATTCTGCAATAGCTTTTCTGTCTCGGTCGGGTCGTCTTTTACCAGTTGTAATAAGTCTGAAAGGGCGAGAATATTCGCCACCGGTGCGCGTAGATTATGTGAAATGATATAGGCAAACTGTTCCAAACTTTCATTCCGCCGTACAATGTCGGCTAGCAAAGTGTTGCGCTCAGCTTCGGCTTTTTTTTGCTCCGTGATATCGTTGAGGATGCCTAAAACGCTTTGCCGCCGATCGCGTCCCCAAAAATATGGCAGTTTGGTCACATGGAAAATCTTTCGTTCGCCCGATGGGCCTACAAAATTCTCTTCCGGAATGATCTTTTTCCTGCCTTCACTAATCACCTGCCGGTCGTCCCTGGTAAAGGTATCTGCCTGGTGTGATTTAAAAAGCTGACCAGTACCTGAGGCGGTGATTGTCTCTTTTGGGCTCATCCCATACAGTTCGGCGAAGCTTTTATTCACAAACAAGTACCGGCCATCCAATCCCTTGACGAAAATCCGCTGAGGTAAGAGATCCATGATGAGCCGCACGTTTGCTTCAGATTGTACCAGAGAGTCTTCTGCTTCTTTGCTCTCCGTAACGTCATGCGAGACACCATATAGCCCGACAGGCTCACCAGCCGCGTTTATTTCGTATTGGCTATGCATATAGATATGTCTGATGCTTCCATCCTTCCGCACAATACGATGGTGGAACGAGGCGTGGTTATACGATTTCTCCGAACCCTCGATGGTCGACCTAACGAAGTCGAGATCCTCCGGATGGATGTAAGTAAGCCATGATTCAAAAGAATGAAGATTGTCTGCAGGATCCAGGCCGTAGATCCTGCAATGTTCTTCTGACCAGATTGCCAGTCCAACTGAAAAGTCGAGCTCCCAGTTTCCAACATGTGCGATCGACTGCGCCTGCCGCAGCCGTAGTTCATTGTGCTGCAATTTCTTCTCCCCTTGTTCGGCCTGCTTTCTCTTTTGGATATTGTTCAGTGCAAAAGAAATGTCCCCGGCAACTTCCTCCAATAGCAGGATCTCATCGGTATCAAAGCAATCCCGCTGATAAGAAAAGAGATTTAGGGTAGCGTAGACCATCCCGGATCTAACCAGTGGTAGGAACATGAAGGACTTATAGCTGCAATCAGCAATAAAGTCGCGTATTTTGCTACCGGCTGGCACATATTGCGTATCGTTTAAACATTGATAGGACCCTGTCTGCAGGAGCCGGGCAATTGGGCCATTCTTTTCGTAGGCAATGTCGTTAATGTAATCCAAATCCTCCGTGCTTGCGTTGCTATGAGCAAGCAGGCGCATGGTAGTGCCTCCCTCATCAACCATCCCTACCCAGGCCAGGTCGTACTTCCCTTTCTCTGTAGCAACACAGCAGGCCTGACGGAACAGTGTTTCTTCATCTTCGGTGTGTACGATTAGCTGATTGATGCTGCTTAAAACCGCGTATAGCCGATTTGCACTCACAATTTTTTGTTCAGCGATCTTCTGTTCAGTTACGTCATGTGATACTCCATACAGGCCAATGGGATTGCCATTTGCATCAAACTCATAATGGCTCTGCGAGAAGAGGTGTTTGATAGTCCCATCTCTGAGCACTATCCGGTGATGGTACTCTGTGCGGCCGAAGGTCTGCTGAGCGAGCGTGTTCTGGCGTATTACCTCGTCAAGGTCATCAGGATGAATAAAAGACAGCCAGCTTTCATAAGAATGTTCATTGTCATTCAAATCAACGCCATATATTCTGCATCCTTCAGCAGACCAAATGGATTTTCCGGTAGCGAAGCTGTGCTGCCAGTGTCCGAAATGCGCCATTTTTTGGGCATGTTCGAGGTTGAATTCGTTTTGTCTTAGTTTTTCTTCCGTTCGTTTGCGCTGGGTAACATCATGGACAACGATCATGCGGGCATTTTTCCCCTCAAAAAGAATGTCATGCGCAGCTATTTCCACATCTATTCGGCTTCCGTCCTTCTTCAAATGCTGCCAGGTGCCGCGATGGTATTGTTCAGGATGCAGGCTTGAAGGATGGTCGGCCTTAGCAAAGAGCTCTTTTTGGTTGGCCGGTCTGATATCCTGTACGGACATGGTCAGAAACTCTTCGCGCGAATATCCATAATGTACGCAGGCCATATCATTCACATCGAGGAACTTGAAGGTCTGGAGATCAAACAACCACATAGGCAGAGGGTTGGAAGCAAACAGATGGCGGTATTTGGCTTCATTCTCTCTGAGCTCCCGATCGCGCAGCCCCACCTTTTCTTCCAACCGGGCATTTAAAGAATATAATTCTCCCTGCAGGCGCCTTTTCTCAGTTAGGTCATGGGCAACTTTGGTAAAGCCGGTAACTTGCTGATGGTTATCATAGTGAGCCATGATCAGGATATTCCCCCAGAACATTGTTCCATCCCGGCGGACCCGCCAGCCTTCCTGTTGGTACTTGCCGTTTCTGGCAGCTTCCTTCAGGATATTTTGTGGTACGTTGTTCTTTTGATCCTCATTAGTATAGAATACGCTAAAGTTTTTGCCGATGATATCCAAAGCACCATATCCCTTGATTTTTTCTGCACCCGGGTTCCAGGTAAGTATATCACCATGAATGTCCAGATGGAAGATGGCATAATCCTCGATATGGTCTATCATCGACTTATAGATGCTGTCTGAATCCTCCATACATGAAAGTAATCAAATTTGCTAAGGTTTCATATTTTGAACACATGGATATGCCAGTTATTTCTACAGCCAGGTTCAAAGGTTAGATTGCCAACGTTCACATTTACTTTTGGATCACTAACTAATCCTTTCAGATAGCTCTGTCCAATGAAGTATTGAGCATAAGCATCGTTTTTATCTCCAATTCCTTCGGTTCGGCCGCAAGTTTGTACGCATCTTCGCTAGAATTTTTATTCGTAAATCAAAACTTTATCCAGTGTAATGTAATTACCCGCACTGCCATAATTGTTTTTCCGCTTATCTGACCAATTTCCCCGCTCAGCCATGACGGAAACAGTTAAGGTATACTCACCCTTAGGTAAAACAGGTGTTATAAACTTTAGCGCCCGCGCATCATATTTGCAATACATATCGACTATTGAGGAGAACATTACCTTGCCTTTACGATTTAGCAAGCTGATAGCAGCATAGCCATTCATTGGATTTGCAAAAGAATGGAAACCGATCTGTCTTCCTTTAAATGTAACTGAAAAAGAAGTACCTTTCTCGGCCGACCTGATCAGCTTACCTGAATCAGCAGATGAATAGTGTTCCCATCTTCCTTTGTATACAAGAAGTTTGTTGTTATTAGCTATGATCTTTCCGGCAACCTCTTTAGGTGATGCCGTCCCGGTTGAGCTATTTAAAGTCCAGGCTTCATGGTATTCTGGCATTGAAATCTGGTTTTCTGAGACGATAAGCGGTTGCCAAACATAGGTGGCTGCCGATGCTTGTTTAGGAAAAGACCACCTGTCGCCCATAAACAGATAGGTAGTATCTTTCGATCCTTCAATTGGCAATACAAAGGTGCATTGTGAGTTCCAGGTTAGTGAACCTTTTGGTGCAAAAGGGCCGCGAAAGGTCCATGGCCCCTTAAGAGAAGTTGCTGTATAATAGTCATTATCATTTCGCTCCCAACTCGTAAGATGTGAACCAAGCAGGTAATAAATGTCATCTTTCCTGAATAATGTGGGTGATTCAAAGCCCGAAGTCATGTTTCCATTGACCTGTTCGCTCACACTTTTATAGTCACCGGCAAGCTTGTAAATTTCACCACCATGTATCAATACATACCCGGAGCCATCTTCGTCCTGGAAGGTACCCATATCCCATTTTTTGATGGGATTACCTTTAAACAACAAGGCTCCCTGAAACAGATAAGGCCCGGTAATTTTGTTTGAAGTCGCATAACCAACAAACTGGTCTTTATAGCCAAGTGTATCAACATGCATATACATTACGTACATTCCAGTTTCAGGACATCTCATTACTTTCGCCCGTTCGCCAACCCGGTTAGGCCCTAATTTGCCCGATTGCTGAACCGGCAGTGCCGTACTTTCAAATTTCCAGTTGTATAAATCGGTAGAGGAATAACAATTGAAACCGGCAAAAGCATTACTCGTATCCGTATGTGCTTCGCCAAAAAGGTAATACTTGCCATTGTCTTTAACGATATTTGCGCCATGGGCACTAACAATTTTCCCATGATCATCAAACCATGGCACTCCTGAATAAATAGCGTCATAGTTCCCGGCTGTTTGAGCAATCAGCATAGGAGAAATGATCAGAAAGGTGATGTGCAGTAATAACTTAGTTATTTTAGATCTCATTTTCAACCCCGTTTAATTATCATTCTTGAAATTGATCATATGCTCGTGTATATGTTCTTTATCTTGAACCGTGTCAGCCGAAACACGCTTCAGGAAAATATTTGCCACCGGCAATTCATTTTGTCCCAGAATCCGGGAAAGAAACTTCACACTTGATGCGTGTAAATTATCCAGGTATACGTTTTTTATAGGTGTTAACCTTTTTTCAACCGTTGGAACCAAAGTTCTCCACTGGTACAAGACATCCGTTTCTATGCCAAGGATCCCAAGATCAATTTTTCCGGCTTTGATATTGAAGGCATATATATTCTTCACATATCCACCCATGCGTTCATTCGTTTTGATAAAAATGAGATGGTTTAACTTTGCACCTTCGGCTACGGTACAACTATCTATAAACACATTTTCAATTTGGCCTGAGCTGTTTTTTCTTTATCTCCTTTTACTGCACCAAACTCGGTAATAGGCAGTTTACCGCATTTACTAAAATCCGAAACTTTGATATCGGGCATGTTAAAAGGGGCTTTAACCTTTAGGATTTTTATGATTACTGAGGATCTTTCCTTAGTGAAAGAGAGCGCAAGAAATGCGAGCATGATCAGGGATACAGTTATTTTTTTCATTAGTACATATTGTTTTAATGGTTATGAAGCTTGCAAAGCATATTCATTGCATCCTCATCGACATACCTAATACAGGACAGTTTTTCTGCAGCAATTACTTACAGCTACCTAAAAAAGATTACCGGTTATCGGACACCTGGCTTTTGTTATCTGCATATTCAAAGCAGCCCGGATCAGGATGTTTGCCTGCATAACTGAAACCTATAGCTATTCCCTTATCAATGATATCGCTCCCCTTGGTTAAATGCATAAAATTACTGACTGGTAACCCGAAGCTGGCATTTCGCCGCTGTGTTAAAAGTGCTTCATCAAGACTGGCAAAGTCAGCATCTGTAACCTTGACGTTATTTAGCTGAAAATAGTTATTACTGGCATCGCACAGGGGCAAATTAATATTGTTAATCTCTTTAGAGCGGGCCTTATAGCCCAGGTTGTTTTTCATGACGTGCGCATATCCGGGGACATCTCTGGTAAAGTCTGCACTTCTGTTGAGCATGTTAAAATTAACTCCGTTTTTATAGGCCGTGTTGTTGTACCAGGTATTGCCTCCCATATGATGGTTGGCATAAAAACCTGCACTCTTGTTACCCACAGCCAGGCAGAAAAGAATTTGGTGATGTGGGATTACAGCGGGTACTCCTTTCAGGTCTTTGATGCCGAACCCTCCCATTTTAAATCCATTCCCATCAGCCAGATTTACAAATGATGATGAATAACCATTGTAAAAGGCCTGGCAGTTTTCAAAAGTGATTGAAGCTAGCGCATTGATGCAATCAAAGCCATCATCGCTGTTAAACCATGCCCTGCAACTCTTAAACACATTACCAGTATACCTGGCACTTTTCGGGTGGCAGCCAAAGCCATCTGTGTTGCCTCCCCTTTTGTTTTCAGAAACATCATCCCAATTGTTATAGGCATCGCAGTTTAAGATCAGGTTATTTCCACCCTTGGTTAGATAGAAGCCGTTGGCTTTTCCGTCATGCATGGTAAGGCCTTCATAGCTATTCCAACTGCCTTCATTTCTAAAACATTCACTTTGCGTATGCGAGGTTATCGTGGTCTGAACACCCTTCACATCCAATCCTTTAATCGTAATATAGGATGCTTTTACAAAAAAAGCGGTAATTCTTAATCCAGGCGGAGCAATATTCGAAAATTCAAATACAGGCTTTTCTCCCGGGTAGGCCAGATAATGGATTCTGGCTTTATCAGTTCCACTTTTATCCAGGTATGTTACATACGCATATAGGTTATCGGTTTTGGCAATCTGGCTATTTTGCATGGTATATTTCCCCCCGCGGATGTACACGGTATCTCCTGGAACACAGGCAGCCTGCGCCTTTTGAATGGTTAAGAAAGGTCGTTCAATTGTTCCCGGATTGGAATCATTGCCCATTGGCGCAACGTAATATGTTTTGAAGGCACTTGTTTTATCAACAGCAAAGACGCCACCTGTTATCAGCATGACCATTGCTATTGAAAGAAATATTTTAGGTTTCATGTTCTGATATTTTCTTTACCAATCGAGTTTAAATAGTGCCACTCCCTGGGTGGGAAGCATTACTTTTACTGTGGCTTTTCCGTTCCCAAAACTTAATTTTTCCGGCTTCTTAAATGCCTGCAGCTGTCCGCTCTTTTCCAATTCGGCAATTTGAGCTTTTGACGGATTTTGAGGAGCGCCCATCTTTTTCCAGACCTCGTAAGAATTGCTGTGTTTATCGTCTATCCGGAACTGAGATAGCATAACTTCTTTTTTGGGTATGCCATCAAAATTGATCGTGATTTCGGTTGCCATACCTGGAACATCATCATCGTGGTAGTTCCAGACCATAACCGCAGCCGTCCTATCATCAACAGTGGCTAAGCTACCGATGTCTCCTTTTTCTCCCCTGATACTTGCGCCGAGAACCTTATCGAGCGAATACATTTGATTGGCTTGTACTTTCACGCGTGAGCCTTGCATCAGTCCAAACATGCGGAATACATTCAAAACGGGTTTATCTACCCCATTGGTAGATAAATCTCTGAATCCGTAGAACCAGGGTTGATTTTCAAATTCGAAGGACCAGGATACGGCGCCTAAGAAATTGACCCCCAGGGAATCAGCAATCGCGTATTTTCGTGCAAAGGACGCAGCAGTATAACTGGAGTACATGGTGCCGTTGCGATAGGCATTTTCAGGATTTGTTGCCATACCACAAGCCGCACAACCTTCGGGATCAGACTCTCCGATAATAATCGGGATATTTTTAAGCTCCGGGTATCCCTTCGTCATGTTAAAGCCGCTGTAAATATCCCTGAGCTGTCTGCCCATATCCATTCTGACATGGCCATCAACCACCTTAGGGCTTCCTTTTGCATGAAAGGCAATAAAATCAAGCGGGGTGCCTGTTTTCCCTGTTACATGGTTTTTACCAGAAATGCAATGCTGAATAAAGGCATGTAAAAACTTCGCTCCCCGGTTCCCTGCAGGTCCGGTAACGTGCGGA
>CAMLDJ010000141.1 GCA_946478755.1 uncultured Pedobacter sp. | reverse complement strand
TTAGCTGATCAAAAGTAAGACAAAAAGAAATTTCACAAAGAATTTTTTAGAAAATATTCTAACCGGATTTTTTTAACCGGGAGGTTTTTAAGACAGGTGTGGGTGGAGGAGGACTAACAGTGCTGGGCACCCGCATGTCCAGAGAAAAGAAAATAAAAAAAATGGTAAAGCTATGAACTTTACCATTTTTTAACACACAAATGAAACCTGAATTGAGATATAGTTTAGGTTAGGTAAAAATATCTTGATCAATCCTATAAGAACGCTTCGCAAACCATTGTTTGCTTTAATATCTATAACAAGTTTAATGCTAATTTTAGAATGATTATTCTAAAATTAGTAAGTGGTATAAATAATTGAGTAAACGGTAATTTATTGGTTTAGCGGTACGAGAATGGCAACGTAGGTGCCCGAAACGCCGTTTTGTCGGATGTCGATCTGTATTGGATTTGCGCCAACCTGATTTAAAAGATTGATGCGTTCTTTTGTTAAGCTCATTCCCTTACTGCTGTGATGACCTTTTTTACTTTTTAGGGAATTATCAATACCAACACCATTGTCAATAATCTGGATCAGTAAATGATCGGGTCCTTTCAGGTCAATTTTGACATCCAGTTTACCACCTTCTTCTTTAGGCATTAGCCCATGCCATATTGCATTTTCTATATACGGCTGCAGGATCATCGATGGGATGAAGGTTTCTTCTTTATCGATTGCATCACTTATCTGTATGGTGTACCGGAATTTTTCTCCGAATCTCTTTTTTTCAAGGCTCAGGTATAACTCCAGGTATTCAATTTCTTCATCCAGACTAATGAAGCTTTTCGTACATATTTCCAGGTTTTTTCTGATCAGCTTTGCAAAACCGGTCAGTATCTTATTTGCGGAATTGGTGTCTTTTGTGTTGATATAATGCTGAATAGAGTTCATTACATTAAAAACAAAATGTGGGTTCATCATGGCCTGTAGCGCACGTTGTTCAAGCATTAAGATCTTGTTCTTTAGGAGCAGCTGCTGCTGCTCTTTATTTTTCTGTCTTCTCGTAACCACCACTGCGGCTTTGTAAAAAGCAAAGCCCGCCAGCAGAAAAATCCCCGTTATGAACCACGCGGTTTGCCAGAAATGACTTTTCAGGGAAAAATTGACCCTGGTAGGTGTACTCCAGGTGCTGTTGTTCGATTTTGCGCTTAACTCAAACGCATAATCTCCTGGTTCAAGTGATGAAAATTCAAGTCTGCGGCTTTTGGTCTCAGTCCAGTTCGCGTCTGCTTTTAAGCGGTACCGGTAGGTAATGTGCTTATTCTGAAAGTCAATTGCGCTGTAAGTGAAAGTGATGTTGTTATTTGATGGGGCAAGTGTATGGGTTGCGACATTCAGCCTTAGCTTTATCTTATTGTTTATGATGGAAGATATCAAGACTTTTGGCGCTTCGTGATTGCTGTTTGCGCTATGGTAAAGGAAGTAAACAAGCCCGTTATTGGTGGCAAAATAGGCGTATCGGTCATCTATGTATAAATTGTTAACGTCATCCGCCAGCATAGGATTCGTATACTCAAAAGATTCTACCGATAGCTGCTTATTAGTTAAAGCGATTCTGTTGATGCCATTATTGGTAATGACCCAGAGGTCATTGTCTTTAACAAATAGTTTTTTACAGATGTTATCCGCAAGTCCATCCTTTTGTGTAATTATTCTGATGATTTTTTTATTTTTCAGCAAAACAAGGCCATAACCGTCGGTGGCTAGTACCATGGTGCCATCACTTAATTCCTGGATATCATTGATTCTCTTTGTGAGCAGGTTATTTCCGTAATAATTGTACAACCTGTTACCTGAAAACGCGGATAAGCCATTGATATTGGAAAACCAGAGGTTTTGTTCCCGGTCATAAAACACACAGTAAGCCCTGTTGTTAAAAAAGTCTACACCGGGTTTGAAGTTTAATGAGGTAAATTCAAATTGATGTGTCCGATCTGGTAATATAGACACGCCTGACGACAAGGCAAGTGCCAGGGTTTGATCTTTGCGTACACTAAAGCTTTTAATGACAAACATATTGTTGTTTGTCTCTTTCAGGTAATCAATGTTTGGCTTGCCATATATGTCGTTCACTTTGCCCAGGCCGTAATCGGAAGCAAAATATATGGTCTGCTTGATGGTGTCGTGAACCAGTTGTTTGATGATGTTATACCTTTTTTTATCAGGCAATTGAATTTTACTTACCTGATAAGTATTCAGGTCCAGTATATTGATCCTTCCTTCATCCAGTCCAAGCCACAGCCTGTTCTTGTTATCTTTTACAACGCTTTTTACCATGTCTGTATTCAGGCCACTATTTTTATCAATGAGATACAGGCGTTCGTCTTTCTGCGGGAGCATGTATACACCACTGTTCGTGGTAAACCACATGTTGTTTTTTGCGTCTTTAATGACCTGACTGCTGGGAATATTCTTTAAGTATGATGTGGTTTTCCCTGAGGGTTCAATATGAAAAACACCAGAGCCGTTGCTAAGCCATATGTCGTCATTTTTGTCCAGAAAGAAATATCCGGGGATATCATTTAAAAGGGATGCATCAATCTTCAGCATCAGATATTGTCTGCTTCCATTTTTGATGTTAATTCCGTTTTTATCCAGATAGGCCAATTTTTTTCCTGGCAGATTGAGCATGGTTTTATAAGATAGCGGCAGGGCGCTATAAGATACGATGGTAAAACTGTTGTTTTTAAAGACGCGTACACATTTATTGCTGAAGGCCCATATCGTCCCGGATTTGTCTTCATGTATAAATGTGCCGGTATACTGGTGCGCCTGGTTGGCAGAAATGTATTTCATCAACGATTTGCCATCCCACATGACCAGGATATTTTTATTGGTGCCAAACCAGATCCTTCCTTTGCTGTCTTCAAAGAACGACACAATAACTGCGTTGAATTTTAGCAGCTTAAGCAGTTCATCGTTATTTTCGTTGTAGATCCTGCCATTTAAAAAATAGCTTAGCTGACCGTTCAGGGCTAAGAACCAGATCTTGCCGCTTTTGTCCTCTTTCAACTGCAATATCTGGTTATCGGGCAAGCCGTCATCTATGGAAAAATTTTCAAATACTTTACCATCAAACCTGCTGACGCCTGCATCGGTCGCTATCCATAGGTAACCTTTAGAATCCTGTAAGGTATAATAGCAATTGTTGCTGGGCAACCCGTTCTTTGTACTAAAATGCTGCAGATAGGTGGTCTGACCATGCCCGGAAAAAGGGAAGATCAGCAAGAAAATAATAGGGGTCAGCCATTTTAAGACCAGATGAAAGGGTTTATTTATCACTGTCAAAACTGGTATACGATTTAATTTTTTCAACAAAATCACTGGCACGTCTTCTCGACACGGCAATTTTCTCTCCATTCTTCAGGATGACTTCCAGCCCATTTCTGGAATTGTATTCCTTCACATAGTTTAGGTTTACAATACTTGATTTATGGATCCTGACAAACTGGTTATCAGGTAATATCTCTTCATATTCTTTTAAAACTTTCGAGACCGTAATCTTGTCTTTGTTTGCCAGGAAAAAAACCGAATAGTTACTGTCTGCAGCGATGTGAATGATATCGTCTATATTTACGAGCGTATATCCTTGTCCGTTGGCTAAACTTATCTTTCTTATTTCAGTTCTTTCCGAAAGTTTTGCAGCCAGACTTTGCAGGTTTTCATTTCGGCTTTTATCGTTTTTGCTGAGGGCGATGTGTTTTACGGCTTTATCAACAGCAGCTTTTAATTCATCAATATCGATGGGTTTTAAAAGGTAATCAAGGGCATTAGCTTTAATTGCCTTGAGTGCATATTGATCATAGGCAGTTGTAAAAATGACATGGGCTTTACTCGCTTGCGCATCTGGAATCAGGTCAAAGCCATTTTCTCCAGGCATGGCGATATCCAGGAAAATCAAATCAATGGCATGCTGGGCCAGTAAATTACGTGCTTCAGCTACAGATTTAGCAATTCCCGATATATGTATGCTTTCGCAATTTTCCTGTAAAAGAAAGTATAATGAAGAGCGGGCAAATTCCTCATCGTCTACAATAATAGTATTCAGCACGGCCTTGATTTAATAAGGTGAATTTATTAAAAAAAAAGCATAACACGAGGCTTTTAGTAAATATAGGCCGTCGAAACCATGGATACCCCAGTTTTTGCATTTTTATGCATTGAGTAGCCAGTTGTAAAACTCTTTATATCGGATCGGGAATTATCTGATTTTTGTGAAATTTTCAATCCGTCCAAACCCGTTTTTTTCAACCCTGTAAAAGTGTAGTCTATTTGTTGAATCCTGCACAACGATATCAAACTTTATTTTGTCTGCCTTATTTTTAATTGTCCCTATCAAATAAATTCTGGAACGTCTTCCTTCTATTAATTTGGGAAATTGCCCTTTCCATTCAATATCTCCCTCAACGTTATCAATTTTAAGAATATTGGCTTTCCAACCTTTGTTGGCAATTACTAACTGGATATAATTGCCACTTACATCGCCATCGTTCAGTTTTAGGTTCGGTTGGAAATAAGGTTCAATACTTTTAATTAAATAGTATTTCCCTTTTAAAGGAATACCTTCATTTTTCCCAGGCTTTTCTGTCGGTTCGCGATCTAAGTAAATTGATGGTTCATCAAGTTCGGTAGCGACACCTTTTTTCAGATTATTTTTAGTCAATGAAATTATTGGCCATACCGTTTTATTTCTAAGGTAAAAAGATTCAATTGTTTCCTTGTCAGGATGATACTCAAATGTGTTGTCAAGACTTACTAATGAAAAGGTAATATGGTCACCATTGATCTTTTCGGGTTTTAAATACACCAATACATTATAATCATCTTTATCGTGCAATTCTATAATATCGTTGGTGCTTAGCCCCTTAATTTTCTGATCAAATTCTATAACTGTTTTCTCCTGAGCTTCGTTTAATTCTACCACTCTCAAATAATTCGAGTACCACAACGAGGTGTAGCTAGCCACAGTAAAACAAAGCGCAATAAGAGGAACCAACAGAAAATAGTAATTGCCTTTAATTCCAGTCCTTTTTTCTCTGATCACCGAAGTGTTAGACCACTTGTCGTGCCATCCGGTATAATTGAAAACAAAGGATATTGCGTCGAAAGGGACAAATCTGCAAACTGTTCGATAAATTGCTGTTTTAGGTCTTAAAATACCCTCATCGCCGATTACCTTGGTCTCTGATAAAAGTTTAGCTGGCGAATTTTGAAAAATAGCTTCAAAAAACACATAGTAGATCAACCTAAAAAAGCCGAATATCACCAAAACTAACCCCTGCGCTCCAAGCATCGATGCTATGCTTTCTAAAACAGACCTTAATTCCTGTGTTTTTATCAAAAACTTAAATAGGCTTGAAAATATAAGTATGGTTACCAGTAAATCAATAAATAGGTGAAAAATACGCTGTGTAGAAGAAGCGGCGATATATATATCCGATACAGCATCTTTATATTCTGCTCTTTGTATATCTGGTTCCCTTGATTTGTTTAAATCCAGAAGCACCCGATAGGAGAAATATATCCAACCGAGATCCATAATTGAGTAAAGTGAAAAAGTCCACCACGAAAAATGCGCTTCAGGTTTGCCAATACTTAAACATAGGGATAGGAAGAAAACAAGTATTTCTATTGTTTTGGATGAAAGGATTATTGCTAATAAAAATCTGATGAGCCGCATTTCATTACCACGAGTAAAATAAAAAAGCAAGCCGCCAATTAAAAGTAATATATTGAATGCAAAGTTAATGTGCCTGTTAGAAACACTTGATATATCTGCTGTTAAAAAATCAAGGTTAAAAGGTTTTAATAAATCATAGATTCTCCAGAAGTACATAGGCAACTGAGGAAACACATAAGATAGGATACCGCAAAGAGAAATGACGGCGATTAAGAACGTTATTTTTTTCATAAATAGAAGTTTATTCGACTTGTAAGGTAGATGCTTTTCTTTTAAAAAGAAAGCAAACTGGCAGCTTTTCTATTTATGTCAGATTAGGAATACCAACGATACGCCTAACATAAATTCTTATAACCAGGAAATAGATCGGTATTTGAACATCTTTTAATAATTGATCACCTGTTCTTCAAGGTGGTCCGGTAGATCACGGTAATTGTATTGTTGTCCCCGTAGCTGAGGCTCAAAACCGGCTTCCCTGATGGCGTCCTGAATACCCTTCGCCGTAAAACGATGCGGTGCACCGGCAGCAGATACCACATTTTCCTCAATCATGATAGAACCAAAATCGTTGGCACCGGCGTGCAAACAGAGTTCAGCAGTATTCTTTCCTACAGTAAGCCATGAGGCCTGAATGTTTTTAACATTTGGCAGCATGATGCGGCTCAAAGCCAGCATCCGGATGTATTCATCACCGGAAACATTATTGCTGATCCCTCTCAAACGTTTCAGTAAAGTACCGTCATCCTGGAAAGGCCATGGAATAAAGGCCAGGAAGCCTTTGGCATCCGCCGGTTTTTCACTTTGCACTTCTCTGATCCAGACCAGATGTTCGAAACGCTCGTCTATGGTTTCCACATGGCCGAACATCATGGTCGCAGAGGTGGTAATGTTCAGCTGATGTGCTGCTCTCATGACGTCCAGCCATTCCTGCCCACCACATTTGCCTTTAGATATCAGTCGTCTAACCCTGTCGTTCAAAATCTCTGCACCGGCACCAGGCAATGAATCCATACCTGCAGCTTTTAATGCGGTTAATACCTCAGTGTGAGAAAGGCCTTCCAGTTTTGCCACATGTGCAATTTCAGGTGGACCCAGTGCGTGGAGTTTTAAGTCTGGGTACAGTTCTTTCAGTTGCTTAAACAAATCTGCATAGAACTTCAAACCCAGGTCGGGATGGTGGCCGCCCTGTAAAAGCAGCTGATCGCCACCTAATCTGAATGTTTCCTCTATTTTTTTCTTATAGGTTTCTATATCTGTGATATAGCTTTCCTCATGACCTGGCCTCCTGAAAAAATTGCAGAATTTGCAGTTGGCAATACATACATTGGTTGTATTTACATTCCGGTCTATCTGCCAGGTTACTTTACCACCCGGCACCTGTTTCTTTCTCAATGCGTTGGCTACATAGGCCAGTTCGGCAGTTGCGGCATGATGGTATAAAAAAACACCTTCTTCTTTTGTCAAAAAATCGAAATGCAGGGCCCTGTGTAGTAAGTCGGCAGTATTCATCCTACAAACTTAGATAAAATTGCTCCGGAGCGCAAATTTATCAATCTGTTGGCTGTCATAAAACAACAAAGTCGCGAGCCGAAATGTTCCCTAAGTTGTTTTTAGGGATACATTTGTTTAATTATATATCTGTATAAAATATTTTTAAAGATGTTCATGAATGCTAACACAGATTTCTCTAAGTTTGGCGCAATTATTATTTAATATATGGTAGATTTTAACCGTTTTACGTTAGCCAACGGATTACGTGTACTGGTACACGAAGACGATACAACGCCTATGGCGGTGTTAAATATTTTATATGACGTAGGCGCCAGAGACGAAGAACAAGATAAAACCGGCTTTGCACATTTATTTGAGCACCTTATGTTTGGTGGTTCGGTAAATATTCCAAGTTATGATGAGCCGCTGCAAAGGGTGGGGGGCGAGAACAATGCTTTCACCAGTAATGATATCACCAATTATTACATTACGTTACCAGCGGCAAACCTGGAAACCGCTTTCTGGCTGGAAAGCGACCGGATGTTGAGCCTTGCTTTTTCGGAAAAGAGCCTGGAAACACAGCGAAATGTGGTATGTGAGGAATTTAAGCAGCGTTACCTGAATCAGCCTTATGGCGACGTCTGGTTGAAATTGCGGCCCTTAGCCTATCAATCACATCCCTACCGCTGGGCAACCATCGGACAGGATCTAAAACAGATAGAAGAAGCCAGGATGGAGGATGTTAAAGCATTTTTTCATAAACATTACAACCCTCAAAACGCGATTATGGTGGTGGGTGGTCATGTTAAAACTGCAGACGTAAAAGCACTGGCAGAAAAATGGTTTGCACCAATTCCTGCTGGAGAAAAGTACCATAGAAATCTTCCTAAAGAACCTGCACAGACCGCAGAAAGAAAAGAGACCGTTAAAGCAGATGTTCCTTTAAATGCCATTTATATGGCTTTTAAAATGCCTGCCAGAAAGGATAGTGAATACCCGGCCTATGATCTGATGTCAGATGTACTTTCTCAGGGACAATCTTCGAGGCTTTACAATAGTCTGTTAAAAGAGCAGCAGTTATTTAGTGATGTTCATGCCTATATCACCAGCAGCATCGACGAAGGCTTGTTTGTTGTTGAGGGCAAACTGGTTGAAGGCGTGAGTATAAAAGCGGCGGAAGCTGCCATATGGGTGGAATTGAATAAGCTTATTCAGGAGCCGGTTACCGATGAGGAAATTACGAAGGTAAAAAACAAATCAGAATCCATTATGGTATTTGCGGAGATGAACTTGTTAGATAAAGCTATGAATCTTGCTTATTATGAATTATTAGGAGATGCTGCCGGACTAAACACGGAGATTGACAAATACCTTGCTGTCACACCTGCTCGTATCCTCCAAGCAGCGAAGTCTACTTTTGTAAAAGAACAATGTTCAACTTTATACTATTTAACCGCCCAAGATGCTTAATCGTACCCTAGCCCCGGAATCGAAACTGGTTGATGAGATCCAGTTTATTGAACCTTTAAAGCAAATGCTCGACAACGGCATACCGGTTTTTACCATTAATGCGGGTAAACAGGAGCTTGTCCGCATAGAGTTTATCTTTCAGAATGTAAACTGGGATGCCTCAAAGCCCCTGGATGCAATTGCCGTTAGCCACTTAATAAACAATGGTACCCGAACACTTACTGCAAAGGAAATCGCAGATAAAGTCGACTATTATGGGGCCTTCCTGCAAACTGAATATGGTGCAGACCAGACTTGCATTAAGCTTTATACTCTAAACAAACACATGGCGGCGGTCTTGCCAATTCTTCATTCTATTTTAAACGAAAGCATCTTTCCTGAACAGGAGCTGGCCATCTTTATTCAAAATCAAAAACAATCTTTACAGGTAAGTTTGCAAAAGAACGATTTCCTTGCGAGGAAGCATTTTGCAAATGCACTTTTTGGTGAAACACCTTATGGCTCCAATATTCAGCTTTCGCATTATGATGCTTTAAGAACAGAAGATCTGCTCGGTTATTTTAAGGCTGCATATAAGCCACAGAACTGTACCATTTTTGTGGCGGGCAAATTTGAAGAAGCAGAATTTAACATCCTGAACCGCATCGTTGGCAAGGACTGGGACAATAGCGATCCTTCAGTCATTAATGCTTTTAGCTTTGCCAGCGTTCCTAAGGGGGAGCTTCTTGTGGAGCGACCGGACGCCATTCAGTCGGCCATTAGAATGGGCACACTGGCCATTACCAGAAATCATCCTGATTTTGCTGGTTTCCAGGTATTGAATTGTTTGCTGGGTGGTTATTTCGGATCCAGGTTAATGGCCAATATCCGCGAGGATAAAGGCTATACTTACGGCATCGGCTCTGCTGTCGCCTCTTTAAAAGATGCAGGGTACTTTTTTATCGCTACCGAAGTTGGAGCGGAGGTATGCGGGGATGCCTTGGCTGAAATTGAAAAGGAGATCATTATCCTTAAAGAGGAGCTCGTGCAGGAAGGCGAACTTGCGCTGGTAAGAAACTATATGTTAGGCGCGATGCTTGGCAGTCTGGAAAATGCTTTCTCTCATGCCGACAAGTTTAAAAACGTTTACTTTTCGGGATTAGACTACAGTTATTATGAGGAGTATATTCAAACTGTAAAATCGATTACTGCAGGCGATTTAAAAGCGCTGGCTAATAAATACCTTGATACTGACAACTTCACGAAGGTTGTGGTAGGAAAGAAATAAAAGTATCCTGGCTATTCTATTTTAGCCAGGATACTTTTTTGTTTATCAGCCTGGTACATTTTCTTGTAAAAGGCCACGAAATCATTGAACTTTTCAGGTGGATATTGATTGTCTATCATCATTTTTTTACGCGTATAGACCAATGTATTCTCTTTAACAATCACCGTTGCAGTATATTTGCCAAACTCAGATTCTATGACAATATCTTTTGGTAGAAATTCTACTTTATATCCTTTTGGTATCGTATAAATGATTTCATCCTCGTCATTATAACTATACTCCATACTAAAAAAGGTTTTCCGGCTTTCAATTGGTGTAATGGTGTTTTCCTGCCTGTTTAGCAGGTTCAATGTGAGGAATAGCCTGTCGCCGCCCCTGGTTAGCAACTGAGTGCATTTCAAATTGATTGTTTCATTCAACACTGCGGCATCTTTATCGGGCTGTAGATAATCCAATGTACTGATCTGCATATTTGGAATGCTCAAAGCGTTCAAGATTCTTTATCGTTTTTCTGTGGGTTCCATAAAAAGCATACGTGCATTTTCCTCATATTGCGCATTTCCGTACCGCGTGTTAATGCTGATTTCGGCAGTACCTTCTTCGTCGATATTTACCCTCGTGCTCCGTTTTTGGAAATTGCTTGCCGGCGCATAAACAGGAGTCCTGGCCAGCTTGCCTCCGTCCTCCGTGATCAGCAGCACGGTCCTGTTCGAATTGTCATTTCCGATATATCCTGCCGGGGTGTTTTGACTCGTACATTCCAGCCAGGTGGTGTCTTTTTCCAGCGGTACGCAAAGTATCATATGGTTGGCCTGGTTCATGCTGGCGTAACGCTTGTTCAAGGACGGGAGACCGTTTCCAATTACCACCAGGTGTGATTTTATCCCGGCTTCCTGCAACATCGCTTTCATATAATTAGACAGCCCTTTGCAGTCTCCATAGTTTACAGCCGAGACTTTCTCGGCGCTGATGGGTTTAAATCCGCCAATACCCAATTGAACACCCACATATCTGGTGTTTGATTGCAAATGTTTGTAGAGAATCTTAATTTTTTCTTTTGGCGTTTTTGCATCCTTAATCATCTCCGTTATCCTCGCTTTTGTGGCTTCGGTTAAAACCTGTCCACCATTGCTTAAGGTGAAAAGCCAGGAACCCAGACTTTTCCAGGTTTCAATATTTGCTTTCGTGTTATCGAACTCAAATTGATTAGGGGCTGTATTTACCCAGGGCATTACATTTCTCAAGCCTGAACTCATCACTTCATAGGCTATCGCCGGTACATTTTCACAACTCCAGATGTAATGCATCGTTTCTTTAATTTTTGTTGAATCGGTCTTCAGTCCCTTACTTTTTAAGTACTTGAAAGTCATCGTTTCAGGAATTTTGAAAGTATAGCTGGATTTTTCTATCGCATAGCCCCAGCTGCTTGCAGGGAACCAGGTAGGATAGTTGAGTATTCCATCGTAGTCTACGGTATAACTGAATGCTATGGTATAAGGAAATGAAGGATGTGAAAAATCAAGGTATTTAACCCGGTCATCCTGGTACAGCGTGCCTTCAGAAACCGCACTCCTATCCTTAAAGTCAGCATTTTTATATTCTTTTACCTCGATGCCGTGTTCATCGTACAGCGTAGCTTTCAAATTATGGATACCGGAGAACTTGTCATAAAACTCATGCATGCCAGATGCATCTTCCCCGCTCTTGTTCAGAATGGTGACCGCTGTCTTATAATTCATCACTGCATGACCAGCATCTTTTACCTCGTAAACCAGTTCTTCATTTCTGATCACGACTGAGGCATTGACGGTCAGCTCAGCCGGTATCCTGTTTACCTCATAGATGCCCTGGGCGCCAAGTCTTGCAGCAGCAAGCAAGGCAAATGCAAATACAATCGATCTTTTCATCTTCAGCTTTTCTTAAATACGATCTGTTCGGCCTGTTTTCTTACTACATTCTTAAAAAGTTCTTTTAAGTGCTGATATTCTTCAGGCGTAAAAAAGGCTTTTTTAATGGTTATTTTGCTGTTCAGCATGAGCTTGTTTCCTTCCGCAGCTAAAATAAAAGTAAATGAAGCAGCATCGTTAGGCAGGATTACCTTCTCATTTTTTGGCATCTTATCCAACAGGTAGCCTTTAGGGAAATCTATCGTGATCCGGTAATTTTCTTCTGTTGGAAATGCAAAGTCAACAGGGTACTTTCTTTCTTCCAGCTTAAAAGGATTTTCTTTGGTTCTTTCAAACAGCAGCGGTGCAAAGTAGGCCAGGTTTCCAGCTTCCTCCACATTGTCTTCAATAAGCACATCCATACTTTCGATCAGCGGCTCACTGAGGTTATCCAGAAACTGGATCTGGTAATTTTTTATGCCAAGACCAGGCTTTCCGGTTTTGTAATTTTTGAGGAAATCTGTCTCACTGGTTGCCGAGCGATATTGATCCCTGCGGTTTAATGCTTCGTAATGGGTTGACGATAAATATAGCTTTCCGCTCAACTTGTTGTCATCGCTTAATGTGAGCAATAGATTGATATTTCTCTTGCTTAATCTGTTCTCTTCTAATGACATCCAGGCTGCATTCTCGTCCTTTATGTTCACTTTAAGGCCTTGGTGATTCAGGTTATCATAGGCAATGAGGTTAAGTGTATGATCTTTATCGGTGGCATCCAGGTAGGTCACTTTATCACCAATTTCGGCCTGAACAATCACGTTGTTGAAATTTGTAAGCATCGGAAAACCAGGATGTGCGCCGTTGTCTCTTGTGCTTAATAACACGGGCGACGCCGTAATATTTGCTTCCGCCAAGAGATTAAGCAGACAAAGGTTGATATCGGCAGAATTACCTGTTTTCTTTTCAAATATGGTTTTCGGGTTGGTTTCTGAACTGAAGATGCTATGACTCTTGTTCCATTTGATGTTGTTTTTTACGTAATCAAAAATTATCAGCATAATGGTATCAGCGCTGGTTTCCTCTTTTACAATATCTTTTAACAGCGCTTTTGTATATGCTTTTTTATTGATGAATGCACCAAAATTTTCGTCATCCTTTAAGCTCTTTACGATTTTTGGCCATGAAGAAGTGATCTCTTTATAAAGCTGTCCGGGAACTGTGATGGAACTCAGTTCAAAACCTACTTTACTCACATAATCATCCATGGTAGTAATATAGTTTTCCCGCCTTAGTCCCGGGACATTTTCGACCTGATAATGTAATCTAAGCGACTGCGTTTGAAGTGTTTCGTTTTTTATCATAAAAGTCTGACTGACAAAATCACGCTTAGGGTTTAAGAACAAATAACCGCCGGCACTAGCCTTGTACTTGTAGTATTCAGGAATAGTTACATCGTATTGTGAATAAAGGGTAGGCACAGCCCGTTGAAAATACCATGGTCTTAATGTAAAAATAAAGTCGGACGTTATCCTATATTTATACTCTACAATAGAACCCTCATTTACATTCGGCAGCGCAAATTTTTGAAGGGTATAATTTTTATCCTGTTTTTCC
>CAMLDJ010000140.1 GCA_946478755.1 uncultured Pedobacter sp. | reverse complement strand
GCTTCCTGGTATTGTTTTACCTGATAATTCCTGTCCAGCTGTTTGTCCAATTGGGCGAAGCTGAAGCTACGATCTACTGAAGAACCTTTCATTTTTAGGGCGCCCTTTTCAAATGAAATGCCTTGCACCTCATTGGTTCCACTATGGTATTTATAGGCTATGGCTATTCCCTTCGAATTCAACTTACTTTCAAATCCTTTCCAGCTGATCGACTGCTTCAACGCACTTTTAATGGAATCATAGAGTTCATATTTCAGACTTTCTTTTCCTTTCAAGGCGAGACGGTTGACCAGTTCTTTGCCTTCTCCTAGGTGGTAGCCATACTTTAATGTGATGTCTTTACAGGCTTTTATATTGCGCTGGTAATCATTTTTATCAGTAATTGTTTGACCGGAATTATCAACCCGATTATACACGATGTGCAAGTGCGGATGCTCCCTGTCATGATGCCTCACAATTAAACATTGTGTATTAGCAATCCCCATTTTTTTCATGTATTCCTGCGCTCTTCCAACCATTTCCTCATCGTTGAGCTTGGGCAAATCCTCTCTGCTCCAGCTGAGTACCAAGTGCCCGACAGCCTTTCCTAGACCTGGCCGCAATTTGCGTTGCAAATTAAAATCCTGTGTAATTGATTTTGTATCCTGAATCCTCACCCCCTCTGCCGAAAGGATTTTCGCATCTAGTTTATCCAGGAGATACCGGACGCAGCCACCAAAGCTTTTTCCAGTGATTGGTTTACCGATCATAATTACTGATTTTAGTTAACAAACTTTCTATTTGGGTCAGTAGCGCCTGGCACTTTAAAGCCAGGCTAAATAGTCCATTAACATGCGCTAGATGTGTCAGCTGATTGAGGTTGTTTGACAAGCCTGACAAATCCCTAAACCACCCCACTTCCTCGGTTGAAAAGCGTGGAACTACCTTTGCACTTTTCGCCGCTTTGCGACACCATTCGCTAGGTTTCATTCCGGCAGTTTTAGATTTGTTTTCTATAAACAGGCGTTCAGTAGGAGTCATCCTTACCATCAGCAAATCACTTTTTTTAATCAATTTTTTTGGTCTGCCAGGCAGACGCTTATTGTTGTCTTTGGTATTAGAGTGTGTTACTGTCATTAATCCCCTTCATTAAACTGTTTGAAACGTCGACCATCGGGAGCGAGTTCCCCGAAGCACCTTTTTGGGGTGCCGGGGAGTTTTTGTATAGCAAAAACATTAACTCGCTCCCTCAATACCTCTAACCTATAAGGATATAGAACTTCGCCAGAAGTTCTTCAATCGGGTTCGTATTTTGATTTTTTCAAGAGGGTTTCAGCCACCGCAACTTTGCCCATCTTCATTTAACAGCCATATTGAACTGGCATTTGTCGGGTGGTAAGATGGCTCATAATTAACATATCCGAAATCAATTAAATCCTTCAAACATTTATGATAGGTAGCGATGGATTTAATCCGGGAGAAACGCATGAGCTTACTGCGGCTAACCCGTGTTGCTGCTCCCGGCGATTCATCAGTGCGGAAATAAAATACCGCCATGACCAGACTTAAATGAGATGGCAACAAACGGTGATCATCGGCTGCTCGTTTTATAAATGTAGCGGGCAAATAATTCATGATGCACCTCCTTCTATCGGATTTTCGCCAAGCATCAGATTAATATCATCGGACTTATAGTACATCGTTCCCCCGATCTTTCTATAATGCAATGTACCGTTGATACGAAGGTTCTGTAAAGTTCCCGGTGAAATGCTCAATATCTTTCTGACTTCGGCACTTTTTAGCCAGGTCTTTGCAAGTGGCCGTTGTGGCTGCAATACTTCTTTAAGTTCTGCGATCAATTCTAATTTAAATAGTTTTAAATCGTCTGAGGTTATAATGTTAATATTCATAACGTCGTATTCAAGTGAACAATAAAATAACTGAATAGTTGTGCATCTGGCGGTCGACCTATCTGTATGTACATATCCAAATAGATACTTATCTGACCATCTATATATCTGTGCGCATGGATACAATTATGTACTGTCCTCAAAAGGGGGATAGTTTTGGAATAGCGTGGTTGAAGCCCTTACATCATTTACAATATAAGGGGATAACGAATTTTGATAAGTGATCTGCATACTTGTCGATTTGACCCAAATGTGCATTGCAAACCAACGTGTTCATTACCCTTACAAAAACGAGGGTAATATAAGGGTGTTATTTTGATGTTGAACAACAATCAAACTATTGCTTATCAAATAGATGCAATTTGAATTGGCATAGAGGAAAAGAAAAAATAAAATAGTGTTTTAGCTTCTCTTTTTGGTAGGTACGATTTTGAAAAGCTTTTTATTGTCCGGCACCTCTGAAAATTTCACCTTTGATAAGTCATCGGGATCAGGAGAAAAGTACCTTTTAAGTCTATCATACTTAATAGTCTGATGGTCTTCTGTGAAGTACCTGCAAATCATTTTCATCCAAATTGCCTGCGTTCTGGAAAATACCAGTTCTACTTTGTCATCCACTGTTTGCTTCTGTAATTCAATGAATATATCTACAACAGTAAGCAGGTAGCCTTTTGGAATGTTAATATGATCTGTGGTTTCTAGTTTTTTAGCCTCTTTTAATTCGGCCTTTTGATTTTTAACCTGATCGAGTGCGGAATATAATTCAGTTTGCAATCTGACAACAGCGGCTTTGTCCGTTTCATGGCAGTTCCATTTGTCAATAGCTGTGAGAAATCTGGTGAAGCTTTTTAAATGTTCGATTTCCTTCTGATCTCTAACATGGGTTTTGCTCACATAGATGTCTTTCAGCACTAAGCTTTTTAGTCGAGTTTCTATCAAAAGCCACAATTTCTTAAAGAATATCTCGTCACGTCCATCTGGATGATTTGACAAATAATAGGTCAAATGGTGACGATAAAATTCTTCCCACCGATGGTTACCAATGGCAAAGATCCGCAGAAAAAAGTGTTTTAAAAAGCTTTCCCTATCCCAGAAGAATGGTTTGCCAATGTCTAGTGTATCTTTAGAAAAATCAAAACGGTCTCGTGGACGGAAAAAATCTAAACTCATAAGATGCAGATATATCCAAATTTAATGAAATTCCTATCTACTCACAATAAGACTAGCCGACATTGACTGCATTACCCCCGGCGCATTTGAGGCCTGCAAAAAAACCTTATCCGCATAGCCAGCCAGTTTTCGCTCTGGCGTTTCGATAATTAAGATTTTATTCTTCCGGCTATTTTATTTCTTTTCCTTAATAGGCCTATAATCAATAACTCGGTTCTTCTTCTCTTGATTGTGAAAATCGCACAATGTTTGGTAATTATCAATTGTGTTAGTCCCGCCATGAACAATTGGAACGATATGATCAACCGTCAAATTTTCTGTGTCATTACATCCCGGCTTAATACATTTATAGCCATCTCGCTCAAAAATGTAGTCTCTATCGTTGTTGTGGATTTCCCGTTTATTATTCTGAATGATAAAACCATCATTAACCATGCTCTGATATGCTAGAAAATCTTTTTCCCCCATGAGTTTTTTAATATACTCCACCATACCTATACCCGAGTATTCAGGCAGTGTCTTTGCTACCGTATGAAATAAAAAAGATGCGTTAGAATAACTAAACAACAATCTATAAAATGATCTTAAGCCATTAGGGAGATTATTAATCATACCATTTTGGGCGTGATTACAGGATGCTAAAGGGTGTTTCACTTTCATTGAATAATATTCGTTTTGTGAGACTTTCTATTTGAACTCCATTAGTTGGTCTCCATTTAAGCCAGCGCATTCAATATAGATCTCATCAAAGTCTCGTAAGTCAGTAATTCCAATACCACCCTCTGGGTTGAGATCAATATGGTTTGCAATAGCAATTCTATAATTGAAGTCACTTAGATTAGAAATCCCTTTATGTTCGCACTGATCTTGAATTAAAGATTGAAATTTATTATAGGCTCCGGAAGGAATAAACTCACCTCCGATTACTCCCATAGATTCATCAATCACTGACAGGTCTGCACCACCTATTTTTACGGCATCTATATATATAAAGCACTTCATTTAATAATATAGTAATTTTTTAAAATTCTTCGTTTTTTGAGACAAGTAATTTAGTAAAACTACTTGCACTCTCCCAAGTATTGATCAGTATATCAAATCCCTTAATCTACAATTATGTTCAAGACTGCAACGATTTAAATATATAAGCCACGCCGACTACAGCACACAAAATTGAGCTACCCCACAGGCCAATATATGTAGAGAGTGTAGGTCCTTCCCAATTAGTTTTTTCCGAAGAAGGCTGATCGTTCTTAACAATCCAAAATAGCAGATATGCCGCTATCAAAAAGCCAACACCAATAGATAAGTTTCTAAAATCCATATTAATTAATACTTGTCTTTAAAACTTAACAAACGTTTTGTCTTTTGTGAAGCTTTCAACAATTTCATCGGCAAAGTTGGAATACATTCGTTTTTTAAGATTTTAATTCCTCCATGATCTTCCTGATCTGATCCCCCGCAGCTGGCCACTGGCATCCGGCTAACATTCGTTTTGTGAGACAACAACACTCATCTTATTAAACTGAAAGCAGGTACATTTCTAAGATTCGCCAGGCTGTAAATAATAGAATAGCCCACAAAAAACATTGTTGCTGGTATTTAAACCTATTTGCGTTTGCTCTGGACATCTCACTCCCAGCTAGCAATCTTTCTTTATATACGAGCATCTTCAGTTTGTATCTTTCATCTTCATCAGCCTCGGTTGCCTCAATTGCGTTTTCATCCTGAGAAAATTTGATATCCATCTGCATTGAAGCATTGAGAGTTCGGATATATGCAAATCCTAATGCAATACAGGCAAAAAAAAGAACAATAGAAATTCCTAAAGGAATTTGCGACAACGCCAAGGTTTTACCTAATGTTTGATTTACACTATACCCAATCGATGCTACGGCTAAACCTATAACATAGTACGCAAACTTCAGTTGGTTCTCCCTAGCCGTTTTGATTTCATCAGATAAATCTTTTTGTACAATGTTTTCCATGTTTATTCAAATACGTTTTACGCTGATCAATTTGTAATTAATATGCCTAATGTTTGTTTTTTGAGACAACTACAATAAATCAAGCATTGGCCTCACGAGCAATAGGCAAATTAACGAATAAAAAGAGTAGGATTTTCATTTGGGGCTAGCTGTTTGATAACATGTCAAAACGAACACAATTTCCTGTAGAGAATTTTCAATGCCCGGTGTATATTAGTTTTAACTGTATTTTCTGTGAGGCCCAGATGTTCTGAAATTTCCTTACGGTTCATGGATTCTTTTCGACTCAACTCAAATACGATCCGCATTTTTTCAGGCAAGGCCGCAATCTCCTTTTCAATCAATGCCAGCAAATCATTTTCGCGGATCAAGTGATCTGTATTATCTTGTTCATTACTTAAATGATGTTGACAATGATCAATATATTTTTGCGAAACTTTGCTGTGTTTGTAGTGGTTTAGTATCCGGTTTTTTACAACCGTAAAAAGGAAGGGTTGCAACTCTCCTGGAAAATTAACCGTTTCACGCTTTTCCCAGATATCTGCAAATGCATCATGAATCAGATCTTTTGCAATTTCTTTATTATCTAAGCGTCTGCATGCAAATGAAAAAAGTAAAATGTAATAGCGGTCAAAGATCTCAATGAAAGCCCGATTGTCTTCCCTTCTTAAAAGGTCGACTAATTCTGTATCCGAAAACCTGTTATATTTAGCCATAGCTTTTAATTAAATAAGTGAAACAATGTCTTGAAACCCTAAATAAGGCAAACACATTATCTCCATTTGACCGGGTTAGATACATGTTGATACTTTACGTGGCTGTCTTGTTGCATTGATTTAAACGAGAGCAGCGATATTAGCTAACCAACGGCATCTTCCAAATCACCTAAATGGTTCCATTTATTTCTATACTTCATTTTAAAATCATTTATAACCTCGGCGCAGCGCTTTCCTTCAACCTGGATATTTATTAACTCCCCCGGTTTTAACGAAAAAAGTTTTTCCAGCTTCACAACGGTACAATGAGGTATGTCTATTTTAGAATCGGCCTCAATGTTTACATAATTCCAGAAGGTATTGGTAGATCTACCTAAATAATTTGGAACGGCCTTTACCAGTATCCTGTATTCACAAACTGTTAATTTATTCAGGCACTCTTTGATTTTATATTTTAACATAATTTTGCGTGATTATTTCCAAAAAAAATACGAATTAGCCCTATTGACTAACATTCCATTTAATCAGATTTTGTCTGATGAACTGGCGAATTCATAAACCCTTGCCAGTTGTTCTGTAAAGGTTTGAAAGTATTGCTTATAATGAATCTTAAGGACTGAAATGGTAAAGCCATACCATTCAAAAAAGGACACTACCCTTAAATCTGTTAAAGTTCCCAGCAAATAATATCTTGTTGGATCATTCTTAGCATGGATAAAGAACATAATATTGCTCTTATCTGGCAATAACATCTTGTTCTTTACCTTAAAGCGCAATTTTAGTTCATAATATTCGCCTTTATCCAGCCACAAGAAACAAAGCTGGGGAACTTCTAGGGCAAAAGAGCAGGCCACAAGTTCTTTCTTTATGGGCTTGCCGACAACGTTTTTCAAACCATAGGTGTGGTAATGATGTGTAAACTGCTGACATTCCAGTAACGGAAGTGCTTGCTGCCAAAGTAAAAACAGGCTGTCCTTTCTTCGAATGTTTTCCTCGCGTATCCTTTGCTTCTCGTCTTCCGTGCTATTATAAGCTGGTGATCCAATCGCAGCAAGTTCGATCATTTGGAAACATAGCTCATTCAACTGTTGCTGTAGAGCGGTATAATCCAGAACAGGCAGGTTTTGCGGGTTCCTGATAAAACTAATATAACTTTTAATAACCTCTCTATTATTTGCCAAAAGGCCGGAATAAGGAATTAAAAAAGGAAAATGATTAGAATGCCAAGACTTAAGTAAGGTGTCTGCCAGGCAATAACCAATAGTAAGACCATCTGTCGCGCTAACCCTTTCTTTTGGCCATATGGACTTCACCCTTGCTCTTTCTACGGCTTCTTTCAGTGGATAAATTAAATTGTGCCCGGGCTTGTAGAAAAGTGAATATTTCGATTTGAGGGTAACATCCATCCCGCATCTATCGTTGATGATGTCCAAATACCTGCTCTTGCCTGTATCAGCATTAAAAAAACCAGGCCAATAAAATTTATCGAAATTAAAATAATCATGTACAAACATGAGTTCGACTAAAGCAAAGTAAGCATAACGGCTTAAATAAGTTTCATGGGTATCGACACTGCAACTGACCAATACTTCAGTAGACGTAACCCGCAAATAAACCGTTTCCTCGTCCTCCTTATCCAGTTTCACACCAACAATTAAAACTTCGTTCTGATAAGCTATTTTTCTCAGACGAATACATAAATAAGGTCGTACTGGTCTTCTAAACTCCGAATGCCTATTTAGACAATCTAACGTCAGTGTAACCGTTCCTTCTTTTAATGGTAGTCTGAAAAAATGCAAATCAGCAAATGCGTGTTGAAGGGCCTTACTCATGGATAACCTCACTTTCTGCTGTAAATTCAGGAGGTAATATAGTCTCAGGCTCTAGCTGATGATAATGTTCGTTAGTAAGGTCCTGCGTCACATAACCCATAAGGGTCGAACCTTCGCAATAATTGCTATTGATCTTTGTTTCCAAAAATGACTTTAAGTAGATGGCGTGGTCGCCTATCGGGAATAAAAGTTGAATTTCCATATTGATCTCATTTTAGCTGATTTACCATTTAAAATGAGTCTTGGAAGTTGGAATTGATAAATGTGGGATCCGCCAACCATGGTTACATTAAAGTTTCTGACGCCTTACGTTAACACGGATTTACAGCAGATCCCACATCTATCTCGATGTACAAATATAGTACATCTACACATAGATATGGCATTACTCTGCTGTCCTGCGTTAACGGCGTCAGATTCTGTAACCGCAAGACTCTTTAATTTTCTCCTATCGTTTTAATTCATATACGAATATATAAAAAACAAAATAAAAACCCTGCTATATCAGGGTTAATTATTTTTCTTTTATGTTTTACTTAGTGCTAGCATGAGCGAAATATCTAAAATAGAGCAATACGTTATTGACAGAGTGAGAGAGAAAAGAATAGAAGCTGGTATAAGTCAAGTTAGTTTGTCAGTAGATATGGAATTAAATGCAAAATTTGTGGGAAATGTTGAAAGCAGCAAAACTCCAGACAAATACAATTTAAATCATTTAAATAAAATCGCGGTGATATTTAAGTGTTCAATAAAGGACTTTTTGCCAGACCACCCTATACCCGGCGAAACTTCAAAGAAAAAAGATCTAAACAAATAAAAGATACAAGGAAAGCTTTTTAATTACAAAGCGGAAATGATCTCCGACCATTCCCGCTTTATCTAAATTAACGCTCTCAAAGAATAAGACGATAATAGATTAGAAATATTGTGTCTCGCCAATAAATTACTAAAGATTGTCAGATTCAAAATGTGAGATTTTACAGACAGCCCGTTCAGTTATTGGAGAAATAATACAAAATGCCAAGCGAAGCATACATAAAATATAAAAAGAAAGGTTTTTGGATTCCCGAGGCATTTGGAGCTTGCCGTCTTCCACCCCAACTTGCTATTCCATTTTGGAAGAGCAAGTTTTTAAATTCCTCATCAGTTAAACGAAACATGAAATCATCAAGGAACTGCTTAATATTTCTTGCAACTGCCTTATTTAAGTTCGGTATAGACAAAAAGCACCATAATCAGCCAGGCCATCAGTTGCAGGATTGGTGAGATAATTAACAACTAGACACAATTATAAATCACACTATTGCACGTTCATTTGCCGATCTCAATCATTAGTTGACTGTCGCTCCCGTTGCTTTGATATAATAGTTTTTATCTATCAGAAAGCTCTTTGCGTCACCTTTAGAAGTAAATAGTTTTTGCCACTCTGTTGTTGGATAGATTAATTGAAAAGTTTTGCCATCAACTGCAATGTTCAGGGGCATATTAAAACCCTCCACACAATTGATCCATCTAAAATGCAGTTCGCTATCCATAAAATTATACTCCAACACAGGCACTTGAGTAGTTTTTAAGTATTGAGTGAATACACTAGTAAAATCTTTTTTTGTGTCCTGGTTAAGAAATTCCAAAATCTGCTCAGTATTAACAGTTTGGTGATAAAATTTCTGGTTTAACCGCGTTAGCCAGCCACGGAAAGCTTCGTCTCCCAATATCTGTCGGATTGTGTGAAGCATTGCCGCGCTTTTATAGTATTTATCGGATGTATTTGTGCCTAAAATTGGCCGGTCATTCTTTATACGCTTCCAAGTCCCCAGCGAATAATCGTTACCCGCTTCACTACCCCAAACATACGCTGTGTAAAGACTCTCTAAGTATTTCGCAAAACCTTCATGTATCCAGGTATCGCGGTGCGAACTCGACGTAAGGCTGTTGCCAAACCATTCATGCGCGCTTTCATGGACAAGTATGAAGTCCCATTTCAACCCCCAACCCGTGCCCGAAATATTGTCTTTTCCGCCATAACCGTTTCGAAATCCATTTCCATACGCTATTCCACTTTGATGTTCCATGCCGGGCATGGGTGCTTCTACTAACTTATAACCATCTTTATAGAATGGATAGGGGCCCATCCAATATTCAAAAGCTCTTAGCATAGTATCTGTTTGCAAAAAATGCTTCTTTGCTTTCACCAGGTTATAGTCCAATACCCAAAAATTACAGTTAAGCTTTCCTTCCAAACCTTTGTACCCACTGTGCCAGCTTGTATATTTTCCAATGTAAGGAACAATATTGTAGTTATTAATCGGGTTTACAACTTTCCAATTGTAGGTTGTTGTGCCATTTTTGTTTACTTCCTTTTTTCGCAATTTTCCATTTGCCACTGCCGTCAGCGTATCGGGCACAGTAATACCGAAGTCGACACCGTTATCAGGCTCATCGTATAAGACCTCCTTACATGGCAGCCAAATGCTGGCTCCTGAGCCCTCACAGGCAATGCTCATCCATGGTCTTCCTTTTTCATCCTTTGCCCATATCCAGCCATTGTCAAATGGTGGTTTAATAGCAGCTGCCGGGCGTCCTTCAAATCCAATAAGAATAGCTTGGATCTCACCTTTCCTTACTGTCCTTGGAAAAGTAATGAAGTAGGCGTCCTTTTCCTTAGTATAGGGAAGGCGCAAATCTTTCCAGGTAATACTGGTTATTCGCATCGGATCTTTTAAATCAATTTGTATAGTGTTGCCAGTCTGCAGAGCAGTAAACGTTACTTTATTTGTACCTGAAATAAACTTTTTGCTGAAATCTGGAGTTATTTCAATCTTGTAATGCAATAAATTCCACCAATACCTTTCCTTTGATGTGTTGACGGGAATCTGCTCCTTGCTAGCTTTTACATTCGATGTAGCTATTTGAGCATTAATCGATAACGGTATAAACAAAATGAAAAGAAAATAGATGGTCTTTATTTGCATGTTTGATTAAACTGAATGTGATTTGTTGGATCGAACCTTGAAGTTCCTGATTCGTAAATATTGATTTTGGTTGTTAATGCTCGTCTTTCAATGACCGCTGATTCTCAAATATAGTAAACAAGATGAAGAATAACTTCTATCAATTGCTTCTCTTGTGCTCCTCTTCCATTTCCGCCTTTGCCCTCTTGAACTTCAACCTTTTGACTTAAAAAATTGTATCGTAATTTAATCTTATGTGACGGTTATTGTTTTTCCTAACCTGCCGGAGTGTAAGCATCCGGTACGCTCATTTCCTTTGGACACTACAAAAACATAGTTTTCGCCTGAATATTCAAATGAGCAGTACAGATACCATAAAAAAAAGCCTGCTATCGTGTGATTTGCAGGCTTATGCTCGTCTTTAAGACTTTTTGAGCGAACCGCATGGGCCCTTATAATATATGTTGAACAGTCTTTAAATGACGTTCTATAACGCAAGATGATATTTATGCTTCTAGACTGTTTAAATTGTCAGAACTTATCGAAGAAAATCTCTTGAAATACTACGATAAAATTGAACCTATAAAATCACTAGTCTTCAAGAAAAAAATGAGCAAGACGCAGTATTACGTAGTCTTACTGATAAGATCGAATTGCAAAAACAAATCATTGACAATAAAGAGAATTGCTGATAACCCAACGGATATATATTTCTGAATTAGAGGCCAAGGCTAAGAAATAAATTCGAGGTATAAACGAAGAAAGCGGAAATGATCTCCGACCATTCCCGCTTTATCTAAATTAACGCTCTCAGAGAATAAGACGATAATAGAATAAAAATATTGTGTCTCCCAATAAATTTTTAAAGACTATCGGGTTTAAAACCGATCCTTTTTCTTGGTGGATTAGGCAATTCTTGCTTTTCCAACAGTTCATCCAGGTAACGAAATACGATCTCCATATTCTTATCCTGATTGTCTAGCTTGTTCTTTATTTTTTCAATTTCCAACCTGATATCTGTATTGTCTGATAGAATTTGACGTACACGGGTAAATATGCGTACGATCTGGATGTTCACCTGTATTGCTCTTTTACTGTTCAATACACTAGATAGCATGGAAACTCCCTGTTCAGTAAAGACCATAGGAGCATACTTTACATTACTTCCTTGTTTCAAGGTGCCATTTTGGCTCCTTGAAAAATGATACTCTTCAGGGGTCAGTTCAAACATAAAATCCTCAGGGAAACGCTCCATATTTCGTTTAACCTGTCTTTTGAGTTGCTTGGTTTCTACTTCATAAAGTGCCGCTAAATCAGTATCCAACATAACTTTATGCCCGCGTATATAATAAATCTGGTTCATTATAATTTCATCCGGGACAATCAGCGGCTTAGTTTCTTCGCTCATAGTATATGGTATGTTATTAAATCCAGCGACGATTAAGCCGCTGGATAATTTACTTTTAAATTTTAGATATGTGTTAATTTATTTCTCAATACTGACATATCGGCTCCAACTTTAACATCCAATGTTTTTGCATAAATCTGTGTGGTCTTAATACTGGTATGTCCAAGCATTTTACTTACGCTTTCAATCGGGATTCCGTTACCCAGTGTCACAGTTGTTGCGAAAGTATGCCTTGCGATATGGAAGGTTAGGTGCTTTCCGATACCGCATACATCGGCAATCTCTTTTAAATAAGCATTCATTTTCTGGTTACTGGATACAGGCAAAACCCGGTTGCCTTCTTCACATTGTGGATGATCAGCATAACGCTCGATGATTTCCTGTGCAAGCGGCAATAATGGAATATGGGATGCTACTTGTGTTTTGTGACGGTTCTTTAAAATCCACAATGTACCATCAACCCCTTTCCTGATTTCGGATTTGGTAAGTTGTTGAACATCTATAAAGCTCAACCCCGTGTAACAGCAAAAAAGAAAGGTATCCCTAACAGCCCTTAAACGCTCAACCACGAATTCCTTTTCGCTAAGCTTTTGTAGTTCATCAGGTGTAAGGATTACCCGGTCAACCATTTTAATCTTATTCCGATGGCTTAGAAACGGATCATGAGACATCCAGCGATTTGCCAGGCAAATACGTATTACCTTACCAAGATTCTTAAGATGCTTTACAGCCGCATTATTTGCGCATTTACAAACGCTCCTTAAATAAAAATCAAATTCAGTAATAAAATGATAATCTGCCTTGGCTACGGGCAAATCTGCCATTTCGTATTTTACATGAATAAATGACCGGATATGTTTAAGGGTGGTATTATACTTTGTCAACGTCCCTTTTGCAAAGCCATTACCTAAAAGTGCTTCAACCTTGTCGTTATGATCCTGAAAGGCAATAATAAGGTTATGCGGCTTCTCTTCAATACCAAGATATTTATTTTTAAGCATCTCGGTTGTGACTTTCTTGCCTTCATTAACCAAATCAGTATGTGCCAGATCGATTTTCCTTTCAAGTATGTTCAAATAATTGTTAAGCCTTCTGGCATCTTCTTTTTTGTCCTCTAAACGACTGGTTTTAGTATTCCACCTGCCAGGTTCACAATGTTTTCCAGAGGAAAGCTCTTTTGGTACACCATCTACAGTAATGCGAATGTAAATCGGCATCTTGCCGGACACATAATTTTTTGGCTTTTTTAAATAGAAAAGCACACTAAAGTTGTTTCTCATCATTTTACAGATTAAAAAGTTAAACAAAATTAGCATTGCAGGTATCTCAAATCAAGATGTTCATTTACTGAACTAGCTTATAATCAATTAATTACAAGCTTTTCAGTGAGTAGGCCATCCGGCTACTGTGACTCACTGAATGACTCACGATTTATATGCGAAAAATTGAATATTTCGGCGGAGTCCGTAAATCAAAAAAGCCTCTAATCATACGATTAAAGGCTTTTTGAATGTTTTGACACATTTTTTGCGGACCGGACGGGACTCGAACCCGCGACCTCCGCCGTGACAGGGCGGCATTCT
>CAMLDJ010000139.1 GCA_946478755.1 uncultured Pedobacter sp. | reverse complement strand
AGACAAAAGATTTTATTGCAATTTAACATACGGCGGACAAGAGAATGAACAATAAGCCTTTCATTATTGGCATTGCCGGGGGAAGTGGCTCTGGCAAAACTTTTTTTTTAAACTCTTTTCTACATCATTTTAAGCAGGATCAGGTAACCTTGATTTCTCAGGACGATTATTATTTCCCTGCCGGGGAAATGACCCAGGAAGAAAACAAATTATATAACTTCGACCTTCCTTCAACTATTGATCATGAACAGTTTCTGCTGGACATCAAAAAGCTGATAAAAGGAGAAGTCATCTACAAAAAAGAGTATAATTTTAACAATCCGCTGGCAGTTACAAAAATTCTTGAAATCAATCCCGCTCCCATCATTATTGTTGAGGGGCTTTTTATTCTGCATTTTAAAGAAATTGCTAGTTTGCTGGATCACCGGATCTTTGTAGAAGCCGAAGATGATGTTGCACTGCAACGCCGCATTAAACGTGATGGCATGGAACGTGGTTACCCGGAAGATGATGTTTTGTATAAATGGCACAACCATGTGGTACCAGCCTACAAAGCCTTCTTACTTCCTTATAAAGGAGCATGCGATACCATCGTGATCAACAACAACGATACACCTGATGATATCATTAAAATAACGGAACAGATCTCTACAGATCTGAAAGAAAAGTATTTACGTTAGTGTCATTTCAGGTGCGTCGTCAGCAGCAAACAGCTTCCCCAGTGTAGCCTGCCTAATAAAATCAACACTCACACCTGGTGCACGCTCGATCAGCTTAAAGCCACCTTCTGGTAAAACATCCAGCACGGCGAGCTCGGTTACGATCTTTTTGATGCAGTTTACACCCGTAAGCGGCAAGGTACATTTAGGAAGCAACTTACTTTCTCCCGCCTTGTTTACATGTTGCATCGCAACAATTATATTTTTTGCCGAAGCCACCAGGTCCATTGCGCCACCCATACCCTTAACCATTTTACCGGGTATCTTCCAGTTGGCGATATCTCCGTTCTCTGAAACTTCCATCGCTCCGAGTATGGTCAGATCTATTTTCTGGCTCCTGATCATCCCGAAGCTCAATGCCGAATCAAAGATGGAAGATCCGGGCAAAGTAGTAATGGTCTGTTTCCCCGCATTAATTAAATCAGCATCTTCTTCTCCTTCAATAGGGAAAGGCCCCATGCCCAACAGGCCGTTTTCGGATTGTAACACTACATTTATTCCATCTGGGATGTAATTGGCTACCAGTGTCGGGATCCCGATCCCTAAATTCACATAATAACCATCACGTATCTCCCGCGCGATGCGCCGCGCAATTCCATTTTTATCCAGCATATATCTGTTATCGATTATCCTTTTGTTCTGACTGTACGTTGTTCAATTCTCTTCTCGTAATTTGCTCCCTGAAAGATACGGTGAACAAATACACCAGGGGTGTGAACCTGATCAGGATCAAGCTCCCCGGCTTCGACGAGCTCCTCTACCTCAGCAATGGTGATTTTACCTGCCATGGCCATCACCGGGTTAAAGTTCCTGCTGGTAGAGCGATAGATCAGATTACCTGCGGTATCACCTTTCCATGCTTTTACAATCGCAAAGTCGGCATCAAAAGCATATTCCATCAGGTAGTCTTTGCCATTGAAATTTCTTACTTCTTTTCCTTCAGCCACTTCTGTCCCCACACCAGCTGGTGTAAATATAGCAGGCATACCATAACCTGCTGCCATACAACGCGTAGCGAGAGTCCCCTGAGGAATCAGTTCCACCTCCAGTTCGCCGCTCAGTAACTGGCGTTCAAACTCCACATTCTCTCCCACATAGGAAGAGATCATTTTTTTCACCTGGCGTTGCTGTAGCAGCAAGCCAATTCCAAAATCATCGACACCTGCATTGTTTGAAATACAGGTAAGCGCTTTAACACCCTTTTTTACAAGGGCAGTAATGCAGTTTTCGGGAATGCCACATAAACCAAATCCTCCCAGCATCAGCACACTACCATCGTGGATATCCCTTATAGCTTCTTCAGCACCTGAAACGACTTTATTGATCATATCATTTGAATTTGCTGCTAAATTATACTATATCTGTCGTACCGACCAACTTATTTGGCAATTTCTATGATCTTATCTGTTCCGCCGTTGCTACTGCCTATGTATATTTTACCATCGGGCGACAGGCAAATGGACCTTAAACGACCGAATTCATTTACAAAAAAATCTTTACTGCCCAGGATCTTATCACCTGCTTCATTCAATTTCAATTGGGTCAGTTTAGCTGCTTTGAGGCTAACCAGCAACAAGGAATTTTTAAATTGCGGAATAAAATCGGAATTGTAATAGGTTAATCCGCAGGTGGCTATGGTAGGCGTCCAGGCCATTAATGGCTCCACTATATTGTTCGCTGTACAAAAGCTCTGCTCTCCTGGTTTATCACAAAAACCTTCTATATTTGGCCAGCCATAGTTCCTGCCTTTCAAAATCAGGTTGATCTCGTCATCATTATCAGGTCCATGTTCTGAAGCATAAAGCTTATCGCCAACCTGTACCAGCCCCTGCGGGTTGCGGTGTCCAAATGTCCATACCCGGTTATTCGTTATTGGGTTATCTGCAGGAATGCTTCCGTCCAGATTCACACGCAGTATCTTGCCCGACAAGGAACTGGTACTCTGTGCATTATCAGCAACACTTGCATCTCCGGTGGTAATTAAAAGTTTCTGATCACTGGTCACCAATAACCTGGATCCATTATGGATCCCTGCAGCAGGGATCATATCCAGAATTGTTAAAGCTGCATTCAAAGTGCCTCCTGAATAAGTATACCTGACCACCTTTTCCCTATAGCCCGAACCGGTGTTGTAGTTGTAAACGATATATACCCATGGGTTTGTAGCAAACTGAGGATTTATAGCCATTCCAAGCAGGCCGCCTTCGCCATTGGCGACTACATCGGATACATTCAGTAATAGTGTAACGGCTCCGCTTTGCGGATTTACACGGCTGATCTTCCCATCCCTCTCCGTGATCCACAATTGCCCGTCTGGCCCGTAAACCATTTCCCATACATGGGAAAGGCCCGTACTCAGTACCCTGGTTTTCAATTCCACATCAGGAAGCTGCTCCTCTCCGTTATTTGATGATCTATTTTTTTTACAGCTGGAAAAAGCGGTTAAACAAACGAGGATACTGATGGCAAGAGTTTTCATAAGGCATGCGATTAATTGAGGGAACGATATTGGCGTATTCAAACTTAAAACGATGTTAGCTTATTAATTTAAATATAACACCCTGACCTTAAATATGTTTAATTAAAATAAACATAGGTAATGCCATCCCCCCCGCGGTCTGCGTGTTCGTCCTCTACCCTATTTACCTGGCTGTACTTTTTCAGGTATTCCCTGATCATCTTTCTGAGAATGCCGTCACCTTTTCCATGGATAAGCTTAACAACAGGAAAGCCGAGCATGATCGACTTATCTAAATATTTCTCTACCTCATGTATGGCATTTTCTCCCCTCATTCCCCTCAAATCCAGCTCTGCATTGAAACTACTAATCGCCTCTGAGATACTGCCAGTATAAGAATTACTTTGAGCCGCCTTTTTTGCTTGCTTATTACTGATCTTGTGGACCCTGTTCTTTTTGAGCACAGAACGCAGATCGCCCAGGGCCACCACCAGGTTGTCCCTGTTAATTTCCAGTACCTGTCCGGTAGTTTCACTGTCTTTCAACTGCACCCAGTCGCCCAGCTCAATCGGCGTATTCAACGGCTGCTGTACTTCAGGTTTTTTCTCTTCCTTCACCTGGTTCTGAACCAGCATTTTTTGCAAATTTTGTCTTAATTCTTTTGTTATCAGCTTATCAGCTTGCTTTTCCTTAATCTCTGCAATGGTATTCTCAACCAGCTTATTGGCATTCCTGATAATAGCCTGTGCCTCCAGCTTTGCTTCTTTTAGGAGGACTTTTCTGTTTTCATCCAGAAACAGCTTTAGCTTTTCGTTCTCTGCGACGAGGTTTTTTACTTTATTCTGCTGATTAGATAAATGCACCTTAGTATCATAGATCTGTTTCTTTTCCCGCTCCAGGTCGACCAGTAAACTATCTATCCTGTTCTGGTTGGTCCCGGTTTTTGCCCTGGCCAATTCCAGTACTTCCTTTTGCAGCCCGATGTTCTGGGCGATCTCAAATGCATATGAGCTTCCCGGCTTTCCTATTTCCAAAACATACAATGGCTTCATTTTGTCGTTATCGAACAACATGGAAGCATTTTCCAGTCCTGGTGTGTTCCCGGCAAACAACTTTAAATTAGAGTAGTGGGTAGTGATGACCCCGCGGGCTTTTTTGTTGTTCAGCACTTCCAATACCGCCTCCGCCATTGGCCCGCCAAACTGCGGATCAGTACCGGTACCAAATTCATCGATCAATACCAGTGATTTTGGTGTGGCGTGGGCGACAAAGTAGCGCATCTTTGTTAAATGCGCACTGTAGGTACTCAGATCGCTTTCGATAGATTGATCATCACCAATATCTGCAAAGATATTGTCAAATATTCCGACTTCGCTCGATTCGTGTGCCGGAATAAGTAATCCGGACTGTACCATCAGCTGCAATAAGCCAACGGTTTTCATGCAGACCGATTTACCACCTGCATTAGGGCCAGAGACCAGTACAATTCTCAGCTCATCATTGATGTGGATATTCAAAGGAACTACTGTCTTTTTATCCTCCTTAAAGGAAAGGTACAACAAAGGATGGGTAGCATTGACCAGTCTGGTTTTGGCTTCTTTGATCAATACCGGCATATCTGCGGCAATAGCTATGGCAAATAAGGCCTTCGCGCGTACAAAATCAAGTTTGGTAAGGAAACCATGGTACGACAACAGTAGTGGTGTATACGGTCTTAAGTCGCTGGTCAGCGCAATCAGTATTCTGATGATCTCCCTTCTTTTGTCAAATTCAAGATCCCGCAGCTTATTGTTTAACGTAAAAACTTCCTCGGGTTCAATATAAACCGTTTGTCCGCTTGCAGATTCATCGTGGATGAAGCCCCTCAGTTTCCGCTTGTTCTCTGCCAGAACCGGAATACACATCCTGCCGTCTCTAATGGTTAAACTTCCATCCGCCACCCAGTTATTGCCTACTGCCTGCTTATAAATGGAGTCCATCCGCTTACGCACATCCTGCTCTGTTTTCGCAATATCGCCAATGATATTTTGCAGTGCCGGCGATGCGTTCGGTTTAATCTTACCTTTGGGATCCAAAACCGTCTCGATCTTTTTCAGGATGTTTTTCTCCACCGGCAGGTGTTCAAACAGCGCTTCCAGGTTAGGGTAAACTTCCTTCCGCTCGTCAAAGAAACGCAGGACAGAAAATACCGTCTGCAGGGAAGCATACATTTGGTGCAACTCCTCCTCCACCAGGTAGGTTCCTTCTACGCGGATTTTATCGGCAAGGGTTTTAATGTCGAAAAATGTGCTGATCTGTAAAGGCTCCTGGTTCTCCAGAATACTTTTAAACTCATTCGTTTGCCGTAAAAACTTATTGATCTGGTCAAACTTGGTCATCACCTGCATCTTGCCGACCATTTGTTGTCCCATCGGACTTAAACAGTGTTTATAAATAAGTTGCCTTACCTCATTAAACCCCAAACGCTCCAAACAATTCTCTGGATATAACATACTTATTTTAAATCGTTAGGACCTTTATAGTCCATTTTTAACCTGATTACATCGATACGTTTTTTAATCGTATCTTTTAATTTAGTGCTGTCTTTTAGTGTACTATCTTTTAGCTTCACCGGGTCTTTTAACAAAAAGTTAGCCCAAAAAGTGGAATCGGCTGTACGGGTCGAATCCCTGGCAGCTTTGATCCTTATTTTGGCCATTTCTTTTGCGTTAAACAAAGAATCAGCTTTTAAAATAGCATCTTTCTCCTTAGTTAACTGGCCGGTTACCTTGAGGTAAATATCATTCAGGGCCTTCGGATCCCCGTAATAATAGTCCATGCTTTTGGTATAAAGCGCAGAATCGATACCATATTTTTGATAGATCCCCTGATAATAACCGGCAGCTATAATTTTCACCGAATCGGGACGTGCAACCATCCCCAGGCGGCTGTCGGCCATATGAATATCGTGTAGTACCTTTGCCATTTCTTCCGGCTGGATGATATCCTTGGGAATACCCGGCTTACATCCCGAAGCAAAAAAAAAGACCACTACGATATATAGAAAGTTCCTCATTATGTTAAAACATCATTATTTCTTAGACAAAGTTCGCTAAGGTTGTTAATTTTACCAAAAATACTGATAAATGAGTATAGCAGATAACTTATTAAAATATAAAAGCGAATTAGACCCACTATCCGTTAAATTGATTGCCGTATCAAAATTCCAGGACGCTGATGCTGTTTTAGAAGCTTACCATGCGGGGCAAAGGATTTTCGGGGAGAACATTGTACAGGAACTCGTTGATAAACAAGCGCAGTTACCGCAAGATATAGCCTGGCACCAGATTGGGCATCTGCAAACCAACAAGGTAAAGTACATTGCTCCTTTTATTAGCCTGATCCAATCAGTGGATAGTTTGAAACTGCTGACAGAAATTAACAAACAGGCAGCGAAGCACAAAAGGGTGATTGATTGCCTGCTGCAGATCTATATTGCCGATGAAGACACCAAATTCGGGTTAGGCTTCGATGAGGCCATAGAGCTGCTTCGCTCTGAAGAATTTGCAGCCATGCAAAATGTACGCATTGTTGGTTTGATGGGCATCGCCAGCAATCACGCACTGGAAAAACAAACCAAAGATGAATTTAACGAGCTGAAGACACTTTTTGATGGCATTAAAGTGAGCTTCTTTAGGAAAGATGCTTATTTTAAGGAGATATCCATGGGCATGTCGGGCGACTATAAGCTGGCCATTGAACAAGGCAGTACCATGGTTCGGATCGGCAGCAATATTTTTGGAAAAAGAACAATCAAACATTACAAAGAGAGCGAGAAATAAATGAGTATAAATATAAGGCCAGCCTTAAAGGAAGATTGTGTAAGGTTACTGGAGCTGGTTAATGAACTGGCTGTTTATGAAAGGGCACCGCAGGAAGTTACCGTTACACTCCAAGAGTTTATTGATGCCGGTTTTGGAACGCATAAAGTATGGGACGCCTTCGTAGCCGAGGAAAATGGATTTATTGCAGGCTTTGCTATTTACTACACCAGATACTCCACCTGGAAAGGTCGCCGTTTATACCTTGAGGATTTTATCGTAACAGAGGCTTACCGGGGCAAAGGAATTGGAAAACTTCTTTTTGAAAGGGTGATACAAGAAGCTAAAGACAAGAACTTTAATGGCATGAACTGGCAGGTGCTGGACTGGAACGAACCCGCAATTAATTTCTACAACAAATACGCTGCAGACCTCGAGTCAGGCTGGCTAAATGGATCGTTCTCCAAAGAAAGATTGTAAGCTGTTACTACCGATGATCTATATAAAAACAATTCCCATGAAACAACTAGTCATACTTTTAATCTCATTGAGTTTTATCGCCTGCCAGAATGAGAAAAAGACGGTAAATACAGGTACGACTGCAAATCAGGCTGATCATACAGACTTGTCCTTCACCTACGATTCGGTAAAAGTATACAGTAAAAATACTGTTCCGGGAAATGGAAATGTAAAGGATACCTCCAAAGCAGTCATTTCCTACCCCGTATTTACTGATGAAAAGATCAACCGGTTTATTGCCCAAAAGGTATTGAATGCAGCCAATGAAGGTGAGCATTATGCGACCTACCAGGACTTCACGAATGCGTTCATTAAAAATTTTGATGATTTCATCAAAGAAAATAAAGGTAATGGACAAACCTGGTTCATGGACGGAAAAGTTGAAGTCGCAGCACAACAGCCTCAATATCTATCGCTGCTGTTTACTTTTGTAAATTATGAAGGAGGTGCTCACCCCAACAGTTCTTTTGTTTATCTGAACTATGACCCCCTGAGTCATAAAGAGATCATTTTAGATTCCCTGATTAAGCAGGGTACCATGTCAGAACTGACTGCTGTTGCAGAAAAGATCTTCAGAAAGAATGAAAAACTTTCCCCTACAGCCAGTCTAAAAGACAATTATTTCTTTGAAAATGACAACTTTAGTTTAAATCAGAACTTCAGCATCACCAAAGATGGCCTGAAGTTCCTTTACAATCCCTACGAAATTAAAGCTTATGTGTTCGGAGTAACAGAACTGGTTATTCCCTTTGCAGATCTTAAGGATATTGCAAAACCAAACAGCTTACTAAACCCGGTTAACTAAAAAATGAAGGTATTTAAATTTGGAGGTGCATCTGTGAAAGATGCCGAAGGAATAAAAAACGTATCATCCATTATCAAAAGGCACCAAGGTACACAGTTGCTCGTGGTTGTTTCAGCAATGGGCAAAATAACGGACAAACTGGAGCAACTTACTACCGCTTATTTGTATGGACAAGGTAACCTGCATCAGATCTTCGAGGAGATTAAACGCTATCATTTTGATATCTTAAATGAGCTTTTTACCAACTACGACCATCCGATATTTGATGACATCATCAATACATTTGTAGAAATAGACTGGCTGATTGAAGAACAGCCGGAAGATGCCCCGGACTATATTTACGATCAGATTGTTTCTATCGGGGAACTCGTTTCCTCCAAAATACTTGCTGCGTACTTAGGCACATTACAAAATAATGTAAAATGGGTAGATGCACGGAATTTTATTCATACCGATAATACCTATCGCGAGGGACTGGTAAACTGGGAAAAGACAGATGCAGAAATACAAAACAAGCTGGCTCCGCTGCTCCAGGAAAACATTGCCGTTACCCAGGGATTTATTGGCAGTACCAGCGAGAATTTTACCACTACATTGGGACGCGACGGTTCAGATTATTCTGCGGCGATTTTTTCTGCTTGTTTAGATGCCGAATCATTAACCATCTGGAAGGATGTTCCCGGTGTGTTAAATGCCGATCCGAAATGGTTTGATGAAACCCAGAGAATTCCGCAACTTTCTTATCACGACGCGATTGAGCTCGCCTATTATGGCGCTACAGTTATCCATCCCAAGACGATTAAACCCATACAAAATAAAAACATCCCTTTGTATGTCCGGTCTTTCCTTGAACCGGATGCCGAAGGAACCGATATTAGTGAACTAAAGAACCATCTGCCTGTTTCTTCTTTTATTTTCAAGATGAACCAGGTCTTGATATCGATATTTCCGAAAGATTTCTCTTTCATTATTGAAGAAAACCTGAGTCATATTTTCAGCCTTTTCCATAACCACAGAATTAAGATCAATACCATGCTCAATTCTGCGATTAGTTTTTCTATCAGCTTTGATCATGACGCGAAAAAACTGGAGAATTTACTGGCTGACTTATCGGTTGACTACAAAGTAAAATACAATACTGGTGTCGAATTGGTTACCATAAGATATTACAATCAGGAAACGATAGAGCGGGTAACCCTGAACAAGAACGTTCTTTTAGAGGTTAAAAGCAGGCATACCTGCCAGATCGTAATGCGGAATAAAAAAGAAACGGAGTAAACAGACATTGAACAGGCACATTTTAAATCAGGAAGTTCAGGAATTTATTAACCTTCACCTAAATGATGATGTGCATAAAATTGCTATGGCTAAAAGTCCTTTCAGAGGAGTTGAAGCTACTGAGCTGGCCAGCCAGATTGCGGCAAAAAAGAAATGTTTGCGGAAACTACCGGCCTGGTACCATCAGGAATCCATCTATTACCCGCCCCTTCTTTCCATTGAGCAATCTTCTTCGGAAATTACTGCGCAGTACAAAGCGCGGCTCGCAAGGGGGCAAAACCTGATTGACCTGACAGGTGGCTTCGGGGTAGACAGCTTTTACTTTGCTAAAAACATTCCTGCCGTTACCCACTGTGAAATTAATGGGGAACTATCTGAAATTGCCACCCACAATGCGCAGGTATTTGCGCAGAAGAACCTCCGCTTTGTGGCCGGTGATGGCCTGGAATACCTGCGAAATACATCGGAAACTTTTGACACGATCTACCTGGATCCAGCCAGAAGAAGCACAACAGGCAAGGTTTTTATGCTAAAGGATTGCACACCAAACGTTGTTGAACACCTGGAGCTATTACTTGAAAAATCAAGACGCCTCCTCATTAAGACCGCACCACTTTTAGACCTATCCGCCGGGCTTAAAGAGCTTAAAAATGTTACAGAAGTACATATTGTAAGCCTAAAAAACGAATGCAAGGAGTTGCTTTGGATTGTGGAACAAGAAGCTGCAGAAAGACTTAAAATTGTTTGTGTTACCTTAAATGAACAAGAAAAACAGTTTACCTTCTTTAAAGGTGAAGAAGAAGCTGCCGAAGTCAGGATAGCTGGCGCGAGCCACGCTACATTCTTATACGAACCTGATGCGGCCTTACTAAAAAGCGGTGCCTTTAACCTGATCGCCAAAACCTACGGATTGGAAAAGCTCGATAAACAAACCCAGCTTTATACGTCTGATACCATACATCCGCTTTTTCCGGGCAGGCTATTCAGGATCAACAGAGTGATCAGCTCCGGCGAACTGAAAAAAGAAAAACAGCTTACCGGAAATGTCATTGTTAGAAATTACAGGGATAAAGCGGAAAATCTGGTTCGGAAGTATAAAATAAAACCGGATAAACAGCGGTTCCTGATTTTTACTCAGAGTAAGGAAGAAGGATATATCGTGATCGACGCTGCAATTGAGCAGTACTATTAATACTGCCCTAAATTTCGGCTTTAATCATCCAGCCGAAATTTTAACATACTTTAACAATTACAAGCCATTGTAAATTAATGATTTACTTATTTTTGATTAACCTAATCAAAAACCAAATCATGAAACTACCATGATCTTACCAATCACACAATGGAATGATTAAGATCATGATAGCTTCATCCATCAGAACAAAAATATAAACAGATGAACAACTACAAACGCATCAACAACTTTGTGGGCTTTGTCCTTTTTGGGCTGGCCGCTATAGTATACTGGCTGACGATGGAACCGACAATGAGCTTTTGGGATTGTGGTGAATTTATCACCGCGGCAGATAAATTACAGGTTGGGCACCAGCCGGGAGCACCATTATTTCTGATGATCGGGAAGTTATTTTCGCTACTGGCCGCGGGAGACGTTTCCAAAGTGGCTTACTGGATGAATTTCAGCTCCGTACTTTTTAGTGCTGCGACGGTCATGTTTCTGTATTGGACGATCACCTTAATGGCCGGTAAACTTTATAAACAGGAAAAAACCACTACCGATAGGTTTACCATCATGGCTGCCGGAGCCGTGGGTGCATTGGCCTTTACCTTTTCCGACACATTCTGGTTTTCGGCCGTGGAAGCCGAAGTTTACTCCCTTTCTATATTATTTACGGCCCTGGTGTTTTGGGCAATCTTAAAGTGGGAAAGGAAAACGGACGACCGCTGGCTGGTGCTGATCGCATTTATCATAGGCTTGTCGATCGGTGTACACCTGTTAAGCCTGCTGGCCATTCCAGCTGTGGTACTTGTTTATTACTTCAGGAAAACAGTAAAGCCAAGCATTAGGGGTGTCCTGAAGGCCATAGCTGCTGCAGGTATAATATGGGTTGTGGTTCAGTTTGTCATCATCCAATACCTGGTGCTGTTTGCGGCCAAATCTGACCTGTTCTTTGTCAACACAATGGGTTTCGGGTTTGGATACGGCGCGATGGCGTTTATGCTGTTCCTGGCTGTAGCGATCGCCTATACCATCTACTATTCCATTAAACACAAAAGGTATCTGCTTAACCTGGGCATGATCTGCCTCACATTTATATTGTTTGGTTTTAGTTCCTACTTTCTGATCATCATAAGGGCGAACGCAAAGCCAAGTCTGAACCTGACCAATCCAGACCATGCATTTGCACTGCATGGATACCTAAGTCGCGAAAATTACGGAGATACCCCTTTATTGTATGGTCCGACTTTCGATGCCGGGCAAACAGGTGCAAAGGAAACTTATACCAAATATAGAAAGGGAAAAGACCGGTACGAAGTTGCCGGTAAAGGACTCCATGTCGAATACGATAAAAATCTTCTATTCCCACGTACCTATAGCGATAAACCAAATCACATTAACTTCTATAAACAGTGGCTAAATCTTGCTGATGGCGAAACGCCCTCTTTCCTCCAAAACCTGAAATTTTTCACATCCTATCAAATGGGCTTTATGTACTGGCGGTACTTTTTCTGGAACTTTGTGGGCAGGCAGAATGATATCCAGGGACAAGGGAGTGACGTGGAAGGAAACTGGATTACCGGAATTAAACCCCTCGATGCCTTAAGGCTGGGGAATCAGGCTAATTTACCTCCCAGCATAACTGAAAACGAGGGATTTAACAAGTTTTACGGCCTACCATTGATTTTAGGGATCGCTGGGCTATTGTTTTTATATCGCAGAAACAGAAATGATGCACTTATCCTTACCAGCTTGTTCTTATTTACCGGTTTGGCCATTATTGTTTACCTAAACCAGGATCCACTCCAGGTAAGAGAAAGAGACTATGCTTATGTGGGTTCTTTTTATGCATTCGCTATTTTTATTGGATTTGGGGTCTTTGCAATCCGCGACTGGTTATCAAGGTTTAATGTACCTAAATTAAGCCTGGCAGTAGCTGTGGTAACAGGTCTGCTCGCCGCACCGGTAATGATGGGGGTTCAGGGCTGGGGCGATCATAACCGGTCTGGCAAAACAACCGCTTTGGAATGGGCTAAAAACTACCTCAATTCCTGCGCCCCAAATGCCATTTTGTTTGTTACGGCCGATAATGATACCTTTCCCTTATGGTATGCACAGGAGGTTGAAGGTTTTCGTACCGACATCAGGGTGGTGAACATCCAGTACCTTTCTGATGAGGCATACATCAATCAGATGAAGGTTAAACTTCATAACTCTGCCCCTTTACCGGTTGCCATGCCCACCGAAAAGTATGTAAATGGCGTTAGGGATTACCTGCATTATTTTGACTACGGTTTTAAAGATAGTGTGGAGCTAAAGGAGCTTTTAGCTGTACTGACCTCTGATGAAAAAGCTGATAAACTGGAGCTGTCCGACGGAAGTTTCCAGAATTTTCTGCCTACTAAAAAATTCAGGCTAACGGTTGATGCAGATCAGCTGGTCAAAACAGGTACGATTCTGGCTAAGGATAAAAATAAAGTCGCCTCGAAAATGGAGTGGGATTACAACAAAAATATCCTATTCAAATCCGATCTGGCCCTGTTGGACATTCTTGCAAATAACAATTGGGAAAGACCTATATACTTTGAAACCAATGTCTCTGAGGATACCTATATGGGACTGGACAAATATTTATACCTGGAAGGATATGCACTTCGCCTGCTGCCCTTTAAAACTGACCCGAACGATACGCGTGACAAGATGGAAAGGACGAATAGCGACCTGATGTACGACAATTTAATGCATAAGTTTGACCTTAAGGGATTTGCAACCACAAAATATCTGGATCCGG
>CAMLDJ010000138.1 GCA_946478755.1 uncultured Pedobacter sp. | reverse complement strand
ATTTCCTATTAATTTTATAAAACCGGGCTGTTTCCAGGTACTATCGTTATGACCGCTTGCTGTATAAAAGACCCTACCCTTTCCCTGTTTACGAACCCAGGTATAGGGCTCACGAAAATCTCCATCTACACGCTCCTGTAAAACAGTCATATCCTTATTGAGCCGGGTATGTACATAGGTTTCATCCCAGGATGTAAAGGGTTTTACACCCTTCATAACCGGATGGTTCTTATTCGTGGTAACAGCAGAGAACACTCCTGTTTTATGGCTGCGGAACTGTCCCCCTACCGCATGGATATACCAGTCGGAATTTCTGAAGCAAAAGGAAGCGGAATGAATAGGGATTAAAGCCTTTCCACCTTCCACGAATTTCTTGAGTGCCATTTCCTTATCCGTGCTTATTGAATCGTAATTACCATAAATGATAATGCCGTCGTATTTATTTAAGGTTTCCGTGTTCAAGAGACTGGTATCTGCTGTGTAAGTTACATTAATGCCCAGTTCAAAAAGCGGACTGATCAGCATTGGGGCAAATCTGGATGAATTGTGGTGGGTACTTTCATTGCCTAGAAATAAGACTTCTGCTCTGCGTGGGGTGTGTTTTTCGGCATTACTGCCAGTTACCAGGGTTCTGTTGGAACAATATTGGAACACGGAACTGGTGAGTATGATTAGAAAAATAAACTTTCTCATATTGGTTATCACATTTGGTTATACAAATAAGCAATTATTCAAACCATTATTTTATCTAAATCTTATCAGTTATTGAGTTTATTATATCATTTATTTATTTTTGCGTACTTTCATATTTAATGAAATCTGTCATTCAAAAATCGGCGATCCCACAGTCCAAAATCCTCGTGGTCAAACGGCTGGAACAATTGAATTTTGACCCCAACTTACATTTACATCCTGAATATCAGCTATTTTTGGTCTTAAAAGGTCGGGGGACACGCTTTATCGGAGACAACATCAAAGCCTTTAATCCAGGCGATCTCGTTTTTACTGGTCCTAATTTGCCTCACTTGTGGCGTAATGACCCATCGGATCAACAAAGGTCTTCCAAAACCCTTGGCATAGTTATTTATTTTCCAGAACACTTTTTGGGCAATGTCATTAACCTAAAGGAAGAATTGGAAAACATTCGTCTGCTGTTTGAAAAAGCAGGCAGAGGACTTGAAATTCATGGCCAAACGAATAAGACAGTTAGGCAAATGATGCAAAAGCTGCTTCATGCCAAAGGGGCATCACGAATCATCATCCTGCTTCAGATCCTTGACACGATTGCTGAGTCTGCTGACTGTCTGCCTATCACCCATGTCAACTACATTCCAATAAACAATAAAACGGAATCTGACAGGATGAACAAGATCTATCATTACGTAATGAAAAACTTTAGGCATAAAGTTAGCCTGGAAGTCGTCGCCGAGCTGGTAAACATGACTCCAACGTCCTTTAGCCGGTATTTCAAATCGAGGGTAAACAAATCATTTTCTGATTTTTTGAAAGAACTGCGGATTGACTATGCACGGAAACTTTTGAATGAAAATAAGACCAGCATCAACAGCGTAAGTTATGATTCAGGTTATACTACGATTTCCAATTTTAATAAGCAGTTTAAAGAAGTAACCGGAAAAACCCCGCTTCAACACAGAAATGAGTACCTTAAAATTAGATTGGAAAGCCTGTGACTGAGCAATTGCGTCCTATCCGAAAATTATCCTCTTTGCATAGGTTAAGACAGACCGGTAACTCATTATAGACCCGGTGCCCCGCCTTTCTGTTGCAAATTCAGCGAAACAAAAAACGGTGTTAAATGTTGATAATCATCAGCATTGCTCCCATCATGTTCCCATGCCTTTTCCGCTAATCTGCGGATTCAAGAAACGATAATTACTACTGATCTTTAGCAAGCTGATTTGATTTTAAACCATACTTAAATGAAAAATCCAGAAAGTGCGATCTTAAGAGAGATGGCAAAACAGTCTGATGAGATCTTTTTTATATTTAAACCCGATGAACTGAAATTTACTTATATAAACGAGGCATTTGAGCACTTTACAAAAAAAAAATGCAATGACCTTTATGATCACCCCAAACTATTTCTGGAGATGATCCACCCTGAGGATCAGGAATATGTTAGAGAGAATTTCAATAGTCTGCTTACCTATAAGGTCAATAGTTTTCTGGACTTCCGGATTGTCAGAGCAGATGGTGTCGAAAGATGGGTAAAGCTTAAGGTCTATCCTATATTGGAAAAGGACAAGGTCAAGTATTTAACCGGCATACTGGAAGACGATTCCGCAAGGAAACTGGGAATCTTTAATATGCAAAAAATAAATGGATGGAAAGACGCTACACTCGAAATACTTGCGCACGACCTTCGGGGCCCCATCAGTATCGTCGCTGGCCTTGCCAAAGCCATTGGCAAAAAATTACCTGAAAATGAAAACAGGGAAATCCATGAGTGGACACGGATGATTGCCGAAATATCCAGGCGTAATATCAATCTGGTGCAAGACATCATAAGAATGGAATCATTGGATACTGTGGGCGTAGAAGTAAACAAAGAAAGGACTGAGCTGGTCTGGGAAGTAAATGAAGTCATGAAGGTTTACCTCAATTCACAATTAAAGGCAGAAAAGCATTTTGCCTACACGCATTCCCATGATTTCATATATGCAGAAGTAGACTGTATGAAGTATCTGCAGATTGTCAACAATCTGGTCTCAAATGCCATCAAATTTACGGGCAGAGGCGCTAAGATAACTGTGCACCTGGAGCAGCTTGAAAATACCGTTTTAACAATTGTATCCGATAATGGCATCGGCATTCCGAAAAGTTTGCAACCACTTCTTTTTTGCAAATATACAAAGGCTGGCAGAAAAGGTAAAGATGGCCAGAAATCCATTGGACTTGGCATGTGGATCGTGAAGTCATATACTGAAGCCCAGGGTGGCAGAGTCTGGTTTGAAAGCACGGAAAACATAGGGAGTAAATTCTATGTGGAGATTCCACTATGCAGAAAAATGGAAAGAAACGAGTATGCACCTAGATTGGTGGAAGAGCCCGGTAAAGCGCCAGGGGTTAAAAAAAGATAATATTAGTTTAAACTGTACTTCTTCTATTCTGTTAAGATTGTAGGTTTTCAGCAAAGTTTATTAACCGTACTATTATGAGAAAAACAGCAATAATAATTTTAGCCACCGCGTTAATTACCTCAGTTATTACACTGTCAGGCTCTGTGATTCTACAACGCAAATCAAATGGGCCGTTATTGACTGAAAACAAACAAGTCCAATTTACAAATAACCGTTCAAAAACCTTGTCATCAGCAGGAAATCCTGACTTTGTACGAGCTGCAGCAGCGGTTATCCCTGCAGTAGTCCATTTAAAAACATTATATATCGAGTCAGCGCGCAGATCATCCGGTTTGCTTGAGGAGCTTTTTGGAAGTCCTTCAGCAGGAGAAAGCATAACAGGTTCTGGTTCCGGTGTAATTATTAGCGCAGACGGCTATGTGATTACCAATAATCACGTTGTCGAAAATGCCTCGCAAATCGAGGTGGTCCTGCCAGACAGACGCACATTCAAAGGCACGATTGTTGGCACAGACCCGAATACAGATCTTGCATTGGTAAAAATTCAGGCAAAGGAACTGCCGGTCGTTCTGCTTGGCAACTCTGACGCGGTACAGATTGGCGAATGGGTACTGGCAGTAGGCTATCCGCTGTCGCTCAGTTCAACGGTGACTGCCGGAATTGTTAGCGCAAAAGGCCGAAATATCGGCATTCTTGACCGGTCCGCCAGGGACGGTCTTTCCTCTGCCGGTACTTCTGTTGAATCGTTTATTCAAACTGATGCGGCTATTAATCCAGGTAACAGTGGTGGAGCACTGGTTAATACTGCGGGACAGTTGATCGGCATCAATGCCGCCATTGCCTCCCAGACAGGTAGTTATACCGGATATGGCTTTGCTATCCCGGTTAATCTCGCCAAAAAGATAATCAATGATTTTAAACAGTTTGGAGAAGTAAAACGTGCGTATATAGGCGTAAGCTTTCCTCCGCCCTCTGCTGAAGACGAATTATTGAAACAGCAGGGTATCGATCCGGGAAAGATAAATGGCGTATATATCACAGATGTACAACCTGGTAGTGCAGCCTCTTCGGCGGGGCTAAAAGCGGGCGATGTTATTCAGCAAATTGATGGATTAAACGTTGCGTCGTCAGCAGAATTCTCGGAGCAGATAGCAAGACGCCGTCCGGGCGAAAAAATCACTCTGGAGTATCTGCGTAGTGGCAATAAAAATCAGGTATCGGTAACGCTAAAAGGACAGGAAAGTGTATCCGGCCTGGCCCGTAACAACCGGCAGGAGCTTGACTTACGGCAAAGATTCGGTGCAAGCTTTGCGCCGCTTGAGCCTGCGTTTAAAGAACGTTACAGATTAAGGTCGGGAATAGTGATCACTGATATACAAAGCGGCGGCTTTTTTGACCATGCTGGTATTCCAGCAGGAACGATCATTACAACAGTAAATGGCAGTCCGGTAAATACTGTCGAAGATTTTAGCCGCCTGCTGGGGCAATCGAGAAATGGCATGGCACGGATAGAAGGTGTTACTTCCGACGGTGCGGGCTTTATCTTTAATTTCCCATTAGGAGCTTGATCTGTAAATAGAATTAATAGCCCAATTCAAGATACTTTTTAATCTCCCTCTCAATTTTATTACAGGAAAGCAGCCAGGGTTTCTTTGTGATCTGAACGGCTACTGTATCGCCGTTAATTGTATAGTTACCAGCAAGGTCAAAACCCTTTGCCGAAAAAGAAAATAGCCCTGCAGAGATATCACCCTGAAAAATTCCATCTGTCTGAGATTCGATAGCAATTTTTAACTGATTAACCATTTGGTCTTTAGATTTTGGATATTCGATTGCAAAATTACACATGATATATTCTTTTGGTGGTTGTCAGTATAAGGATCTCTAATTCTACCCATATAACAATAACAGGAATACTGCATAAAGGTTTAACTCAGCAGGAATCAGATTTAATATCAAACAGGAATCGCGTATTTTACAGCTGGTAAAAGTATAAAGAAAGCGAATTTTAACTGGATAATTCACAGATGGTTTCACATATTGAACTGGGCGACACTCCTTTTTCAGCAAAACGGGCATTAGCACGGCTGATTGTAAATGGTGATATAACGTTGGCAGGATATAGTAAGGGAAAGATCTACGGTCTACTTTCCTGCAAGTCTGGCAAACGCATGAATGTTGAAAATAGAGTTTTCTTTAAGAATGAACAGGAGGCTAAGGCATCAGGCTACCGGCCGTGTGGTACCTGTATGCCGGCCGCATATCGATTGTGGAAACAAGCCCTGACTTAACTAATGGGCCAGCCCCTCAATTGCTAGTCGTCATCATCCTTTTTTTCCTTTTCCAAAATCACAAATGCACTTCTTTTAGGAGCCGGCATTACACTATCCTCACCCTTCACAGATTTCCAGACGACTTCATTCAGGTCCAGATCGGGCGCACTGTCTTCTTTGTTAAAGTTAAACAGCTCCGAACGTCTGCTACTTTCATTTACGGCTACATTTCTCGTATCCAGGCTAATTAATGGACGTTTTGTAACATAAGGCGTGAAATCAGGTACACTTGTGAAGCATTCGAAAAGAGGAACCGCGGCGGCATCATATTGGCTCATAGGCGGCAGCCCCAATATCAGCTCCATAGTTCTGAGAAATCCAGAAGTTGAGTACATGGTGTGCACTGCAATATTTCGTTTTACATACGGACCTATCACATATGCAGGCGATCGATGTGCGTCTACATGATCAGGACCGTTTTGCGCATCGTCTTCCAAAATAAAAACAACCGATTCCTTCCAGATCGGACTGTGAGACAAATGTTCCACAATACGGCCAACAGCCAGATCATTATCAGCCACTGCGGCCTGAGGAGAGATCTTTCCTTTTTTCTGGCCACTGGTGTGGTCGTTTGAAATTCTTAACGTGCTGAACCGGGGAACGGCAGCAACAGCCATCAGGGAATCAAAATCATGTTCCCATGCATCTGCCCTGGTCTGGTCTGTAATGTCCATATCAAATCCAGGTGAATTTGGGCACATATGCCCTTGTAGCGATTTAATATTTGCCTTATTATAATTACCAAACTCTCCATAGCTTCGATAAGAAACACCAGCCCGCTGGCAGTAATCCCATATAAAACCTCCTTTAGGATAGGTAACCGGACGACCACCCTCAAAAGTAGTTGACCCACCACGCGCTCCATAACTCGTTGGCCAGGTTTTTTCTACAACATCAGTTGCATAGGCCGCCATACTCCAGTTATGACCGTCAGCGCTCACTTCTGCATCCACATAAAAATTATCCAGCAATACATAATCTTCGGCAAGTGCGTGCTGGTTTGGTGTAATTCTTCTGCCAAACAAACATAAAGAGGAGTCGCCATTGCCCTTGGGGATATCACCCAACACCTGGTCATAGGTGCGGTTTTCCTTGATAATATAAAAGACATATTTTATCGGTGATTTTTCGCCTGGTTTGCGTGGAATGGGATTACCAGCTTCACCATCAGCCAGTTCGGCTCGTTTATCGCTAAAGGTTGTATTGGCATATACCTGTTGCGTATATGTTTTCAGCTGTTCTGGTTTAGGTGCTGTAATGAACGATAAAGTACCTTTAAACAATCCAGCTATGTATTGCAGCCGTCTGTTGGCGGTACTTCCCATGTGGTAGCCACTGTTATCCGCTTTAGCAATTGGCTGCGGTCCTTTAGGATTGGGCAAAGAGGTATTTCCTTTCCCATTACTCACCAATATTTTTGCACCCAGCGCTTTTACATTTGTGGGATACCAGCCTACAGGAATGAATCCCTGGCTTACACTGTGACCCGGTTTGCTGACATCAAATACAGCCAGACAATTGTTGTCGGCATTCGCGATGTATAGTGTTTTTTCATTAGGGGCCAATGCCAGTCCATTTGTCGTGGATCCCGTTAGTTGCGTTGCATACAATGTGGCAGCAATGGTTTCAATCACTTTTCCGGTTCCGGTATTGATCACAGAAACAGTATTATCATTGGCGTTGGCTACAAAAAGAGTGGTGCCTTTTTTGTTGAGCAGCAATTCATTCGGATGATCACCGACCCGAATGATCTGCTTTATCTTTTCTTCTGCAACGTTTACTACTGCAACGCCTTTGCCCCCCCATAACGAGATATAAAGCTTGCGTTCATCTGCCGATAGCAAGCAACTGTAAGCTATTGCAGGCAACTGAACTTTATGGAGAATCTTCTTATCTGTAGGGTTGATGATGTAAAGTGTGCTGTCCTCTTTGGTCACTGTATATAACCTGTTGTTGGCTCGATTCACTGCAATTCCTGCCGGACAAATCTTCCCATTAGGCCATACGGCCCCTAATGGGATCGTATCACATACACCCAGCCTACCTTTCTTCATTTGAAAATCAAGAATGCAGTTGTCATTCCCCCCAGAAACGTATAAATGCTGCTCATCTTTACTGAACGCCAGCCCATACCACGATTTTTTCAGTACTCTTTCATCAACAATCCGTTCAGTTCTAGGATCCACCAGTTGAAGCGACTGTGTGCTCTGTCCGTTATTGGTAACCGCCAAAAATTTCCCTGATGCACTTAGCTGCATGTTCAGTGGCAAATCCCCTAATGGAATGGAGCGGCCCGCGGGACTTAGTTTCCATCCGTTAGGAAGTAAAATCTGGCTACTTTCATCTACTTTTCCTGGCCATTGTGCAAACGCTTGCCCTAAGCAGATAAACAATATGAAAAATAGTACGAATGATCTTTTCATTTTTAGTGATTAAACAAATTAAAGTTAACTAACGCTCTTAAAGAATATCCATTGGGAGAAGCCCCAAGCTCACGGATCGCCTCGGAAGGAACAATATTACTTCTGGTGGCATAAAAAACAGGGCCGCCTGAAAAAGAAAAGGAAAATTTCGAATTTTGGGCTGCAACATTTAATGAAGGGCCAACCATTATCCGCGCGCCACCTTCGGCTTCATCGGCTTCCCAAAATCCTTCCAGATCCTGACCCACCGCCTCCAGACCGAGAAATAACGCAGGTGACAACCGGTATTGAAAGCCGACACTGGTAATGAAGTCCAGTTGATCACGGTTGCTGTCAAAAGCTTTTTCAAAGCGCAGGTTGCCTGTAGCCCGCCAGTTTGTCTCGTTGAACGACAAGGCTACTCTGCTGATGGCAGACTTAACGTTTGACCAATCGCGACTCAGTCCAAGCCCTGCACCCAGGCTAAAGCCTCCACCTGTTTTACCGCCAACAAAATCACGCAAAAGCTCTGCCTGCTGTGCAGAAGTCGTCCCCCCATCGTTTGCAAAACCAATAGCAGCCGTTGCATATAAGGTGAACCGGTTACCAAGGTATCCTTTCACAGCAAATTGCTGGCCCAGGCCATCGTAACCAAACTGGCCAGTTGTCCGCTGGCCATAGCTACCTGAATATTGCAGATTCCAGTAAGGCTTATCTCCAGTAAGGGTATTCACTGTAAATAAAAAGGGCTGGGCAGCGTTTTGTGCACTTGCATTAAAGCAGGTTATAAAAAAGAGAGCAAAAAATAAAATTTTGTTCATATAGCGGATTGATTACAGTTTCGTCTCATTTAAAGCTGGATTTCCACTTGCGTTCACCTGATAAGTGGTGATCTTGTCGTCTTCATCAACTTCCACAATCCGATAGCCGCGATAAGAAGTTCCCCAGCTACCACCTATGTGTGCATCAAAGAAATGCGGAAGCTTACCGGTGTAAAAAACGGCATCAAGACTGTGGTCATGCCCGTGAAAAACAGCTTTTACGTTTGGGTAACTGTGTAGGAGACTGATTGTATCTGGGCAATCGACAAAAGGACTTTCAGGCACCCAAAAATGTGGGGGAATGTGAAGTACAACAAAAACTGTTTTCAGGGACCTGAACTTATCCAGTTCCTTTTTCAAAAACGCCTGGTCCGGACAAAGATAGACGCCTTTGGTGTTGGACGTATTGGCTAAAACAAAGCCTACTCCGTTTTTTTCGAATGAAAAATTGTCCTCATAACCAAATACAGATTTCCATATGATAGCATCAGCATGGTCGTGATTTCCGGGCAAAGCATAAAAAGGCACGCTGAGTTTGTCGTAATGTTCCTTCTTTACCGTCGCTAAAAGATCAGGCCTGTCATGTACCAGATCTCCATTAATAATAACGAAATTAAGCGGATGTTGGGCATGTGCCTCATTTAACCACCTGACCATATTGTCGTGGTCTTTTTTGAAATCTGTACCCGGTTGGCCATAGTGGCCGTCTGAAGCAATGGCGAAACGAAGCCTGTTTTTTTTGTCAGATCTTGCTCCGCTATCCGAAGACATGGCTGCGATGAGCGAAATTGATGGAAGGCTGCTGAGCAATGCACCTGCAACACTCCCTTTGATAAATGATCTCCTGTCAGTCATACAATAAACTGTATTTGAATAAAAAGCAATGTTACCGATATAGGTTAAAGATAAAGAATACTCAATATTATGTTTAAGTTAATTTATATCTGATATCTGCGCATTAGAACTTGACTTTATTTCAGCTGTAGGCATTCATTCAGATTACCACTTCTGTTAAAAAGTTGCAAGAGTAATAATTGCTGGAAACAAAGATCTATATCTATTTGTTCTTCCGCTTACCCTTTATGAACCGACAATCATGTTAAAAATTACTCAATTCATTGCATCGTTCCTATTATTATTGGTAACAGGTTTGTTTTGGGGGACATGGTTCTCCCTTAGCCAATCGATTGAAGATTTCTCGGCCGCGGAATTTATGCATATCGGAAGGACGATCATAAAAAATGTTGCTTTTCCAATGAGCATAATTCTTCCCTTATGCATATTTTCTATTTTTTTGTCTGCATGGTGGTACCCTTTTAAAAAATCAACCGGATTTTACTATACGGTTGCTTCGCTCCTCTTCAGCCTTATTACCCTGCTGGTTACCTTAGTCGTAGAGGTTCCAATTGACAATCAAATAAATATATGGACAGCATCAACGCTACCTTCCGATTGGGAGGAGATTCGTTCTAAGTGGCAGTTTTTCCACAGTTTACGGACCGGCACGTCACTGGCCAGTTTCATATGCCTCGCAATAGCCAACATTTTTTATAACCCTGTAAGCATCAAAAAATCTTTGTAGTTATTTCGGAAATCCTTAACTGCCAATAAATTTATTAACAAATCTTATCAGCTCCGGTAGAATGGAAATATGACAATATTAAACACAATTATTAAAAGCACTCAGCGTTAATGCTCATAACATATATTAATCAGAATTCAATGAAAAAACTGAGATCAAAAGTCGTAAAAGCGCTCAAAAAAGAATTCACTTTCCAATGCACCGTTTCATCCAGAATGAATCAGGTTATTTTGTATGTCAGCGAGATAGACTTTGAACAGCATCTCGGAAAATTACTACAGCAAACACAGCAGATCATTGATAAACATTTTCCACAAAGAGAGGACAACTTGTGCCTGGTTATCCGGGACCTCGACGGGAATCATCAGAATGTGTTTAAGATCTGGAAATCCGTTTATTAGGTATAGAAAACTTTGCTTTCTGGAGTATTCCAGGGGCCGCCTATCCTGTCATCAATTTGACAATCCGATTGCCGCAGATCTAAAAACAGCAGCAACTATTTCGTGTCTGCGCATTTCTTTTCAGCAGCTTTTTTAATCAGTTCAATGATCCCTTCATTTTGTACAATGTACATTCCCAACCGCTCTTTTGATACACCATCTTTTAGCTTATAAGTAAACACCGGCTTTTTATCCTGAAAAACGACATCCATATATCGAAAAGAAATATTCCTAAATTTCTTCAGTTCTTCTGCAAGCTCTACAATATGGGTTGAAATAAAGAAAACAGAATTGTAAACAGCCGCAAGCTCGGATATAATCAACAATGACGCATCAAATGCATCCTTTACATTAGTACCCCGAAACAGTTCATCAAATATGATAAACATATTTTCATTTTTGGCTAATATCGTGGCCACATGTTTCACTCTTTTTACTTCACTGTAGTAATGGCTAAGTCCACTGTTTATATCATCAGGCAGATTGATCGTGGTAACTAAACCGCTAAATACCGTTGTTTCCAGCTTGATTGCCGGAACCGGAAATCCAATGTGGGCAAGATAAACCGCTAGTCCTAAAGATTTGAGCAAGGACGACTTCCCGGCCATATTAGATCCCGTTAGAAAAACAATATTATTATCCTCATTCAATGAAACATCATTCTTTACAGGACTCGAAATATTGGGATGAAACAAGCCGGTGTAAGCCAGCCTTACATTTTTGTTTTCTACATATTCTGGAAAACAAAATCCTTTTGTTTGCGCAGCCAATGCGACGGTTTCATATACATCAAGCTCATAGGTAATATCAAGAAGCACTCTTAAAACACCTACTTCTTTGCTTCGCAACAGCCTATCTAGTTTGCTGATGTGATAGAAGTTCAGTTTACGCTCATTTAACGAGGCTAGTCGCGCAAATGTATCATTTTCCAGGAGGCCAATTATTCTTGCACAATGGCGAATGACTAAATCAGGTGCCCCTGCTAATGGCATTTGCCTTGCCAGGGCTAAAAGATACCTGAGTAATTTTATTAAATTCTCGACTCCTACTTTAATAATGTAATAATCGCTTTGGGGACTTATCTTATTACGGATGAATCCAGCCGTTGCATCTATGATGTTAGGTCTAAGATATCCTTTGTTATATTTTAAATAATGTTCTATAAGGTCTAGTTGATGACTGGTAATATCTAACTCGATCTTTTCGCTGGAAAAGTACTTTATAGCATCTTTACGGGCAGTAACGAATGTAATATCTGATGAAGGACTGGTCATCATATCCCGCAGTTTTTCACGCCCACCCAGTGTTCTGGTATATTTGAAAATATTAAAAATTGATCCGGAAGTATTTGTTTCCGTTAAAATATTCAAATCCTGATAGGTTTGAAAGTCCATCTCAAATTTCATAGTTACCGCCGCTATTCATGATTAATTGATTTGTAATTTAGGTATTTAAGCGAATAACTGAACAAGTTGCGGTGAGATTTTCGTATCTTTCCATATGGAGCCGGAAGAACATCAATCATTCTATAAACCTAAGCGAAAGTCCAAAAATATTAATGAATGGAATGCTTTAATGCAGGAAAAGCAAATACTTTGGGATTCTCTAAAAAAGAAGAACACATATTATGTTTTTCTTGCCGTTTTGGCCATCGTTGCAATTATTTATTTTTTTTAAATCAAGGTACAAGTAGTGACTAAAAGAATCTATTTCATTAGTGGATTGGGTGCAGACAGGCGGGTTTTTAAGAAGCTGGTCTTTCCACCGAACTTTGAATTGGTGTATCTTGATTGGATTACGCCCGAGGTTAAGGAGTCACTGGAAGACTATGCTGGCAGACTGGCACATAAAATTGATACCTCTAGCCCATTTTATCTGGTGGGCTTATCTTTTGGTGGTATGCTGGCTACAGAAATTGCAAAGAAACTCCATCCCGTACGCACCTTCCTGATCTCCAGTTCGCCTGTTTTTAAAGAACTGCCCTGGTATTACCGGATGGCAGGAAGTTTAAGGCTACAAAAATTATTACCTGTAGGTCTGTTAAAGAAAGGCAATGGTATGGGTCTGAAGCTGTTAGGTGCCACAACACAAAACGAGCGCATTTTATTAAAGCAGCTTATCGTAGACAGCGATCCCGCTTTCATGAAATGGGCATTAACATGTATTTTAACATGGAAAAATGAAGAACGTCCGGGCAATCTCATACATATACATGGCACTGCAGACCATATTTTACCGATCAGATATAACAAGCCTGATGTTGTCATTAAGAATGGCGGGCATTTCATGGTTTATGCGAATGCAAAAGAAATTAGTGATTATATGCTCCATCAGCTGCTTGAAGGATAGAGCGCATATGATCACATTGAGGATCTGTCGTTTAATATCTCTACATATCCCTCCGTCCCATTCACCCGTATGCGCTGCCCGTCTTTGATCAGTCTGGTTGCTTGCTCTACGCCGACAACCGCCGGCAGGCCATATTCACGTGCGATAACCGCTCCGTGCGTCATCAGTCCCCCAACTTCGGTGACCAGGCCTTTTATGGATACAAACAATGGTGTCCAGCTCGGATCAGTAAACGGGGTGACCAATATATCGCCCTCTTCCAGGTCAGCATCTTCCATGTCTAAAATCACACGTGCCCGTCCCTCAATACTTCCGGAAGAAACAGCAAGACCTACGATAGCTGCTGATGGTAGATTCTCCCGTTTGTACTCGCCTGTAATGATTTCCCCGTCAGATGTGAAAACACGCGGAGGAGTTAATTTTTCATATAATTTGAAATCTTCTTTTCGTTGGCTGATGGTTTTAACATCCACTATATGGGTGCGAACCACTTCACGAAGCTCTTCAAAACTAAGATAGAATATATCTTCTTTTTCAT